>JAPKGU010000002.1 GCA_026647565.1 Phycisphaerales bacterium | reverse complement strand
GGCCAAGTCATGCAAAGGGACGCTCAGAGCGCCGCTAACAGCATCGGGGCGGGTTCGACGGTCTATTCCACAGACCCGCCCTACTACGACAACATCGGTTACGCCGACCTTTCCGACTTCTTCTATGTGTGGCTGCGTCGCTCGCTGGGCGATCAGTACCCAAGTCTGTTTCGCACAATGCTGACCCCCAAATCCGAGGAACTGATTGCCTCGCCGTATCGCCATGAAGGCCGCAAAGACAGTGCGATTACGTTCTTTGAAACTGGTCTAGGTCGCGCATTTGAGCGCATGCGCGACGGAGAGCATCCGGACTATCCATTGACAGTGTTCTACGCGTTCAAACAAGCTGAAACGGTAGACGATGACGGTGAGGCAGGGGATATGGGCATGACAACGGCCTCGACAGGCTGGGAAACAATGCTCGAAGGTCTGATTCGGGCGGGCTTCTCTATCACTGGGACGTGGCCGATGCGCACTGAACTCGGCAACCGGATGGTCGGCATGGGCGCCAATGCCCTCGCCAGTTCCATCGTCCTCGTCTGCCACCCGCGGCCGGAGTCGGCCCCGATGGCCTCGCGGCGCGAGTTCGTCACCGCGCTCAAACGCGAACTCCCCGCCGCGCTCCGCGACCTGCAATCCGGCAACATCGCGCCTGTGGATCTCGCGCAGGCCGCCATCGGGCCCGGCATGGCCGTGTACTCCCGCTACAGCAAGGTGCTGGAGACCAGCGGCGATCGCATGGGCGTCCGCACCGCCCTGGCCCTGATCAACCAGGTCCTCGACGAGGTGCTCGCCGAGCAGGAGGGCGAGTACGATGCCGACACCCGTTGGTGCATCAAATGGTTCGAGCAGTACGCTCACAACGATGGGCCGTACGGCGATGCCAATACCCTTGCGAACGCGATGGCGGTCGGGGTCAATGGCTTGGAGAAGACAGGCGTACTCGCCTCCAAGGGTGGCAAGGTCCGTCTCTTCAAAAGGGCTGAGTTCATGGGCGGCAAGCCCGAGACCTGGGACCCGGCGACGGATGATGACATCCTGCACTGGGAGGTCTGCCAGTATCTGTGCTGGGCGCTGGAGACGGGCGGCGAGCAGGCAGCGGCAGATCTTTTGCGCCGGATCAACGCGGTGTACGCTGGCGCGGCCGAGGTCGCCCGGGATCTGGCGTACCGGCTGTACACGGTCTGCGAGCGGAAGAAGTGGGCGCAAGAGGCGATCGCGTACAACGCGCTGGTGGTGGCGTGGCCGGAGATTCAGAAGTTGGCGAGCAAGGACCGGGCTCCCGCCGCGTCGGAGCGAACTCTGTACTCCTGAGGAGGAATGCGATGAGCATTGGCAGAAGGGAAAGCCTGCAAGAGTTCACGCCCGAGGAGTGCGAGGCGTGGTGTATCTGGAACGACGCGAAAGCAGGCTGGACATTTGGGCCAGGGCTCCCGCCAGACATTCAGATCGAGCGCGGGAACAACTGCATTCCTTTGGTCCGATTCCGTCACGCATCGCCAGAGTGTGAGGGCCAGTTGTGTGACCTGATGCTGGAGCCACGCACGGGCGGCGAATGGACACTCTGGGCCGTTGGCATTCGGTCTGATGGATCGCCGGCAGGCTACGAACAGCAGTTCGCGTGGTGCCGCTGGCGCAATGCAACTCCAGCCGACATTGCAGCATTCCTGCTTGTGGCCAACGAAATCGCCTTCCAGCGAAAGCGAACGGATTCCCAGGTCTGCGCGGATGCGATCGTGTTTGAGTATGTTGAGGGCCTAGCCGCGTTGTTGATGGCTTCCGAAGAGGATGAGGATTAGCACATGGCAGTTTCGAATCGGGATCGGGCTTGCTATCACGCCCTAGAGATGGGAGCGATTAATGCCTAAGGGTGGTCACTTTCGGAGACAGGCTCGGGTGAAGCTTTACGGCAGATCACAAGCCATCAGCAGTCGCTTCAGGCCCCCTGCGAAGAAGGCAAAGCGAAAGTCTGGACGGCGCGTAGACCCCGTGAAGCTGGAAATGGCCAAGTATCAAGCGTCGCGAGGCACCCAGACGCCCACATCATACAGGTCGATTGCGAAGACACGGCGTCGCAGCAAGGCGGGAACCAAGCGGCCCTCCTCTTCGGTACCGTCCGCTCAAGAGGCTCCAAGTTCGCGATCTGCGATTGACATTGTCTGCGACCTGTTTGCATGGCCACGGACTGAGTTCATTCGAAAGCTCACCACGATGATCCGATGCGAATCTCGCGAAACGCGTCAAACAGAAGACTACCTATGGAGGCTTTACGCAAGCGTGTTAAACAATCCATCGCATCAGAACTACGGGCGACCTATTCGGGCATTCTTCATGCCTCGAAGGGATTGGAGCTAATGGTGGTTGGCGTCGCCACTTGGTATTGATTGTGCGACTTCAAGCAAGGAAACTGCATGGCGGTATCGAATCGTGATCGTGTGGGTAAGGCGCTGGAGCTGCTTCGAGGCGGCATCTTTCCGTTTGTCGAGCGAGAGCTGAAGGCGAAGCTCGGCGACGAGTGGGAGTCCAAGTGTCGCGAGAGTGTGGGGCCGGTCGCGCCACTTGTCGCCTCATCGCCGGGAGCGTGGGACATTGCGGCCCTGCTCAAGCTGATCGATGAGCAGTGGCAGTACGTCTTTCGCTTCAAGCTCTCCAAGAGCGACCGGACGCTGGTCTTCGAGATGCGCGACATCCGGAACCGCTGGGCGCACCAGGAGCCGTTCGGAATCGACGATACGAACCGCGCCCTTGACAGCGCAAAGCGGCTGTTGACGGCGGTGAACGCCCCCGAGGCGGACGAGATCGATCGGCAGTTGCAGGAGGTGCTGCGCCAGAAGTTCGAGGAGATGACGAAGAAGGAGGCGAAGAAGGCCGCGGCGACGGGCGTCGAGGGGAAGTTCACGACTGGGCTGCCGTGCTGGCGCGACGTGATCACGCCGCACGGGGACGTGGCGAGCGGGAACTACATGCTGGCGGAGTTCGCTGCGGACCTGTGGCAGGTCTATCAAGACCAGTTCGACAAAGAGCATCGTGCCCCGGCCGAGTACACGGACCCGGTTGAGTTCTTCCGGCGCACGCATCTGACGGAGGGGCTGGCGGAACTCTTGTCGCTGGGGCTCAAGCGGCTATGTACCAAGCAGGGCGGCGCGGACCCGGTGGTGAAACTCCAGACCAACTTCGGCGGCGGCAAGACTCACTCGATGCTGGCGCTCTTTCACCTGTTCGGCGGCGTGTCGCCTTCGCGCCTGCCCGGAATCGAGCCGCTCATCAAGTCGCTTGGCATCGGGTCGATCCCGAAGGTTCATCGGGCCGTGCTAGTCGGGAACAAGCTCTCGCTCACGGGGTTCAAGAAGCCGAACGGAATCACCGTGCGGACGCTCTGGGGCGAGTTGGCGTGGCAGCTCGGCCACGCGGCCGGAGGCGAGAAGGAGGCCAAGGCCGCGTACGAGATCGTGCGAGCGGACGATGAGCAGGGCGTCTGCCCCGGCGGTATTGTCACGCTGCTCCGGAAGTACAGCCCGTGCGTGGTCCTCATCGACGAGTGGGTCGCGTTCGTGCGGCAGACGTACAACCTGAATGGGTTGGCGGCGGGGAGCTTTGATGCGAACATCACCTTCGCCCAGTCGCTGACCGAGGCGTTCAAGGCCGCGCCGGGGGCATTCCTTGTGGCATCGCTGCCCGCTTCGGACATTGAAATCGGTGGTGAGGGCGGACGCGAGGCGCTCAAGCGCCTGGAGAACACGTTCGACCGGGTGCAGAGCACGTGGCGGCCCGCGACGACGGACGAGTGTTTCGAGATCGTGCGGAGGCGGTTGTTCCAGCCGATGGAGGCGAGCAAGTTCTCGGCCCGCGATGCGGTCTCACGGGCGTTCGCCGACATGTACCGGCAGTCCGGGAGCGAGTTTCCAGGCGAGTGCAAGGAAGCGGAGTACGAGCGCCGCATCCAGAACTCGTATCCAATCCACCCCGAACTCTTCGACCGGCTGTTTCAGGACTGGTCAACGCTGGACCGGTTTCAGAAGACGCGCGGCGTGCTGCGGCTAATGGCGTCGGTCATCCACTCGCTGTGGGAGAGGCAGGACGCAAATCTCCTGATCCTTCCTGCAACGGTTCCGATGGATGATCCGCCAGTCCGCGATGAACTCACCCGTTACATGGACGACCCGTGGACCCCGGTGATTGAGAAGGATGTGGACGGGCCGAACTCGCTGCCACTGCGCATCGACCGGGAGAACCCGGCCTTCGGGCGGGTCTCCGCGGCGCGTCGGGTGGCGAGAACGCTGTACCTCGGGTCGGCTCCGACTTCAACATCCCAGAACCGCGGCATTGACGACCGACGGATCAAGCTCGGTTGCGTGCAGCCGGGAGAGAACTCCGCGGCGTTTGGCGATGCGCTGCGCCGGCTGTCAGATCAGGCGACTCATGTGTACGTCGATCAGAGTCGATACTGGCTCGCAACGACGCCGAGCGTAGCGCGGCTGGCTCAAGATCGAGCAGCGCAGCTGGATCGGAAGTCCGACGAGGTCCATGCGGAGATCGTGCGGCGCATCCGGGAGGAGCAGGGCAGCCGCGGTGAGTTCGCAAAGGTGTATCCCTGCCCGCCCAGTGGTGCGGAGGTGCCGGACGAGCAGGAGGCACGCCTCGTCATTCTCTCTCCGGAGCAGACGCACGCTGCGAAGGCAACGGACAGCGCCGCGTTGTCGGTCGCGAAGGCGATGCTGGAGCACCGCGGATCAAGCCCACGGCTCAATCGCAACACGCTTGTGTTTCTCGCGCCGGACAAGACGCGGCTGCCCGAGTTAGAGTTCGCGGTTCGGCAGTATCTGGCGTGGCGATCGATCCTTGATGAGGCGGACACGCTCAACCTGGATGCGTTCCAGAGCAAGCAGGCGCGAACGAAGACCACCGAGGCCGACGAGACGATTCGGCAGCGTGTCCCCGAGACGTACCAGTGGCTGCTCGTGCCGGGACAACCGAGCACACAAGCACCGGTCGAGTGGAGCGAGGTTCGTCTGCAAGGGGCGGACTGGCTTGCGCCTCGTGCGTCGAAGAAGCTCATCAACGATGGTGGCCTGGCGACTCGATACGCCGGGACGCTCCTGCGGATGGAATTGGATCGAGTTCCCCTTTGGCGGGGCGAGAGTGTCTCGGTGAAACAACTCGTTGACGACTTCGCGCAGTACCTGTATCTGCCTCGGGTGAAGTCTCCTCAGGTCCTGCTCGACGCCGTGCGAGACGGCGTGAGCAGATTGACATGGCAGAGTGAGGGCTTCGGGTATGCCGACTTCTACGACGACAAGAAGAAGCGATTTGTTGGCTTGCGCACGGCGAACATCGACATGGTCGTGGCGGATGGGAAGAGTCTGGTTGTGAAGTCGGAGACGGCGAGCCGCCAGCAGACGGCTGACGCTGTGCCTGTGCCGGGAGGCGATCCCCCGAGCGGTGTGCAGGTCGGAGGCGAGCCGCCGCCAGTGCCGGGCTCTGGCGGGGTCGGGCTTCCCACCACCGGAATTAGTCGCGCAACGTCTTCGGCTCCGACCCGCTTCTTCGGTGTGGTAGAGGTGGATGCGACGCGGCTGGGGCGAGACGCTGGTCGCATCGCGCAGGAGGTTCTATCCCACCTCACGGGACTCAAGGACGCGAATGTCATGGTCACCGTTGAGATACAGGTTGAAGTGCCTGACGGAGTTGACCAGCCAACGGTGCGGGCTGTGACGGAGAACTGCCGGGTGCTCAAGTTCAAGAGTCATGGGTTCGAGGCCGAATGAGCCTCGACCAAATACTCGCCCCGCCCTGAGAAGGCTGAGGGGGAGACGGGGTGTGGAGACGTTTCTCGTTACACCCTGACGGACGGCGATCGCGATGGGGTCAATGCATGGGTCATGTGCCTACGAAGTACGACGTGTTCATCTCACACGCTTCTGAGGACAAAGAGCTGCTTGTACGTGAACTAGCGATAGCGCTTCGGAATCTCGGCCTTCGGGTGTGGTATGACGAGTTCACACTCAAGCCTGGGGACAGCCTGTCCGAGTCGATCGACAGGGGGTTGGCGTCGTCTCACTTTGGACTCGTCATTCTGAGCCCCTGGTTTTTTCAGAAACAGTGGCCGCGGCAGGAACTCCGAGGGCTGGTCGCACGTGAGATCGATCAGAGCTCCACCATAATCCCGGTATGGCACGGAGTCTCCCGTCAGGAGGTCGCAGAAGTCAGCCCTTCGCTTGCAGATAAGATGGCATTGCGCACCCACGGCACCGACGCTGCGACACTGGCCCTGCAGATCCTGCAGTGCGTTGATCCCGCCCGATACCTAGCACATTCGCGTGCCGATCTCCAGCGGCAGGTTGGGGAAGACGTAATCGCCTGTCTGCAGGCTCAGATCGATGCGGCCGAGGACCGCCTGCAACAGGCCCAAGATGCTCTAGAGAGATTCCAGTGTCCCACCTGCAAGGCGGATCTGTCCAGCACGGGCATCATGGAACACGAGTACGGCGATTCCCGTATCGACCGCTTCGAGTGCGGTTACGAATCGATCGATGGATACAAGTCGCGCCTTTGCCGAAAGAGCCCTGAGTTTCCTTCGCTGGATGATTTCGACATTCACACGCGCGGAGACGGACGCGTCTTTCTCGCTTGGGCCGTCGCCAAGACAGAACTCGCGAGCATGGCCAGTATATCCGGCGGACATGGACGAACAGCCGAAGAGGCGATCGCACACCTCATCGCGCAGTTTCCTCGCAGATCAACCCCCAATAGTCTCTCCTGAGCCTCGTGCGCCACTAGGGGTTGTCCTCATCCCAGCCGTTTCGGAAGCCTCAGCGAGTCCGCTTCGTGACCCCCGATGCTGGGCGCGGTGCACACCGCGCTGTTGCTGCGAGTTCTGAGCGACGAACGCTCCCCAGAAATGTCGCCATTCCGGCGTGTGCGTCGCTCCAGAACGAGCGAGTACATGCGCGATCAGCGCCGCGCATCCATGCGGATGCTCATGCGGCGCGGTGTACACCGCGCAACTGGGCGCAAGCCAACGCAAACGAGCGCAAGAGCGACATCCCTCGCCTTTCGTAACTGTCTCCGCTAGCGTGGGTTATGGAACGCGTCCAAGTAGCTAAGTCGCTTCGGGACGAGAAGGTCGCAGGTTCAAATCCTGTCACCCCGATTCGTTTAGAAATGGGCGGTCGCAAGGCCGCCCTTTCTCATTGACCGGGTGGCTGTGCCGATCCGCGGCTTCCAGGTCCGCCACATGTTGCCGCGCGGGAGGTCGCACGGGACGCGGCGTGTCCCCTGGTCGCGGCAGGGGCCCGTCTCGCGACTCAACCACCAGTGAATGCTGGACCACCGCCACTCGATCGGCGAGGCGACGAGCTCTCGCTCGACGGGATTGTTGTGGATGTCGTTGATGATCTTGATGAGGGATGCCTCGGAGCGGACGTTGTGGTCGAAGCCGCCGCCGGGCTGCCAGAAGCGGGGTTCGCCCCGCGGCGTGTGGACGGTGGGGAGAGAGCGGGTGAACTCATGACGGGCGGATTCGGCGGTCCACAGCTTGATGGCCTCGATGGCGACTGGTAGTTTGATGGAGCGGAGTGCGGCGCCGACGTCGAGGTCCGGGTGTGCGGTGATGAGGAGGTGGACATGCTCGGGCATGACGACCCAGGCGTGCAGCGCGAAGCGGTGCTTCATGCGTGCCGCGGCGAGGGTGTCCGCGAAGAGATCCGCAATGGATGGGTGGAAGAGCTGGACGCGCCGATAACAGGAGAAGGTGAGGAATCGGGGCGAGCCCGTGCCCTCACGCCGGTGCATGCGGCGGCGGGCAGGCGGAGGCAGCGGAGACGCGTGTTCGGACATGCGGGGAGTGTGCCGGATGGCGAGTGGATGTCAAATCGAGCCGGGGTTGATGGGAGGGGGGCGGAGTCTGTTGTTCGGACACCGAGCTTGGCCCAGAGCGGCCAACCTCGGTGGCACGGCGGTCCGTGTGTTCGGGGCGGAGGGTTGGAGGAGGTCGGTGCCACCCGCCATTCGATCTGTGAAGGGCTTGCAATGAATCACAAAAGCATATTGAAAGAACTACACCGGTTACTTGATGCGACATTCCGACCAACCAAGAGGCCCAAAATTGATGTCAATTATCGCATCAATGATGTTCGTCTTGATAGCGTGAATGAGATTATGGGTTACACAATCAAATGGCTTTCTGTTGATTGGCAAGCCACATGTGATTGCGACGGCGTATCTACCGCAGACGGGGTTTATAAATGGGATGAGATCATTTCTATGGAAGATACTGCCATTGACGTATCGTCCGCGTGGTTGTATAGTGATCGCGATAAACTTGTTAGTGTTTCCCTTGATGAACGGATCTTTCGCGCTCCGGGATGGTTTATGCTAATGTTGCGAAATGCGATCAATTCTCGCGGTCATTGATGCGTGAGCGGACCCCTGGATCGTAGTGTTCAGAAACTCGATCCGGACTCGTTCACGGCGCTGCCGACTTCAAGCAGTCGTTCTACTGTAGTACTTGATCGACCTTTCAAGGCGCGGCGACGTGGTTGCGATCGTTGATCCCGGCGAGGGCTCGACGCCTGTTGCCGAGGTGGCGGGGCAGTGGGTGTACGACGCGTACGGCGAGGTGCTGAACGCGGACCACATCCTGCCGTTCCCGCACATGCGTCTTGGAAATGACGGACCACAAATCCAGCGATACGGACGGCGCGGAGTACGCACTCAGCATGAGTTCTGTAGATGATTGGCGCGGTGTACACCGCGCAACGGGGCGGAACCCGGCGCAAACGGGCGCAAGAGCGACATTCCTCGCCTTTCGTAACTGTCGCGTGTAACGTGGGTTATGGAAGGCGTTCAGATAGTGCTCGCGCTTCGGGACGAGAAGGTCGCAGGTTCAAATCCTGTCACCCCGATTGAACAATGAACGCCCGCGAGCCCCCGCTCGCGGGTGTTTGTGTTTGTGCCGTCGCAGCGCAAGCGGCTTACGGTGCTGTTGTCACGATACCGCGCGAAGTCAAATTGCCCGCACCGTTGGCACGCAGTTCCTCGGCCCAGTTCAGTACCACGTGGATCACACGCGTCTCTCGTTCCCACGCCGGTCGCTCGATCATCAGGAACCCGCCCTCGGGTAACACCTCATACCCGGTCAGACTCAGCACCGCATACGGGCCCGACGCCTTCATCTCGAACAGCTTGGTCGGCACGGATACTTTGGGCTCAGTGCCGGAATAGTCGATGGCCGCGGCCATCATGGTGTCCTGCGCATCTCTGAAGAAGAGGCGCTTTCCATCATGGGAGAATCGTGAGATCCGCCCCCCGTTGGTCGAAACCTGCACGTTGGGCCCGCTCGCGCCCAGAGGCCCGAGATAGATCTCCGCGTGTCCCGACTCGTCGGAGGTGTACGCGATCCACTTGCCGTCGGGTGAGACGCGGCCCTCGGTCTCAATCGCCGGGCTGTTCCGCACGGGTGTGAACGAGCCTTTCGCGTAGTTGTACAGGAACAGGTCTGGCTTGCTCGTGACATCGAGCACGCCGCTCTCGACCAGCAACCCCGAGCCGTCGGGAAGATCCTGGAGCGCGTTGTCGAACCGGCCGGGTGTGCCGGGGAGAATCGTGGGGTCCCCGCCGCCGACCGGCCACTTCGCAAGACTGGTGACCCCTTGCGCATCGGTGTGCCCGGCCACGATCGACGCGCCATCGGCCGACCATCTGGGCGAGTACACCTCAGTCTTGGAGTTCACCAGCGACATCGATCGCCGTTCAAGGTCGAGCACCCACATCTCGATCTTGTTGCGGAGCGTGGTGAGCACGGCCTTACGTCCATCGGGAGAGACTACCGGGTTCATCGGATAGGTATCGGTCCTGTCGAGGATCGGCGTGGGCTTTCCCGCCTCATCGACACGGACGAGACGCCGATCGCCGCCATACCGGGCGCCGGGCACGTAGGCGAACGAACCGCTCGGAGACGCGCCGATGTACGCCGAATCCATCCACATGTCGGTGAGGACCCGTTCGAGGGCGACGGTTGGCTCGCCGACGGTGACGCCGCGCTTGGGGTCAAAGCCCACGGTCATGACGGTCGTGCCTCGCGTGAAGATCAGGCGGTCGGGCGCGATGAGGCGGGGTTCGGTTGCCGTGCGGAGCACGGGGCGAACGCGGCCGTCCTTGAGTGACACGGCGACGAGGTTGTACTCCTCGGTGGAGAAGCCGCTCCACGAGTCCGACAGGATGTAGTCCGCGCCCGGCACGGCGACCGGGACGTTGAAGCCCGTGACCACGAGGTCGCCGCCGACCGTCGTCGCGCCCGGGCCGGCCTTGGCGAGTTGAACGGGCTTGCCGCCGCTCGAGCTCACGCGCCATAGCCCCGCAGGCCCGGCGCCCCAGACGATCGTGTCGTCGTCGAGCCACGCGAAGGAGGCGAAGGTGGTCACCTCGCAGATGGTCAGCGCCGGGCCGCCCGCGGCGGGCATCTTCATCAAGCGCGAGTTGGAGGTGAACGCGATCCACGTGCCGTCGGGCGAGAAGAACGGATTGGCGCAGCCTTCCGTGTTGGGCAGCACACGCGACTGGGCGCTCGCGACGTCCCGCACGCAGAGATACGTCCGGTTGTTTGCCTCGACGACGAACACGATCCGATCGCCCGCCGGGCTGATGGCGATGCCCGAGCCGCCTCCGATATACGGCGGAAGCGTGTACCCCGCCGGCGGCTCGATCGTGAATCGCACGACTTGCTTGGGAACGTCAGCGCCCGCCCTTGCGCCCGCGAGCCCGACGCGTCCGGACCAGAGGGGAAAGGTTCCACCGATGACCGCGACCGCGGCGAGTGCGACGGCGAGCGCTCGGCTCATGCCGCGCCGATGTGGCTCGGTGTCGGTGCTGCTGAGCCCGAGCGCCGATCCGCCCGGGTCGCCGATTGCCTGCATGAGCGCGAGCCGTGCGTCGCCGATGTCGCGAAGGCGGCTGGCCTTGTCCTTGGCGAGGCACTGCGTGAGGAGCAGTCGGACGGTGGGCGGCGTCCCCGGCGGGAGGAGACTGAGGTCCGACTCTTTGTGCAGCGTGGCGCCGATGGCGTCGGCGACGGTCTCGCCGCGGAAGGGCATCGTGCCCGTGAGCATCTCGTATAGCACGCAGCCGAACGAGAAGATGTCGGAGCGTTTGTCGACGGGTTTGCCACGGGCCTGCTCGGGCGACATGTACCCGGCGGTGCCCATGATGACGCCCGGGATGGTGGGCGAATGCCTGGCGGGCGTGGTGATCGTGGGCGAATCGGGCATCGCGGCGTGGGACGAGCTGGGGGAGCCTTCGCCGGTGCGGGCCAGACCAAAGTCCAGCACCTTGACGACGCCCTCGGGCGTGACCATCACGTTGCCGGGCTTGAGGTCGCGGTGGACGATGCCCTTGTCGTGTGCGGCTTCGAGGGCCTCGGCGATCTGCTTGGCGAGCGAGAGCGACTCATCCACCGGCGTGGGCCCGCGTTCGAGCCTTTCCGCGAGCGTCTCACCCTCGATGTATTCCAGGACGAGGTACTGCTGACCACCGGCGGATTCGAGCCCGTGGATCGCGCCGACATTGGGGTGGCTCAGCGACGCCAGAACCTTGGCCTCGCGCTGGAAGCGGGCCAGGCGATCAGCGTCCGCGGCGAGGTCGGCGGGCAGGGCCTTGATGGCGACCTGACGGTCGAGCTTGGTATCGGTGGCGAGGTACACCACCCCCATGCCGCCACGGCCGAGTTCGCGATCAACCTTGAATGGGCCAATGGCAGTTGGGTGCATGAGCGGAGAGTGTACGGTCCAGCGGGGTCAGTTGGCCCTTCCAAGCCCTTCGGAGGCCAGCAACGGGCAGGTCGACGGCTCCCAATCCCTTACGCTTTCCAAGAAAGTTCTATTGGTGTTCTGTCCCCCCGATTCGTTAGGAAATGGGCGGTCTCAAGGCCGCCCTTTCTCCTTGACCGGGCGGCTGTGCCGGTCCGCGGCTTCCAGGTGCGCCACATGCGGCCACGCGGGAGGTCGCACGGGACGCGGCATTCTCCCTGGTTGTGGCAGGGGCTCGTCTCGCGACTCAACCACCAGTGAATGCTGGACCACCGCCACTCGATCGGCGAGGCGACGAGTTCGCGCTCGACGGGATTGTTGTGGATGTCGTTGATGATCTTGATGAGGGATGCCTCGGAGCGGACGTTGTGGTCGAAGCCGCCGCCGGGCTGCCAGAAGCGGGGTTCGCCCCGCGGCGGGTGAGGTGGGGACGCCTGTTCGTACATGCGGGGAGTGTGCCGGATGGCGAGTGGATGTGCAAGCGAGCCGGGGTTAATGGGAGAGAGGCGAAGTCTGCGGATCGAGCACCGAACTTGCCGCAAGGCCAGCAACTTCGGTGGCACGGCGGTCCGCGTGTTTGGGGCGGAGGTTTGGAGGAGGTCGGTGCCACCCGCCGAGAACGCGCCATCTTCGGGCTACGTTCGCCCACTCAAGGCGGCACCGAGGGATAACGGCTCAGCAACCCTGCCCGAACGCGTCGAGGAAGTCGAGGAAGTCCAGAACATCGATGCTCGTGTCGCCGTTCACATCGGGGTTGCCGAGTTGCCCGCATGGAGCAGCCTGTCCGTCGCATGCGCCGAAGTCGTCGAAGAAGTCCAAGAAATCGAGGATGTCGCCAGCGTCGCCAGAACCGTTGTAGTCAGCGGGACAGGACGGCAGGCCAATGGCTTGGGAGACACGAAACCCGATGGCGTAGCTCTCGACCGTCGGAAAGCTGACGTACTCGCGGCTGACGGACCGCAGGGTGCTGGAGTCGTCGGTGAACGCCCCGCCCCGGACGCCGCGGTAGGAGCCGAAAGTGATCGTGTCGTTCCACTCGGACACGTTTCCGCCCATGTCGAACGCGCCGTAGTAATACGCCGGGTACGAGCCGACGGGCGTGGTGTTGTGGATTCCGTTGTCGGCGTAGTTGGCAAAGAAGATGCCGATCCCGTTGCTCTGGGTCGGATACAGCCAGTAGTTGTCGCGGTCACCGCCCTCGCTGGCGGGCTGGTGGTACGCGGCCTTGTACCACTCGTTCTCGCTCGTCAATGCCCACTTCCAGCCCGCGTTGCGATTGACCGAGGTATTCACCGGGTTCGTGATGCCGCCGAGCGTGTACGCGCCGGTCTCCGTGTCGCCGTTGCCCTGGCCATTGTGCAGCCAGTTGACAAAGCGGCAGGCGTCCCAGAACGAGACATAGTTCACCGGGTGGTCGGCCCGACCGCTGATGGTCGAGTACGTGTACGAACCCGGCGAGCCCGAGCGCGCGATGCCGCCGTACATCCCGGCCATGCCTCCAGCAAACGCGGTGTTGTTGTAGAGGCCGAACGGGTCCGACTTGGCCTTGGCGTTCAGAAACGCGGCGTACTGCGCGTTGGTGACTTCGTACATGCCGATGTTGTACTCGTACGCCACCGAGCCGTAGCCGGACGTTCCATCAATCATGACGATCGTGTCCGGCGCGTTGCCGAGATCGCCGATGGTCACTGTGGGGATGGTGATCTGGGCGGATGCGCCAGCGCTGCACATCCCGATTGCGGCCGATAACGCCAAGACTCGCGCACACTGAACTCGCATCACGATGACTCCCGCGTATGTCGTCCTATGGACAGTTTGTATGCTATCGAGTCCTGGGCCTGGCTCAATGGCGCAGCGACTCGATTCGCGAACTTTATGTGCTTGCGGTCCCGCCTGCTCGCCCCTCCATTGGCCGGTGCCGCTTTGGTCGCCGGTCCGTGGCCGCGGGATGCTCCCGCGAACGGCGGCGCGGGCGATAACCCCAGCGAGAGCAACGGGCATGCGAGGAAGCCAGTCGGGCAGAGGTGGGGCAGCCGATGCGGGGCGAAGACTTGCAGCTTTCTGTAGGATCGTGGCATGGTGACGCTTGCGCTGATAGCGGTTCTGTGCCTGGCCCACGAACCGACGAGGATCGACCTGGATGCCGACGCCGCGCGGCAGGTGGTCGTGGATCATGAGCCGGGGACGTACCTCGGACATGTGTCGACGTTGCTTCTGGAGGACCGCGCGACGATTCTGGCTGCGTATCCCAAGGGGCATGGCAAGGGCCCGATCGTGCTCAAGCGCAGCGTGGATGGTGGGCGTACCTGGTCCGATCGGTTGGCTACACCCGAGACCTGGGCCACGAGTCAGGAGACGCCGACGCTGTTTGGGCTGGGGGGCGAGTCGCTCATCCTGTTCTCAGGCCTGTACCCGATCCGTGCGGCCCGCTCGTCGGACTCGGGCACCACGTGGAGCGAACTCGAGCCGATCGGCGATTTCGGCGGGATCGTGGCCATGGGAGGGGTCGTCCGTCGCGGCGACGAGGCGTTTACGGCGTTCTTTCACGATGACGGGCGTTTCATTCGCGCCGGTGGCACGTTCGAGGGGATGTTCACGCTCTATCAGACGGACTCGAACGATGGTGGCTTGACGTGGTCCCAGCCGCGAACCATCTGGGCGGGAACGGATGTGCACTTGTGCGAGCCGGGGGTGGTGTGGTCGCCTGACGGGGAGACGCTCGCGATTCTGTTGCGAGAGAATCGGCGCGTGAAGAACTCGCACGTCATGTTCAGCGAGGATCGTGCGGCGACGTGGACCGAGCCGCGCGAGCTGCCCGCGTGGCTCACGGGGGACCGGCACATCGCGGTGAATGCGCCGGATGGCCGAATCGTCGTCACCTTTCGATTCATGGCGAGGAACGACCCCTGGTGGGGCGACTGGGTCGCGTGGATAGGAGATTGGGACCACATCGTCGCGTCGGATCCGGCGGGGGAGAGGTCGGTCGACGCCGATGCACCAATGACGGGCAAGCCCGGGGCGCGGCGTCCGATGCTGGTTCGCCTGAAGGACAATCTCGGGGGTTCCGACTGCGGATACGCGGGGCTTGAGGTGCTCCCGGACGGCACGTTCGTCGGGACGACCTACGGAACGTGGGCGCAGGGCGAGAAGCCGTCGATCCTGTGCGTGCGATTCACGCTGGAGGAGCTGGACGCACGTCTCCGCGACGGGGAGTGAGCGGCTGGCGAGGTTGGTGTCGCTCGCGCGTCCGTCGGGGACCTGTTCTGCCCGAGAGTTGCGGGATGTCGTCGCTAGAGATCGGCGGCCGAGCCATCGCCGGTGACGCACGTCTCAGGCCGCGACGGCGGGACGTGCAGCGAAGGTGATGATTCGCTGCGGGATGTTCTCCAGGGACAGCACCTCGCACGCGGCGCCCTTCTCGATGGCGACGCGCGGCATCCCGAAGACCACGCAACTGGCTTCGTCCTGTGCGATGGTGATCGCACCCGCGTTTCTCATGGAGAGCAGTCCGGTTGCGCCGTCGTCGCCCATGCCAGTGAGGATGATTCCCATGGCGTTGCTTGCGGCGTGTCTGGCGACGGACTCGAACAGGACTTCGACGGACGGCTTGTGTCGGGAGACTCTGGGGCCATCGAAGACTCGCACGATGTACCTGGCGCCATCGCGAGCCAGCCTCATGTGCCGATTGCCCGGGGCAAGGAGCGCGACGCCCGGCGCGACGGAGTCGCCGTCCTGGGCCTCGCGGACTTCGATCTGAGCGAGCGAGTTGAGTCGCTGCGCGAAGGAGGCGGTGAATCCCTCCGGCATGTGCTGCGTCATCACGATGCCGGGTGTCTGGGCGGGCAGGCGCGTCAGGATCTCCTTGAGCGCTTCGGTTCCGCCCGTCGATGAGCCGATCGCGATGACCCTGTTCGTGGTCTCGATCGGGAGAGCGGGCTGCACAGCGCGCGGGCGTGCGGGGCTCGTGAGGTCGGAACTGGCCGGCGGGGGTGGGGCGGCGCTCGGGCGCAGGCGTGCGCCGCGCGCCCCCCGGATCACGTCTGCCAGCTCGGCGACAAGATCTCCGACCGAGTACGACGCCCCCGGCTTGCAGAGGACATCGATTGCTCCGGCTTCCATGCAGTCGAGGGCGGTGCGACACCCCCTCGGGGTGAGTGAGCTGACGATGATCACGGGCACGGGATGGTGTTTCATGAGTCGGCGCAGGAAACTGAGGCCGTCCATGCGCGGCATCTCGATGTCCAGCGTGATGACATCGGGCTTGAGCGCGAGAATCTTGTCGCGTGCGACATATGGATCGGGCGCGGTGTCGACGACCGTGATGCCCGGTTCGCGGCTGAGCCCGTCGCTCAGCGCGCGTCGCACCAGGGACGAGTCGTCAACGATCAGGACGCGGGCGGGATCGCTCATGGAGTGCGTCTCTCTCAGGCCGCGTTCGCCGCGGCGGGCGCCGGCCGCCACGCGACGACCAGGGGGTGTCCTTCGCAGTCCAGGCAGCAGACGCCCGCTGCACCTTCGGGCGTGGGAGTGCCGGTGCTCATGAGCTCGGGGAGCCCGATGGCGAACGCGCACGACTCGCCGCCGAGATCGGCGAGGACCGAGCCGCCGATCATGTTGGCCAGCTCGCCGAGCGCATCGTCGACGTAGGCACCGGCGTTCGCATCGTCCTGGTCGACCCCGAGCAGATTTGCGGCGAGCACGGCGAGGAAGCCGTGAGTCGTATGAAGAGTGACGTGGCCGTGGTGCGGTCCGGTGTATGCGATTCGAGCGACGCGGTCGAGCGGCACCGGGGCTGCGTCTTCGACGGCCTCGGCGGAGATGAAGGCGGTCCTGTCCAGGACGGCGGCGGCGAGCTCCGCGAGGCGCTCATTGGAGATCGTGTTCATGGCTTGACTCCCAGGAGCTTTGAGATGAGGCGGCAGAGGTCTTCGGGCTGGAAGGGCTTTCGGAGAAACTCGGTGACGCCCATGTCCTTGAGGCGCTGCAGTCGTTCGGCATTCGACTCGGTGCTCACGACGATGATCGGCGTCTGAGCGACATCCGGTCGCCGGCGGAGCTCCCGTACGAACTGTTCGCCGTCCATGACAGGCATGTTGATGTCGAGCAGCACCAGATCGATCCACTCGGATTCGACGACGTCGAGCGCTTCCCTTCCGTTTGCGGCCTCACGGAGGCGTTCGGCGGGCACCCCGGCCATCTCGGCCACGCGGCGGACCGCCTTGCGAAGGAGCGAGGAGTCGTCAACGATGAGGATGTTGCAGCTCACGGTGGGACCTCCGGGCTTGGTGCCTGCGACTGATTCGAGCGTCAGAGTGGCCAGACCTGCCTCTCGACTCCCTGGGAGCGGACGGCGACGATTCCATCGGAGAGTCGGAGCGAGAGGGTGCGGCTCTGCGTGCCGCCGGTCTCGTCGGCGGCGAGCAGCACGTTGTTCTTCCACAGGATCTTGCGGAGGAGTGTGCGGTTGCGTGAGCCGATCTTGAAGTGCCCGTCCGCGCTGAGGACTTCGGCACCTCCTGCGGCGCAGACGATGAGCCGCTCCTTCTTGCCGCCGTGCTCGTAGCAGGTCCGGAACAGCAGCGGTATGCCGGCGTCGCCGAACATCGCGGGCGATTCCTCCGCGCGTTCCTTGTTGAGGTCGGCGCTCGGGAGCATGTAGTGCAGCATTCCACCGACGCGGGCGACGGGGTCGTAGACTGTCAGGCCGATGCATGAACCCAGGGCGTGGGTGATGATCGTTCCGTCGGGGTCGCTGGATACGAGCAGGTCGGCGACACCCACGACCAGTTTCCCCGTCGGATCAACGGGTCGTGCTTTCCATGGAGCTTGGTCTTGGAGCAAGCGTGTCTCCATCAGGCGGACCGATAGACCGAGGGTTGGACCGGCGTGAAGGGCGCGTTGAGCCCCGCGAGACTTTCGGAGCTGCCGAGCGCCAGGATGCCCCCGGGATGGAGGAGTTCGTGGAACCTCTTGACGAGGTCTCGTCGCGTCGGTGCGTCGAAGTAGATCATGACGTTTCGGCAGAAGATGACGTCGAACTTGCTCTTGAAAGGCCATGCGTCCATCAGATTGAGCCGGGCGATCGTCACAAGCCCGCGGGCACGGGGTGCGATCGTGGCGGTTCCCGCGCGTCGATCGTGGATGAGATGCCGTTCGGCGATCGCAGGAGGAATGCCGTCGAGTTTGTCGGCGGGGTAAGTCGCCGACCTGGCCTGGGCGACGGCCGAGTTTGAGAGGTCCGTTCCGAGGATCTTCACGTCCCAGGAGTCCAGATCCGGGAGACTCTCGCACGCGGACATTGCGAGGGAGTACGGCTCCTGCCCGGTCGAGCACGCCGCCGACCAGATGCGGATCCTTCGACCCGGGGTGGTAGTGTTCCCCCGGGCCAGCGGCGTGAAGAACTCGCGTTCGAGGCACTCGAAGTGCGCGGGGTCACGGAAGAAGCTTGTGACGTTGGTGGAGAGGATGTCGAAGAAGACGAGCATGTCCTCTTCGGAGGCGTGCTTCTCGAGATGATCCAGGTATGACTGGACATCCTTGAAAGGCGAGCGGCGAATGAAGCTCGCGAGACGATTGGTCACGAGAGGGAGTTTCTTCTCCGAGAAGCAGAGCCCCCAGCGCCTCTTGGCGATCTCCGCGATTCGCTCGAACTGTGACGGTGCGAGTGTTGCCATCGTGTGACCGTGTCGGTGGCGATGCTGCGTGAGTCGGCCTGCGCAGGGTCTCGGGCTCAGAAGGTGGCGAGCGCGTCATCGTCGGCGTCGAGCGGTATCGCGCGTTCGGCGGCCTTGCGTGAGGTGTCGTCGCGCCGGGATGCGCCATTCATGCCGGTGCGCGACGGCCCGCGTGCGAGCGAGGGACCGTGGCCGGCGCGGCCCATTCCGACCCGCGACGCGGCGATCGGCGTGCGGCCTGCTGCGCCGGACGTGCGGGCGTCTTCGGTCGTTCGGAACTGGCGCACGAGGTCCTGGAGTGACGCGACTTGCGCGGCGGTCTGCTGCGAGCCGCTCGCGAGTTCCTCGGAGTTGCCGGCGTTCGTCTGGGTGGACTTGTCAAGCTCGCTGATTCCCGTGTTGATCTGGGAGATGCCCTTGGCCTGCTCGCTGGATGCGGAAGCGATCTCGGCGAGAATGGAGTTGACCTTGCCGGTGGCGGAAGCGATCTCGTCGAGAACCGTGCCGACGCCGCCGGCGATCTCAACGCCCGCGTTTGCGCGTCTGGCGGCTTCCTCGATCATGGAGGATGTGTTCTTGGCGGCCTCGGCGGATCGCTGGGCAAGGCCTCGCACCTCTTCGGCGACGACGGCGAAGCCCTTGCCCGCCTCTCCGGCTCTGGCGGCCTCGACAGCGGCGTTGAGCGCGAGGAGATTGGTCTGGAAGGCGATCTCGTCGATGACCTTGATGATCTTGCCGATCTCGGTTGACGAGCTCTTGATCTCGTTCATGGCCGCGACCATCTGCAGCATCTCGGTCTGTCCCTTGTCGGCTGCCTGCTTGGCGCCCTGGGCCATGGTGCTCGCCTGGCGCGCGTTATCGGCGTTCTGCTGCGTCATTGCGGACATCTGCTCGACACTGGCGCTGATCTCTTCCAGACTTGCTGCCTGTTCGCTCGACGACTCTGCCAGAGACTGGCTTGCTCCGGAGATCTGCGACGCCCCGGCGTCGATCTCGACCGTAGCGGTCTTGACCTCGCCGACGAGGCGTTCGATCTTGGCGACGAATGCATTGAACGACTCGGCGACGCGGCCGATCTCGTCGCGCCCAGTCACTTCAAGTCGGCTGGTCAGATCTCCGTCGCCGCTGGCGATCTCTCGCAGGCGGCCGTCGAGCGCCAGCATCGGGCGCGTGACGCTGCGGGCGATGAGGAGTGACAGACCCACGACCGCGCCGATTGCGATGGCGCACCCCACGGCCATGACACGCCAGCCCGCTACGACGGCAGCGGCGGCGTGCTGCTCTGCGGTCTGGCAGCTCTGCAGTGCGACCTGCACGAGTTCGTCGATGGCGCGTCGGTGCTGCATGAAAGCGTCGTGGAGCTCATTGGTGAGCACCAAGTCGGCCTCTTCGAGCTTGCCGCTCATCACGGCCGGGATGAACTGATCATTCGCGAGGGCGTAGAACCGCTGAGCGGACTCGCTCACCGGGCCGAACAGGAGCGATTGCGCCTCATCGTCCAGGGGCTGGGTTTTCCAGTGCTGCAGGCGCTGGTTGAACTCCTCCTTCAGCTGAGCGAACCGATCGACGAGGGCCTGTCGCTCGCTGGGGGCTGAGAAGTCGGGCAGAAGATGCAGAGTGAGGTAGCTCTCGATGATGTACTCCGGAGGCGGGAGGATGTCGGCCAGGAGGTCCTTGCTCATGACGATCTCCTGGTATGCGGGACCACCGACGCGGATCTTCTGGGTCGTCATGTAGCCCTCCAATGAGAGCCCGGCGATGGACGTCACCACCAGCGCGATGAGCGCCAGGAACTTCGTGCGGAGTCGCATGTTGGCCAGTTTCATGTGCACACCTCTTGAGAGTGAAAGTTGTCGGGTGTCCTTGATGTGTGTGAATGGTTCAGAAAGAGACCGAGACACCGACAGAGCCGATCAGCTCGGCCGAGTCGCCGTCGTTGAAACTCCGCGCGGCGTCGCCCAGGAGCAGTCCCTGGGCCGCGCCGTAGAAGGACCAGTGGCCCCATGAGTGACCGATCGGTATGGGCACGGTGGCTCTGATGCCGACCGACGCGTATCCGAACGTGTCGTTCTCCTCGTCGCTGCCCTCGTAGTAGTTCGACAGACTGAGGCCGACCTGCGCGGGGAAGGCGACTGCGATGGACTCGATGCGTCCGGCGGAGAGCGTGAGTCCGGGAGCGATGCCGAGCTGGAGGTACGCACCGTTGCGCCTTCCGTCTGCGGCGTGCGGGCCGGTCTCGATCGCGAGCGTCGCGCTCGGTCGGAGTGACCAGCGACCCAGATGCCCCGAGTCGTCGAAGGCGACGCCGAAGCTGACTTCCTCCACCGTGCCGAATGCATCGCTCGGGCTGAGATACCACGTGTAGCGTGCGTCGAGCGTCCACTTGCCGATCACGGCCCCAGCGCCGGCGTAGACGTCGGCCTCGTACCAGTGTTCGGTCGCATCGTCGTCGGTGCCGGCGGACGTGGCCTGGCCATGAAGAGAGTTCCAGGTGCCCAGCTTGAATGAGATAGTCGCTGAGTCGGTTCGACGGACATCGAGCGAGAAGTCGGCGTACGGCTGGACGATGAGGCCGCTGTCCTCCTGGCGGATGCCTCGGAAGTAGTACGCGCTGACCACATCGGTTCCGGCGGTGAGATGGAGGCGCGATGGCGTGGGATCGGACGGCCGGGCCCTTTCGGGTTCCGACACCTGGCTTCGTGGCGCCTCGGCGGAAGGATCGGACGCGGCCGAGCGCGGATCGGAGGTCTCTGGCTGGAGCGAAGCGGAGCCGGGAAGGGCCGAGATCGCGAGCGCGGACGGTGCGGGAGCGAGGATCGGCAGCGAGCTGGCGGCGAGCGCGCCGATCGCTCCGGCAGCTCGGCGGGTGGGCGTGGAGGTGCGATGACCGAGGAGGAAGCTCATGCCGCGGCATCCTCGCTCGTCCGCATCGATCCGACGCTGTTGATGTCGAGCAGGATGATGACGCGTTCCCTCAGCTTGCCCATCCCGAGGATGTACGACTGGGGGATCGCGACGCCGAAGGACGGCGAGGCTTCGATGGAGTTCTGGTCGATGTCGAGGACTTCGCTGACCGCGTCGACGACGATTCCGAGCTGCGTCACAACGCCAGCGGCACCGGTGTTCTCCACGACGATGATGCACGTGTTGGACGTGTACGCGACAGGGGGAAGGTCGAATCGGGCGCGCAGGTCGATGACGGGAATGATCTTCCCGCGGAGGTTGATGATGCCCTTGACGTGGGCCGGAGTCCTCGGGAGCGGTGTGATGTCGATCACGCCGATGATCTCGCGGACCACGAGGATCGGCAGGCCGTATTCCTCGCGACCGAGGCAGAAGGTCAGGAACTTGTCGCGTTGCCCGCCTGCCCGATCGTGGTGGCGTATAGAAGCGACCGATGCGGAGGTGTTCATTGAGCGATCTCCTTGGAGGGCTGTCCGGCCGCGGCGATCGCTCCTCTCAGCACGCCGGCGATGTCGAGGATCAGCGCGACGCGGCCGTCGCCGAGGATGGCGCCGCCCGAGACGCCGGGCACGTGCGGCGCGGCGTCTCCGAGGCTCTTGATGACGACTTGCTGCTGTCCGATGATCTCGTCAACAGCGAGGCACGCCCGCGACCCGGCGCCGCCACCCTTCGTCTCGACGATGACCAGAACACGCGACTGCGCGGGAGTTGCGGTCTGACCGCGTCCCAGGCACGCGGCCAGGTCATCGATCGGCAGGAGATCGCCGCGGACGAGGGCCATCTCGGCGTAGCCGGCCACGGTGTGGAGGTCCTGGGGCTTCGGGATGATGGTCCGCTCGATCGAGAGGGTCGGGATGACAAAGCGCTCGCAGCCGACCCGAACGACCATTCCGTCGATGATGGCCATGGTGAGGGGGAGGCGCATGGAGAAGACGGTGCCCTTGCCGAGCGTCGAGCGAATCTCGACCTTCCCGCGGAGGGCCTCGATGTTGCGGCGTACGACGTCCATGCCCACGCCGCGACCGCTGATGTCCGTCACCTTCTCCGCCGTTGAGAACCCGGGGAGAAAGACGAGGTCGAAGACCTCTGCGTCCGAGATCTCGGCGATCGGGCGATCAGGTGCGTAGATGCCTTTCTCGATGGCCTTGGCCAGGATTCTGTCTCGAGAGAGGCCGCGGCCGTCGTCTTCGATCTCCACCACGATGCAGCCGCCGGAGTGAAAGGCCCTGAGCGTGATGCGACCGGACTCGGGCTTCCCAGCCGCGCGGCGCTGGTCGGCGGCCTCGACTCCGTGGTCGCAGGCGTTGCGCACCATGTGAACGAGCGGGTCCGCGATCTCCTCGACGACGTTTCGATCAAGCTCGACGTCGTCTCCTTCGCTCCGGAACTCGATTCGCTTCCCGGTCTTGGCGGAGACGTCCCGGACGAGGCGCGCCATGCGCTGGAAGGCCCCCTTGATCGGGACCATTCGGAGCGACATGGAGACCTCCTGGAGGTCGCGGATGATCTTGCCCACCATCGCCAGATTGCGCTGCGATCTCTGCTCGGCGATGGTCTGGATCGCGGGATCCTGCGCGATCATCTGGTATCCGATGACCAGTTCACCGACCATGTCGACGAGCGCGTCCATTCGGGATGTGCTGACCTTCACGGTCTGGTCCGCGCGGCGAACATCCTGCCTGGCCACGGTTGGTGGCGAGGACGGTGATGCACCGGGCTGCCGGGCGGTGGGCATGGTCGGCGATTCGTCCCCGGCGGACTCCGGCGGAGGCGGGGTCATGTCCGAGTGGGTGTCCCGACTGACGGGCACGGGGACTGTGGAGGGCGTGCCGCTGGCCAGCGACTCGATGGCGGCCACGAGCGCGTTCAACGTGGCGATCTCGATCGGCGGCACCGCGTCGCCGGCCATCATGGAGAGCATGTGGTCCATGAGGTCTCTGCCCTGGAGCACGACACTCAGGTGCTCGGGTTGGAGCGCGAGCTTTCCGGCGCGGGCGGCGTCGAGGAGGAACTCGACGCTGTGCGCGAGCGAGACGACGGGGCCTAGATTCATGAAGCCGGCCACGCCCTTGATCGTGTGGAACGCACGGAACACTGTGTTCAGCAGCTCTTGTTCGCCGGGCTGCTGCTCAAGCTCGAGCAACGCCTGCTCCGCCCTGGAGAGGTGCTCGCGTGCCTCGCCGAGGAACTCGCCGAGGGTGTCCACCATACTCGGATCGACCGTGAAGGAGACGTGCGCTCCTTGCCGGCCGGATGCTTCCGTCGGTTGCGGAGCGTCTTCCGGGGCGTTGGCACTGTGCGACTCTGGGGGGCGCTCGGGGGCCTGGGCGAACGGTCTCGCCCCTGCCGGGATGGTGCGGAGCCGGGCCAGAAGGGCGTCCGGATCGGGAGGCGCGGCGTTCGCCGCCTCGCCGAGCCGGTCTGCGTACGCACGCATCCAGTCGACCACGGCCAAGAGGGCGTCCGTGGTCTCCCCTGGCGGCGCGGAGCCGGCACAGTCGACCGCGCTCTCGGCCTGGTGGAGGACGGACTGGGCGGTGTGAAGCGAGAGGACGCCGCACTCGCCCTTGAGGGTGTGGAGCTTTCGCCGTGTCTCGGTCAGGTGTGACTCGACCTCAACGCCGGACTCGATCGCGAGAAGTGTCTCTTCGAGGGCGTTGAGAGCATGAGTGCAGTCGGCAAGCCATGTGCTCAGAAGACCGGTGTGGTCGGCCTGCGCGACGGCGGGTCCATCGGACGCCTGTGAGCTGAGGGTTGCGGGCGCCGGACCCGCTGCAGCGCCGAGCGCCCGCTGGATCGCATCGACGCGAGTTCGCAGGTCCCTGAGCGTCGCGGCGGCGTCATCGGCGGATCGCTGGATGAGCTTCTCGGTGAGTGACTCGGCGTGCGCCAAGGCTTCGAGTGCCGGATGGGCTGTGGGGCCGTCGAGGCCAGATCGCAGCTGCGCGAGGTGATCGTGGATCTCGACGAGCAGCGTCAGATCGTCCTCTTCGACGAGGACGACCTTCTTCGACAACACATCTAGAATTGAGTCCGCGCGCACGAGCTCTCTCGAGTGGGGGCTGGAGCAGGTGCCTTGAATCGGAGCGTGTGCGGGGCTACTTGAGCCAGAGACGCGACTTGGGGCGTCACGCGGCGGCGCGGGTGACGGTCGCCACCTCGGTCGGGGCAATCGCTGCGCGGCCGTCCCCTTCGGGCGCGAGCACGAGATCTCCGGATGCCCCCAGGGTGACGATGAGTGGGCCCTGTACGGTCGTCGTGAAACGCGCGGTGTGCTGGCCGGCGGTTAATTCGACACCCGGGTAGATGGCGCGTCCTACGCGGAGCTCGCAGGTCCGGAGTGCGTTCTCTCTCTGGCGCACAATTGAACTGTTATGTTCGATCCTTGCAATCTGGGTCTCAGCGGCCTCACGGTCGAATCGCATGATCATGATCGCTTCGCGGTCGGCAGCGGAGAGTGCCTCTGCCTGCTGATCGCTCATCTCGGCGAGTCGCTTTGCTCCGCCGTCGGCTTGTTCCCGCAGGCGAGAGATCGCGCACTCTGCGGCGTGAATCATGGTGTGCATGATCTCGGAACGACCCAGGACGACGATGGTGCGGCGCACATCCGGGGAGCCGAGTTCCGCCACCGAGATCCTGCTGAGGGCGTGCGTTGTGCCGCCGATGATGCAGGCGCTGTCGGCGATCACCTGCCCCTGCACGTCCAGGTCCGAGTCGATGCAGAGTTCGTCGATGGTCAGATCGGCGGTCGAGTGGAGGCAGGAGGCAATGAGGGACTTGACGCGGACCGGATGGGCGACCTGGACGCCTCGGGAGCGCGACCAGCTCGGGGGCGTTGCTGATCTGAGCAGCTGGCTGTCCTCCCGGAGGGACTCGCAGCGGACACCGATCGCGAGCAGGATCGACGGGTCGAGTGTGAACTGGAGTCCGGCGAGCCGTGAGCCCTCGTGCGCACGGACACGGCGGACGATGGTGCACGCGGTGTGCCTCGAGCCGTCGGGAAGCGTCAGAGCGAGGCACCAACGCTGGCCGGGAAGCACGTCCGCGTGCGTCCTGACCATGGCACCACCCTCACCCACGTTGACGATGCTGGCCTTGACAGAGACGCCGCTGCCGTCCAACGCGATCATGGTCGCCTCGACTGCGCAATCGTGACGGGTCACGGCGCGCCGATGCACGTGATGGCGACCCTTCTGTGCGTCTGAGCTGGGAGTCGGCATCATCGGGCTCCGATCCGTCGAACACTCCGTGTCTTCTGGAGGCGCTGATTGCGTGTCGGGGAAATGGGACTGAGGGGTCGGCGGGCGTGCGCCGTCAGGCACGCCGAGTGCCACGGGCCTCTCGGCAAGCGTGCGGCGTATCCGCGCCGCACGAGCGACGGTGATTGCTCGGCCTCATCAAGCCGCTCTGGCTCCGCTCCGAGCCTTTGCCAGCGTGCTCTCGATGATCTGGGTCAGGCCGGCGGGGGTGAAGGGTTTGATTGCATAGTTGTTGACGCCGGCCTTGATGGCCTCGATCACGCGCGGCTTCTCGGCCTCGGTGGTGACCATGATGACGGGCGTCTTGCTGCCTGTGGCTCTGAACGCCACGACGAACTCAAGCCCTGACATGATGGGCATGTTCCAGTCCACCAGCACGAGGTCGGGTCTGAACGCTGCGGCGCGTTCGAGCGCTTCCTTGCCGTCGCCAGCCTCCTCGATCGCGGTGGCACCGAGTGGTTCGATCACGGACTTCACGATGCTGCGCATGGTCTTGCTGTCGTCGATGATGAGTACGCGCATGTGTTCTCTGCTCCTGATCAGGCGGCGTGCGGGTCGGCAGCAAGCGGCTTGAGTGAACGCAGTGCGACTTCGATGTGCATGGTGGCATCGCCGATGCTGCAGGAGAACGCCGTGACCTGCGCCCCGTCCGGAGAGCCGTTCGATCGCGTTGAGGGCGACTCGACGCGCGGGCACCCGATTCGGACGTCTGGCTCCGGGAAGCGGGTCTTGGCCGCGCCGACGATCAGGTTCGTCAGCTCGCCGATGGCATCGTCGCAGTGGGAGGAGCCGCACTTGATTGGTGCGCCGACCAGGGCCGTCGCGAGTGCTTCGGCGCTCGCCCGATCAAGGCCGATCGTGACGGATCCCGTTGCGTCGCCCGAGAGGCCGACGATGCCCTGAACATCGTGCGACTGGGTCGATGTGAGGCGTGGCGAGGTGAAGGAGACGGGCAGACGCAGCATCATCTCACAGACGGAGCGTGTGGCGTCAACGATCGCCTGGATGTGATGATGGGTTGCCGCCATGGGTGGTCGCCTGCTCGGGACCGTGCGAGAGCGCCGCACTCTGGCACGACTCATGTTGGCTTCCTCCCGCCGAACCGGCGTGAGGATCGGCCGGAGCCGGGGAGCGCTTGAGAGCCGTCGGAGCGCTTTCGTCACGCGCATTGGTCGGGGACTTGGTGTTATTGAGACTCTCGACTGGCGTTGCGTGCGTGAAGCCCGGCATCCCGATTCAGCAAGCAAGCCCTCCGGTGTGGCCCTGCGATCTGGAGGGGCTCTGTGCTGTGCGTGGTGTCGCGACTGTGGGTCTGCGGCTGAGGACGCGGTCCGAGTGCGGACAGGGGAGCGGGACGCTGATGGACGCGGCTCGGCGAGCGGCCTCTCGCGGGTGCTCGCGTGATGGGGAACTCCCGCGTTGGGTGAGCGGGCGAGGTGCTTCCTGGTGTTACATGCTGGATACGCCCGGCGCTCCGGTCCAGTGTGTTCAATCTCTGGCGTGAACCCATCGTCTGCGTGGATCCATGGGTACTCGGCACGCGTCGATGGAGGTCTCGCCATGCGGTCATTCAGCCAGCACTCCTTCGCGGCGTGGGTCGCCTGTGTCTTGGCGACTGCTCTTGCGTCCGGGAGTTCCGAGGCGTACGCCCAGCCGTGGAGCGGGCCGATGATGAGTCCGACGGAGTCGTTCCAAGCACGCGGACAGGTCAGCGCGTACGTCCGCAGGGTCTTTCAGGATCGCGACGGGCACCTCTGGCTCGGCACCAACGACGACGGCGTTGGACGCTTCGATGGCCGCGAGCTGATGTTCTACGGTCCGCGTGAGGGTCTTGCGGGCAGGGCGGTGCGTGGCATCGCGCAGGACCAGGGAGGGGCGGTGTGGATCGCCACTGACAGTGGCGTGAGCCGATTCGAGCACGGCGTGTTCACCACGTTCAGATTGGGCGACGCCGCACGCGACAACGACGTGTGGAGTCTCTTCCTTGATCGCTCGGGTGCGATCTGGGTCAGCACGCTGGCCGGTGTGAGTCGCTTTGACGGGAAGGCCTTTGTTCCCTTCGAGTTGCCCGCGGCAAGGGCTCCGATCGGTCGTTCGCTTGTCGGTCCCGGCGTGGTCCTGGACATGGCGCAGGATCAGAGCGGCAGCATCTGGTTTGCGACCGATGGTGCGGGTTTGTTCAAGTACGACGGCGCGGCATTTGCGAGCTACACGAGCGTCGATGGGCTCGGGAGCGATCAGGTGTTGTGCGTGCATGCGGATCGGCGCGGACGGATCTGGATGGGGACCGACGGCGGGGGCGTGACGTGCATCGACGGCGGTACGGTGCGCACGTACTCCGCCAAGGACGGGCTCGGGATCGACCGCGTCTGGGACGTGACGGAGGATCGGCGCGGCGACTTGTGGTTCGCGACGCTCGGCGCGGGTGTGACGCGATTCGACGGGGCGAGGTTGACAGTGTTCGGAGCGGCGGACGGTCTGAGCGTCAGCCATGTGCAGCATCTCTTCGAGGACCGCAATGGCACGCTCTGGCTCGGGTGCTCGGGAGGGCTGTTCCGGCGAGAGGGCGAGCGGTTCGTGAACGTGATGAGAGACGGGCCATGGAGCGCCGAGCCGCTCGCGGCGTTCTCGCGGCTCATCGGCGGGCGTTGGAAGATGACTACGGCCGCGGGGAGAGACACGTACGACACATGGCACTGGGGCCCGGGCAAGCAGTCGATCCGATCGATGCGTCTGGGAAGTCTGACCGACGGCAGCCCGTGGAGCGCGATGACCGCGTACTACTGGCACCCTGGGTTCGGAGAGATTCGGCTCTTGAGCGTGGGCTCGGTCATGCGAGGAGTGGGGGAGGGAAGAACTACGTTTGAGCGAGACCGGGCTGAGAGTGTGTTCACACTGCATCAGATCGGCGGGCCTCGGAGTCTCCGCGACAGTTGGACTTTCGTCGGGCCCGACAGGTACCGCGACGACCTGTCGGAGATGGCGGGGAACGACTATGAGCTGTTGGCTGGGTGGGATCGACTGCGTGTCGCCGAGGCGGAGCGAGCCGATGGCGCGGGGGTTCCCTTCGTCACGCGAGGCGGCACGCCCTCCGAGTTGATGCGCCCGCTTGAGAGGGTCTTGGGTCGGGCGTGGGAGAGTGCCGCCGGAGACGGCCCAGATGCGGCACGGGCTGAGGTCGAGTCCCGCACACGGTCCACGTTCCAGTATGTTCCGCACACGGACGCGATCTACGCGCGCGTCGAGGTGATCAACGACGGGTCGTCATCGTCGCATGCGATGGACATCTATCTGTATCACCACACGGGCACGCGATCCTTGCGTTGCCTGGCGCTTGCCAGCTTCGGTTCTGAGAACGCGATCGTCTTCGAAGGCGACATCGTGCCTGCGGGCGATGGTGGATCGTTCAAAGTCCACCTGACGGAGCACCGCTCTTCGGGTCAATGGCCACTGGAGGGCAGTGTCGAGTTCATGGAGGATGGCTTGGCACGCGTGCAGGTATGGAGGCCGCACGCGCAGGATCGCACGCTGGTGCTCGACAGGTGGTATGGCAGGGCATCGAAGTAGCCGGGTGAGGCCTCTCGCGGGCTGGACATTCGCGCGGATGGTCGGCGTTGACTGCGTCTGTTGGGTGTGCCCATGTCGATCCGTCACGCCTGTGAGCATTGCGTTCCACGCGTGTTGCCATGTTCATGAAGCAGCGTGTTCGTTCGGGCGGAAAAGCCGGGCCTCGTGGCTGGCGAGGCGGGCGGCTCGCCACGGCGAGCGCAGGGCGTGCCGCGTGGTCGATCGGCTACGCTATCTGCGCATGTGCGGGCGGTACACACATCTCTTGACCTGGGCGCAGTTGCATCGGCTGCTGCGGCTGACGTCGGACCCGATTGATCTGCCGCGGAGGTACAACATCGCGCCGACGCAGGAGGCGCCGGTGGTGCGTACGTCGCCCGATGGCGGGCGAGCGGCGCACCTGTTGCGATGGGGATTGGTGCCGTCCTGGGCGAAGGACCTCTCGATCGGCAACACGATGATCAACGCGCGGGGGGAGACGCTGGCGACGAAGCCGGCGTTCCGGGTCGCGTTCAGGAAGCGGCGGTGCGTGGTGCCTGCGAGCGGGTTCTACGAGTGGAAGAAGATGGAGGGGAGCAAGACCAAGCAGCCGTTCTACATCACGTCATCGGACGAGGGGCCGCTGATGTTCGGCGGGTTGTGGGAGTCGTGGACGTCGCCGGAGGGCGAGATCGTGCGGACGTTCACGATCATCACGACCACGCCGAACGAGATGATGGCCGAGATCCACGACCGGATGCCTCTGATCCTGGATGCGTCGGATACTGACCGGTGGCTGGATCCGAAGGTTGAGGACGCGTCCGACCTGATCCGGTCTTTTCCGCCGGAGCTGATGCTTGCCAAGCCGGTTTCGACGCGCGTGAACAGCCCACGGAACGACGTGCCTGAGTGTGTGCAAAGTATTTCTAAGCAATGAGTTAAGCGGTTTTTCCGAGATCGCATTGTCTTTTGATCGGCTTCAGTTAGTATACCGATCATGGACCGATCAAATGTGATTGAAGCCCTTCGGGAGCGTCTGGCGGCGTATCAGCCGGCGTCGCGAGCGGGGGCTGTCCAGACGGTGGCGGGGCCGCTGGCGTTGGGCGCGGTGCATGAGTGGTGCGGGGGTGAGGCGGGCGCGGGATGGATGCCTGCGTTGTGCGTGCTGGCGGGGGTTGCGAGGTCTCTCGGCGAGGGGGTTGTGGTTTGGGTGGGGAAGCGGTGCCGCCCGCATCCGTGTGTGCTGACTGGTCGGTGTGAGCGCGGACCGGGGGAGTCGCTGCTGGCGAGGTCGATTCTCGTTGAGGCGCCGGACGGGCCATCGCGACTGTGGGCGATGGAGACGGCGCTGCGATCGGCTTGCGTTGTCGCGGTGATCGGGGATGCGTGCGCGATGGACATCGCGTGCACGCGTCGGCTGCAACTCGCGGCGGAGTCCACGGGCGCGATCGCGATGCTGGCGCGGCCGCGGGCCGAGGCGCGGGTGCTGTCGAGCGCGACGACGCGGCGTCTTGTGATCCCTGCGGTGGGGCAGGGGGCGGATGCGCGTCCGCGATGGCGGATCGAACTGGTGCGGAGCAGGGGGACGTGTGGCGATGCGTTGATGGTCACGAGTCGAGACCGATGGTGCGTGGAGTGGGATCATGGAACGGGCGCTCTCGTTGCACTTTCCGGAGTGGAGCACGGATCTGGTGCGTCGGCGGCTGAGGCGTGCGAGCGGCGGCGCGGGGCGTGAAGTGTCCGGCGCGATCGTGCTGGTTGCGACGTCGTCGCGAGGGCGGGTGGTCGCGGCGTGCTGCGGGCGGGCGGGGAGCGGCGGCGTGCGCACGGGTATGACTGTGGCGCACGCGGGGGCGTTGCTCCCTTGCGGCGGCGTCGTGCTGCTCGATCACGACCCGATCGGTGATGCGCGCGCGTTGGTGCGTCTGGCGATGTGGGCGGAGCGGTTCTCCCCGGTGGTGGCGATCGATCCGCCGGACGGGCTGCTGCTCGATGTGACGGGGTGCGCCCGGGTGTTTGGGGGTGAGCGGCGGCTGCTCCTGCGGGCGATCGGGCAGTGCGAGCGGCTGGGGCTGCGTGTCTCGGGCGCGATCGCGCCGACGTTCGGGAGCGCGTGGGCGTTTGCGAGATTCTCTGAGCGGCCCGCGGTGCTGGCGCGTCGCGAGGAGTTGGCGGTGGCGCTCGCGGGGCTTCCGCTGGAGGCGCTTCGGATCTGCGCATCGACGGTCGAGGCGATGGCCGAGATCGGGATCGCGACGGTGGGGGATCTGATGGCGCAGCCCCGCTCGGCGCTGCCGGCTCGGTTCGGCGCGGAGGTTCTTCTGCGCCTGGATCAGGCGACGGGTGCTGCGATCGAGACAGTGTCGCCCGTGCGGGCGGAGCGGCCGGCGTGTGCTGAGGTGGTTTTTGACGGTGCAACGACGCGGGTGGAGGCGATCGAGGCCGCGGTGCGGGGGCTGCTCGATGAGCTCGGCGCGATGCTGGGCGAGCGTGAGTCGGGGGCGAGGGCGGTCGTGGTCGAGCTGGTGCGGGTGGACTGCGTGCCGGTCGTGATCGAGGCGTGTTTCAGCAGGCCGTGCCGCGATGCGGTGCATCTGTGGTCGGTGCTGCGTCCGCGGGTTGAGAGGGCGCACCTGGGATACGGCGTGGAGCGGATCTCGGTGCGTGCGTTGCGTGTGGGACGGCTCGGGCACAGGCAGGCGGAGCGGTGGCGGGAGACTGATGAGAGAGCGAAGAGGGGTGGGGAGGGGCGAGATCGCGGGGTGCTGATCGATCTGCTCTCGAACCGGCTCGGGCACGAGCGTGTGATGCGGGCGGGGCTTGCGGCGACGCACGTGCCGGAGCGTCTTGCGACGCATCGCTCGGCGATGCTGGAGGATCATGAGATCGGGGAGCCGCCTGCGCCGGGCATTGCGAGGCCCTCGCTGCTGCTGGAGTCTCCGGAGCCGGCGCAGGCGATCGCGCTCTGCCCGGATCGTCCGCCGTCGCGTCTCTCGTGGCGAGGGCGCGAGATCGCGATCGATGCTGGCGTCGGGCCGGAGCGGATCGGCGCGGCGTGGTGGAGGGAGACGGGCAGTGGTCCGGGTGGGTGTTCGGAGCGGGATTACTACCGCGTGCGCGACGCGAGCGGCGTGTGGCTGTGGGTGTATCGCGAGCGTGCCACGGGGCGGTGGTTTGTGCATGGGGTGTGGGCGTGAGGCGCGGATGAAGACCCGCGAGCGAGGTGTGCATGCCCGATACTCCGAAGCCCAAGCACGTCCCTCATCCCTACGCCCGGCCCGGCGGGTCGTCGTCGCGTGTCGGGCACGCGGCGTCGGGGGCGCGTGTGGCGAGGGGCGTCTATGCGGAACTCGTGTGCGCGTCGAACTACTCGTTTCTTCACGGGTCCAGCCACCCGGAAGAGTCGGTGGCGAGGGCCGCGGCGCTCGGGTATCGGGCGATCGCGATCACCGACGACTGCACGCTTGGCGGGATCGTCCGCGCGCATGTTGCGGCGAAGGAGCATGGTGTGCGGCTTGTTGTCGGCTGCGTGCTGCGTTTCACCGACCCGGAGGCGGCGGGGCTGCGGGTGGCGGTGTATCCGACGGATCGGCGGGCGTATGCGCGGCTCTGTCGCATGCTGACGCTGGGGAAGCGGCGTGCGCCCAAGGGGGAGTGCCACCTGTCGCTGCATGATCTGGCCGAGCACGCGGAGGGGCTGATCGGGATCGCGCTGACGCCGGACGTGCCGGGCGCGGGGCTTGTTGATGTGCTGGCGGGGCTGCGGGGCGTGTTTGCGGCGGACGGCTTTTCGATCGGTGTGTCGCGTGCCTATGCGTGCAATGATGCGGAGCGTGCGGCAGTCGCGTCGTCGCTCGCGGAGCACCTGGGTGTGGCGCGGGTGGCGACGAACGACGTGCTGCACCACGTGCCCGAACGGCGCGTGCTGCGGGACGTGCTCACGTGCGTTCGTCATGGGTGCACGCTGGACCGGGCGGGATACCTGCTGCTTCCGAATGCGGAGCGGCATCTGAAGCCCCCGGAGGAGATGGTGCGTCTCTTTGCGCAGGATCCGCGTGCGATCACGCGGACGGTGGAGATCGCGGAGCGGTGTGGGGGCTTCTCGCTCGATGAGCTGCGCTACGAGTACCCGGACGAGGTCGTGCCGGCCGGAACGACGGCGATGTCCCACCTTGCGGATCTCTCGTGGCGAGGCGCGAGGGACCGTTACCCGAAGGGCGTGCCCGCGAAGGTGGTTGCCCAGATCGAGCACGAGCTGCGGCTGATCGAGGAGCTGCGCTTTGCGCCCTATTTCCTCACCGTCCACGACATCGTGGTCTTTGCGAGGTCGCGGGGGATTCTCTGCCAGGGGCGAGGTGCGGCGGCGAACTCGGCCGTCTGTTACGCGCTCGGTGTCACGAGCGTGGACCCCGACCGGATCAACGTGCTCTTCGAGCGGTTCATCAGCAAGGAGCGGAACGAGCCGCCGGACATCGACATCGATTTCGAGCACGAGCGGCGCGAGGAGGTGATCCAGTATCTGTATCGGAAGTACGGGCGGGAGCGAGCGGCGCTGACGGCGGAGGTCGTCACGTATCGGGGGCGGAGCGCGGTGCGAGAGGTTGGCAAGGCGCTCGGGCTTTCGCTCGACGCTGTGGACCGGCTCGCCAAGGACATGGATTGGTGGGGAGCAGGGGACATCGATCCCGAGAGTCTGCGTCACCACGGGATGAAGGCGGACGATCCGACGGTCCGCTGGCTGGCGATGCTGACGGGCGAGATTCTCGGATTCCCGCGGCACAGGTCGCAGCACGTGGGCGGGTTCGTGATCAGCCGCGGGCCGCTGTCGGAGATCGTGCCGATCGAGAACGCGTCGATGGACGATCGGACGGTGGTTGAGTGGGACAAGGACGATCTGGACGCGATGGGCCTGCTGAAGGTGGACGTCCTGGGGCTTGGGATGCTGACGTGCATCCGCAGGGCGTTCGAGTTCGTGGAGCGGCACCAGGGAACACCGCTGTCGCTGGCGACGGTGCCTGCCGAGGATCCGGCGGTGTACGACATGCTGTGCAAGGCGGACTCGGTCGGGGTGTTTCAGGTTGAGAGCCGGGCGCAGATGTCGATGCTGCCGAGGTTGAAGCCGCGATGTTTCTATGACCTCGTGATCGAGGTGGCGATCGTCAGGCCGGGGCCGATCCAGGGGAAGATGGTGCACCCGTATCTGAGGCGTCGCGCGGGCGAGGAGCCGGTGTCGTATCCGAGCGAGGATGTCAGGGCGGTGCTGGGGCGGACGCTGGGGGTGCCCCTGTTCCAGGAGCAGGCGATGTCGCTCGCGATCGTGGCGGCGGGTTTCACGCCGGGCGAGGCGGATCAGTTGAGGCGTGCGATGGCGGCGTGGAAGCGCAAGGGGGATCTGATCCATCGCTTCGGGCAGAAGATCATCGCGGGGATGACAGCGCGCGGATATCCGCTGGAGTTTGCGGAGCGGTGCTTCGAGCAGATCAAGGGGTTCAGCAGCTACGGCTTCCCCGAGAGCCACGCGGCGTCGTTTGCGCTCCTGGTGTACGTCTCATCGTGGCTCAAGCGCCACTGTCCCGCGGCGTTCGCGGCGGCGCTGATCAACAGCCAGCCGATGGGGTTCTACGCACCGGCCCAGATCATCCGCGACGCGAAGGAGCACGGCGTCGAGGTGCGGCCCGTGGACGTGAACGCCAGCGGGTGGGACTGCACCCTGGAGGACGGGCGCGACGGTGCGTCGCCCGCGATTCGGCTGGGCATGCGGCTCATCAGCGGGATGTCGCGCGCGGATGCCGAGGCGATCGCTTCATCGGTGCAGCGTGATGGGCCGGTGCGCGATCTGGTGTCCTTGCAGCGTCGGAGCGGTGTGGGCGCGGGAGCGATCCGTCGGCTTGCGCGGGCGGACGCGTTCGGATCGCTGGGGATCTCGCGCCAACGGGCGCTCTGGGAGGCGAGGGTGCTGCGCGATGCGGAGATGCCGCTCTTTGATCGCGTGGAAGAGGCGGTGGAGCCGCTGCCGTGCCTGGTGCCGCTCACCGAGCACGACGAGGTGACGCGTGACTACGGCAGCGTCGGCCTGACGCTGCGGACGCACCCGATCGGGTTCGTGCGTGAGGCGCTCTTTGCGCGTGGCGTCCGCCCGACACGCGACCTTTCGGACGCGGGAATGACGCCCGCAGGAGCACGGATCGCCGTTGCCGGGCTGGTGCTGATCCGGCAGCGGCCGAGCACCGCGAGCGGGATCGTGTTCATCACCATCGAGGACGAGACCGGGGTCGCGAATCTGATCGTGCGGCCCGATGTCTACGAGAGGTATCGGCGGGTCGCCCGGCACAGCGGGACGATCATCGCGCACGGCAAGGTCGAGCGGCAGGGGATCGTGGTGCACGTGCTGGTGTCGCGGCTGGAGAGATTCACGAACACGGTCGCGCCGGTGACGAGTCGATCGAGGGACTTTCATTGACTGGAGCGCCCGCGGCGCATCTCTGGATGGGCGACGACGTCGAGAGAAGCGGCATCAGCCGATTCGCGAGAGGCGTGCGTACTGGAGCACGAGCGTCTTGGTGCCGACACTCTTGAACTGCACGGTTGCGCGAGCGCCCATGCCGCCGGTGACGCTGAGGACCTTGCCCTCGCCGAACTGCGGATGGCGAACGAGGGATCCGGCTGTGAGCGTGCCGGCTGCGCGGCCCTGTGCGGGATCTGACTGCCTGAGCGTGGCGGGCGTTCCTGTTCGCTGGCCGGCGCCGTGGCGCGAGGTGGGAAGCTCATCGACGAAGGCGTCGTCTCCGAACGGATCGGCATCGGCCATGAGGTCGGCCTGGTCGCTGAATCGGACGTGCTCGCGGGGAAGTTCCTCGATGAACCGGCTCTGGATCGTCCGCTCGGGGATGCCCCGGATGGTGCGGTATCGGGACGAAGAGATCTGGAGATGCCGCATGGCGCGCGTGATGCCGACGAAGAAGAGCCGTCGCTCTTCCTCGAGCTCGGCGTCGGAGGTCTGGGCGCGTGAGTGGGGGAGCAGGCCCTCTTCGAGTCCGATGATCGCAACGGCCTTGAACTCGAGGCCCTTCGCGGCGTGGAGGGTCATGAGCGTCACCGAGCCCTGCTCGGGATCGACGGCGTCGGCATCGGCGACAAGGGCGATCGATTCGAGGTAGGCGCGGAGCATGGCGAGCAGCGGCGGGATCGGCGCGAGCCGTCCATCCCGAGCGGCGTCTGCGCCCGGGAAGAACGCTGGATCGGAGTCGGGGTCGAACTCGTTCTCGAACTGGCGTGCGGAGGAGACCAGTTCTGAGAGGTTCTCGGGGCGCTCGAGGTCGGCCTCGGACTTTCCGGCCTTGGAGAGGGCGAGATAGTGGGCCTCGAGGCCCGACTCGCGGATCACGCGCTCCACGAGGTCCGAGAGCGAGGAAGAGATCTGTGATCCCATGAACGTGCCCGCACCCGTCCAGCCGTCGATCATCGCGACGAAGGACGCGATGGAGGACCTGGCGCGAGCGGAGAGGTCTGCGATCTCGGAGGCGCTCCGCATGGCTTCGAGCAGGGGTGTTCCCGATGTGCTTGCGAGCGTCTGGACCCGTTCGACGGACGTGTCGCCGATGCCGCGTGAGGGCGTGTTGATGATCCTGGCGAGCGAGACATCGTCGGCGGGGTTGGCGACGACACGGAGATAGGCGAGGGCGTTGCGGACCTCTTCGCGCTCGAAGAAGGATGTGCCGCGGGCGATGGTGTAGGGGATGCCTGCGGACCGGAGGGCGTCCTCCATGACGCGGGAGAGCGAGTTGGTGCGGTAGAAGACGGCCATGTCTCGCCATCCGAGCGGGGATTCGGACTCCTGGCGGGTGCGCCGGAGGAAGTCCGTGACGAGCACGGCCTCGTGCTGTTCGTCGCGTGCGGTGACGACCAGGGGCTTTTCGCCGCCGGGCGTGGAGGTGAAGAGGTCCTTGTGCTTCCGGCGCTGGTTGTTGCGGATGAGCGTGTCGGCGGCGGCGAGAATCGGAGCGGTCGATCGGAAGTTCTCGCCGAGGGTGACGACGCGTGCGGCGGGGTAGTTCTGCTCGAAGTCGAGGATGTTGGAGATATCTGCGCCGCGCCAGCCGTAGATCGCCTGATCGGGATCGCCGACGACGCAGACGTTTGGTCCGCGAGAGTCCTGGTCCTCGCCGGGCAGCGGCTCGGGCAGGCCGACGAGGAGCGAGGCGATCTTGAACTGGGCGCGGTTGGTGTCCTGGTACTCGTCGATGAGGAGGTACTGCCAGCGACGGTGGCAGTCGTCTCGCACTTCCCGGGAGCGTTCGAGCATCGTCGCGGTGAGGAGCAGGAGATCGTCAAAGTCGACGGCGCCGGCGTTGCGAAGGGCCTTCTCATAGGCGGTGTAGATGCGTGAAATCGACCGGGAGTAGAAGTCGGTTGCGCGGGCGGCGAAGGCTTCGGCGGTGAGCATCTCGTTCTTGGCGTTGCTGATCGCCGAGAGAACGGAACGGGGGGGCCAGTTCGAAGTGGAGAGTGACATATCGGCGATGACCCGCTTGAGGAGCGAGGTCTGGTCGCTGGTGTCGTAGATCGCAAAGTCGGGCTTGAGGCCGGGGAGGTTCGCGATGTCGGCGTACTTGCGGAGGAGTCGGGCGCAAAGGGCGTGGAAGGTGGAGACGGTCAGGCCGCGAGTGTGGCGCCCCTCGCCGAGGAGCGTTGTGACGCGCTGGCGCATCTCACCGGCGGCCTTGTTGGTGAACGTGAGCGCGAGAATGGACCATGCGGGCACGCCCATGCGGATGAGGTGGGCGATGCGGCGGGTGATGACGCGTGTCTTTCCGGAGCCGGCGGCTGCGAGGACGAGCAGCGGGCCCTCGGTGAGGAGGACGGCCTCGCGCTGAGGGGCGGTGAGGTCCTTCAGCAGGGGGTCGTGATCGGGTGCGTGCGATTCGAACGGGTCTCTCACTCGCCGTGCCTCCATGCGCTGGCTGCTCGAAGTGTACGAGTTGTGTGCGCACACGGCATCAGGTCGGGCCGGCGAGGTCGGAGTCCGGCGTCTGGTCGCGATCGCCGGGCGGAGGCGGCTTGGCCGGCGCGGGCTGCTCTTGGCTCGATTGCGAGCCATCGGGGGCGCCGGGCTGCGCATCGGCGGCTCTCAGGATCAGGTCGATCTCTCGTGGGAGGACGGCGGTGATCCGAGAGACGACGTCGCCCTCGACGGCGCGAGCGAAGAGCGACCTGCGCGACTTGCCCATGATGAGCGTGTCGCAGCCGAACGTGGCCGTGTAGTCGAGGATCTCTTCCACAATGTCCGTTGCGGTGACATAGATCGGGACGAAGGGCACGCCCGCCTCCTGCGCCAGTACGGCGGCGGTCCCGAGGGCGGCCTGTGCCTCTCGGTCGTCTTCGAGTCTCGGCGCCTTTCCGGGCTGCACGTCGAGGACGCGCAGGGTGCGGACGAAGATGGCGAAGAGGATCGCTTCGCGGCGTCTTGCCAGGTCGACGGCGTATGCCTGCTGGGAGTGACCGCGTGCCGCGAGCATGATGCGGGGCTTGTCGGAGGCGAGCGACGCGGGCATGCGTCGGACCTGTGCGAGCCAGCCGTCGGTGGGTTCGGCGGGGGGCGGGCGGAGCGCTTCGGCGCGCTTGAGCCGTGCCCTGACGAGCAGGACGATGGCGACGACGCCACCGGCGAAAAGCGTGGCGTTGGGCTTGGTGGCGACGATGGTGAGCGTGACGGCGAGGAGGAAGATCCCGAGGGCGAGAAGCCCGCGCCGGGCCATGGGGGAGAGCTTGATCTCCTTTCCGATGGCGCACGAGATCACGGTTGCGGTGATGGCGCCGCAGACACCGATGATGTAAAGCTCGGCGAGTCGCTCGGGTCGTCTCTCGAAAAGCGTGACGACCATGCACACGAGAATGGAGACGATGAGGCCGATCGACGGGACGCCGGAGTAGTTCAGTCGCCGGAGGGGACGGGGGAGCTCCCCGTCCTGGGCCATCGAGAAGAGCACGGAGACCATCGCCATGATCGCGGTGTTGGTCGCCGAGAGGAGCAGGAGCGCAAAGACGAACGCAGAGATCTTGCCGAAGGTCATGCCGAGCGCGGGGCCGAATGCGTTGACGCCGACGTGCTCGGCGATGAGCTTCATGCTGGTGTTCTTGACGTCCTCGATCTTCGCGGCGGCGGCGTGTCCCTCGTGGCCGAGTGCCGCCAGCTGCTCTGCCGTCACCTCGCCGATGGGCGTCGTGAAGTGACGGAACTCCGGGATCTGGGTGAAGATGGATGTCGCCACGATGCCGAAGAGCACGTTGAGCAGAACGACCTCGAGGAGCACGGGGATGATCGTGCGTTTGGCCGTCTTCTCGACCGGGCGCTTCATGAGACCGGTCATGTTTGCAACGGCCTCGACACCGGCGAGGGCCAGGACGATGTGGGTGAAGGCGATCCAGTGGGACCACGTGCTGCGGCTCGGGTCGATGCGGACGCGAGCGAGGCCGTCTGGGATGTAGGGGATGGAGAGCACGGCCATGATGGCGCAGACGCCCAGTGCCGCGAACGCGACGACGAGGGCGAAGGTTCCGGCGCTCTTGGATCCGAGCCAGTTCACGAGTCCGATGAAGGTGAGCACGATGATGGCGATGACGGCGAGCCAGGGGCCGTCGGGGATTCCGAAGTAGTGGAGTGCCTCGACGACGGAGATGACAGCCGTGATGATGTATCCGCAGAGGAGCAGGGTGGCGCCGACGACCGAGGCGACGGGGCTGATCTGGCGTGCGGCTGCGTAGACCCCGCCACCGTCCGGGAAGGACCGGCAGACGATTGAGTATGCCCATGCGACGGCCGCCATGAGCACGCCGATGGCCACCATGTAGACGACCGACTCGGCGCCGGTGAAGGCGAACGCCAGTCCGAGGACGTAGAGGCGGCTCGTGCCCCAGTCGCCATAGAGAAGCGGACCGGCGTGGAACCACTTCAGGTTTCGTGGTCGGGATTCGGTGACAAGCATGGCGGGGAGCGTTCGCACCTCAACGCGGGATGGTCCGCGTCGAGACTGGGTTTCGGATGGCCGGTGTGAGAGGGTGGATCGATATGGGGCACAAACCCTAGTTTCGACAGCCGTCAACGACGCTGTCGATCATGCGACCGATGCCCACGAAGACCTCGTGCGGCGTGGCCTCGTACATGTACGCGGGGGTGGTGTGGAGCCGGTTGGTGGCGTCGTGAGCGCATTCTGTGACGGGTGTCGGGATGTTCCGAGAGCCCATGGCCTGGATGGCGGCGGCGGTGCCGGAATCGTTCCCGATCGTGACCTGACAGCCGGGTCCGCCCATGGCCCTTCCGAGGACGCGAGCGGCGAGGACGGGTGCGATGCAGCAGAGTCCGATGGGCTTCTTCTGCTCGTGGAAAGCGCGGATGGCGCGGGAGACGTCGGGGTCCACTTCGCAGTCCGGGCCTTTGAAGGCGAATGTGCAGAGGTTCTTTGCGGCGCCGAATCCGCCGGGAAAGACCGCGGCATCGAATGAGGCGGGATCGAGCGACGCGAGCGGTGAGATCTCTCCTCGGCTGATTCGTGCGGCCTCGACCATGGCGTTGCGGGGCTCGCCCTCGGGCTTTCCGGTGACGTGGTTGATGGTGTCGACCAGCGGCCTGTCGGGGGCGAAGCACCTGTAGGTCACGCCGCGCCGAGCGAGGTGGATGAGGCACGAGACGGACTCGTGGATCTCGCTCCCGTCATTGCGCCCGCATCCGGCGAGAATGACGGCGATTCTTGGGGCTGTCGGGGGCATCGACTGGTCTCCTCCGAACGTCGCACGTTCGGGAACGCGGAAAGGGCGATAACAGTGTAGGGACGTGGGGTGGGAACCGGGCACGGGGACCGAGGCGGCAACCGTTGGGACCTCGGGCCCGTATGGGCGAGCATCAAGGGGCGCGTTGACAGAGTGCCCAGGGGGACTTAGCGTGGAGCATCCGAGTGCCGACAGGAGTGGTGGCGTCACGGTGGCGTCCGGCGCGGCGGTTTCTTCGATCGGCATGAGCGTTTCCCCACAGCACGACGATCCGGGCAAGACACCGACCCTGGCGGGTGAGGGTGGGAAGGTTCCCGCGCGTCGCCCCTCGCCGTCGCCGGCGGCCTCGTTGTCGGAGACGCAGGCGGCGATCAAGGCCGAGGCGGAGAAGGCGGGGACCAATCTCGACACCCTGATGGGTCGGCTGGTGATCGAGCAGGGGCTTGCGACGCAGGACGAGGTCTCGCATTGCCTCGAGCAGGTCAAGGACGATCGGAACCAGCGGTCGCTGGCGCAGATGCTGGTGACGCACAACTATGTCACCGAGCGGCAGATCATCCGTCTGAAGCAGATCGTCGAGGCGCAGCGATCGGGGCAGAAGATCCCAGGGTACAAGGTGCTGGGGAAGCTTGGCGAGGGCGCGATGGCGACGGTCTTCAAGGCCAAGCAGATCTCTCTTGATCGAACGGTGGCCATCAAGATCCTGCCTCGGAAGTTCAGCGGGAACCCGCAGTTCATCGAGCGTTTCTACGCTGAGGGTCGTGCGGCGGCGGCGCTGAATCACCCGAACATCGTGCAGGCGTTCGACGTCGGCAAGGCGGGGGAGTATCACTACTTCGTGATGGAGTTCGTCGACGGCCGTACGGTCTACGACGACATCGTGAAGCACAAGCGATTCAGCGAGCAGGAGGCGATCGACATCGTCATCCAGGTCGCGGAGGCGCTCCAGCACGCGCACGAGAAGGGGCTGGTGCATCGCGACGTGAAGCCGAAGAACATCATGCTGTCTTCGGACGGGGTGGTGAAGCTGGCGGACATGGGGCTGGCGCGGGCGATCTCGGACAAGGAAGCGGCGGAGGCGGAGGCGGGCAAGGCCTTCGGCACGCCGTACTACATCTCTCCGGAGCAGATCCGTGGCGAGGTGAGCATCGGGCCGCCCGCGGATATCTACTCGCTGGGCGCGACGATGTACCACATGGTGACTGGCAACGTGCCGTTTGACGGGAAGAACCCGTCTGCGGTGATGCACAAGCATCTGAAGGCGGAGCTGGTGTCGCCGGATCACGTGAATCCGAAGTTGAGCGCGGGTATCTCTGAAGTCATCGAGATGATGATGCAGAAGAGCCCGCGGGCGCGGTACCAGAGCTGCCGCGACCTGCTCATTGATCTGCGTGCGGTCCGGAAGGGTGAGCCGCCGGTGATTGCGCATCGGGACTTTGGTGCGGTGGACCTGCAATCGATCGCGAAGGCGGAGGCGGCAACGCCTGTGGAGATCGCGGTCGATCAGAGCCGCGTGAGCTCGGCGGGCGGAGCCGGGGCGGTTCTGTCGCAACCTCTGTTCATTGCGGTACTTGTGGTCGCGGTGGTGAGTGTGATTTTCAACGTGATTCTGGCCCTGACCTGATGGGCTTCTGGTGTGCGCGTGGACCGGTCGGAGGGAGTGCCCGGCTCCACCAGAAGGTTGGGGAATTGGCTTGCCTCGGGGGATTCGTTCGGTTAACCTTCGGTCGTCGGGTGGTCGACGGGCGTGTGGCCTGTTGACCTTGATCCGGGGTAACGGAGTGCGCTGATGGCCTTGAATCAGTCCGCCGGTTCGCGTCGTGTGGACGCATGAGTCGGCGCCCGTTTGGCCAGTTCCCGGTCTGTGGCATCATGCTGTCGAGCGTGCGAGTGTCGCGTGTTGCGCCGCTTGTCGTTCATTTTTGAAGGAGTTGTCTCATCGCTCTTCGACGCTTTTCCCGAGACTCCGGTCCGCCGATCCAGCGGACCCGCGTCAACCACATGATCCGTATCTCACCGATCCGCGTGATCGGTCCGAACAATGAGCAGATCGGCGTCATCGAGACGTACGAGGCGATGCGCATGGCGCAGGAGCAAGGCCTCGACCTGGTTGAGGTCGTGCCGGATTCCCGTCCGCCGGTGTGCAAGATCATGGACTACGGGAAGCACAAGTTCGAGCTTTCCCAGAAGGAGCGGAAGAACCGCGCCGCATCGAAGTCCTCCGAGATGAAGGAGGTGCGGCTGGGACGCTCGGTGAAGATCGATCCGCACGATGTGAAGATCCGCGTTGATCAGTCCCGCCGGTTCCTGATGGCCGGGCACAAGGTGCAGATCACGCAGCGGTTTCGCGGGCGAGAGATGATGCACAGGGGCCTCGGGCTGGACCGGCTGGCGCAGATCTGCCGCGATCTTTCGGACGTGGCAAAGGTTGAGATGGACCCTCGCTGGCTGGGGAAGCAGGCGAGCATCATTCTGGCGCCTGACAAGGTCAAGATCGAGGCGTTGAAGCGTCAGCTCGCGAAGGAGAAGCAGGCCGCGGGCGTTGCCGACGCGGAGGAGGCGGTCGAGGCCGAGCTCCACGCGCAGGCGCAGGCGGCACAGGACGCGATCGATCAGGACGGCCCCGACGAGGACGATGATGACGAGGGCGGTCAGGAGTCGGCGCACGGCGCGGAGGGGGCGGAAGGTCAGGAGTCGGCGCCGAAGAGCAAGCCGTCGAAGAAGGACAAGTACGAGAAGCCCGGGAAGAAGAAGGACTTCATGTCGGAGTTCGATCCGAATCGGATCGGGTGATCCGACTGCCGGGCGCACCAGCCGAGAAGGGAGAGGCCCCGAACTGCGGTTCGGGGCCTTTTGCGTGGAGTTTCAGGGTGTGGCGCCCGCTCAGACGAGTGTCGCGTTGTCGCTCAGGTTCTCCATGAACCACGTCTGCCCGACGACGGAGCCGTAGTACCTGATGACGGCGCCGTCCGGGCCTCTGCCGACGATGCTCGTGACGCCGTCCCCGCCCGCCACGGCGCTGAGTTCGCCGCCTGGGATGATCGGGGTCTCGACGTTGCTGGCGGCGTCGCTCACGTCCTGCACTCGCCACTGGTTGCCCGGTGCTCCGGGGACCCACCAGAAGACGATGATCTTGGCGTCGGTGGTCCGAGCGGCGATGTTCAGGCCGCCTGCGGGCGTGTTGAACGCGATGATCGACTCTCCATCGATGGCGGGGGCTTCGATGGCGGAAGAGAGGTCTGTGACGACCCAGGTGCCTTCGAAGCGTGGGATCCACCACGTGATGCGGAGGTTGCCGCTGGAATCGACGCCGGCGAGATTGATCCCCTTCCAAGTTGTGAGGTAGACGGTGAGTCCTCCGGAGAGGGCTGGGGCGCCGGTGATCGTGCTGAGGTTGTTCAGAACCCACTGGGACATGCGCGGCCCGCGCCAGATGGTCTGGATCTGTCCGGCGGCGTCGAGCCCCGCGATGTGCCATGCGTCCCATGCGGTCGTGTAGGCGATGAGGCGGCCCTGGAACGTGGGCGTGGTGGCTCCGATCGCGCGGAGATCGTCCGACAGGTTCTTGAAGTTCCAGCGGTAGCCGAGTGAGGTCGTCGCGACGGTCTGCTCGTACTGGACGACGTCGCCGTTTGCGAGGAGACCGGTGATCCGCACCACGTTGTTTCGCGTGGGATTGGTGCGCCACTGCGTGATCTCGGACGAGATGATGCCGGCGCCGGTGATCTCGCTCGTGAGGTTTCTCGTGGTCCACACGCCGGCGGACGTGTTCGTGTAGAGGAGCAGGCCCTGGGGTGTCGGCACGGCGGCGTAGAAGCGGTTGTCCTTGGGATCTCGCCACGTGACCATGTTGTGCGAGGGGGTCGGGAGGGACTGGTCTCTGTCGGGATCGACGGCGACCCATGCGGATCCGCCGGACACTTTCTGGTACAGGGTTGTCTGGCCGTGCTCGTTGAGCACGCCGATGACGGCGCTGCCGGACGGCCCGGCGGTGACGTTCGGGACGGCGTTGAGGAGAGACGTGAGCACGCCCTCGGCGGTGTGGATCACCACGGCGTCGTTGATGTAGATGAACCAGGACGCGTCCACCTCGCCGGCCTCTGGATCGAATGAGTCCATGACGGGCGTGGTGTTGAAGGCGCCGCCGAAGTTGACGATCTCCTTTGTGCGCATTGTCTCGACAACGGCCCAGGACTCGTCGTCGTAGACCTGGCCGAACACGGTGAAGCCGCCGTTCTGGTTGTCAAGATTCGACGAGTTGTTCGCGAGATTGAAGAAGAACTCGCTGGTGGCGGAGTCGGGATTGCCGCCGACCTTGGCCATGGCGAGGGTTCGAGCGAGGTTGGACCGGTTGAACTCGTTGTTGACGGTGCCGTTGTCCTGCACGTCCCCCAGGCCGTCGTCGCTGTCGAATGTGTATCCGCCCCCCTGGATGACGAAGTTGGTGGCGTGCCTGTGGAAGAAGGAGCCGTCGTAACGGTTGTTGTTGACGAGGAACAGGAAGTTGGCGACGGCGAGGGGTGTCACGTCGTCGAAGAGCTCGATGCGGATGTTGCCGAGCGTTGTCTGAAGCTCAACGAGGGTGTGGTTGGGGTTGAACGGGAACGGCGCGGCCAAGACCGTGCGCTGCTCCAGCGTCTCGGCAACCATGGAGCCGAACGCCGGTGTGCTGACGGGGAAACGGCCGGATTGATGCCGGATGTGGGACATTGCGGTCCTCCGATCGTCCTCTCTGGCAGGCGGCGGGGTTCGCGGCGCGTCACCCCGACCATTGCCCGGGCGGTCGGCCCGAGCATTCCCCTCCCACCAGTAACATTGGACACTTTCGCACCTGATGTCAAGTCGGATGCCGACTCTGGCGGCCGAGACGCAGTTTCCGGGCGTCGTGTGCGTTATCCGTGACGTGGACGAACCCCGTCGGTCGATCATTTTCGGCATCCGCACGACGGGACAAGCGTCGGGACATCGTCTGTTTGGTATGATGTCATGGGACTCGATCGGACCTCGGACCCTGTTCCGGGCGGTCCGAGGCGCGGTCGCAGGGGGAAGCGGAAGAACTCGTGGGGACCTGGTGTTGTCGGGATCGGGCGCCTCGCAGGGTGCCGGGAGTCGGGTCATGGCGCGAGATGCTGGCAGCGGACGGAGCGTGGCGGTTGCGTTCGAGTGCGTGGAGCTTGAGCCGCGGCGGCTGCTCGCGGGGTTTGTCGGGACGGGGTTCGAGCGGATCGGCACCACAACGGTTGCCGTGATCATCGAGGGCACTGCGACGGCGAGCGGTCTGGCGGGGGGAACGGTCTTCTCGTCGGGCGCCACGGGCCGGGACGCGGGCGTGCCGCTCGATCGGGAATGGGTGGAGCAGCGGGATCTCGGGGGCTTGTTCCTAAGGCCCACGCCGGCGGGGACTCCGGCGGACGTTGAGATCGGCGCGAACTTCTGGAGCAATCGCGGGTACCCGGCGGGGTGGTACGCCGGGGTGGATGACACGACGACCGATGCGTACCTCTGGAACATGATCGAGCGTCCGGAGACGGCGATCACGCAGTCTGACTTTCAAGGGAACTGGATCTGGACCGTCTTCCAATGGAGTCCGAACACCGGGGTAGCGTCGGTCCTGAACGGATCGCTGGTCGCGTCGGGGAACTTCCTCGTCTGGTTCGCAACGGGTGACGGAGCAGTTCCGATCGCTCGCACGACCGAGGTGACGGCGATCGGCGACGGGGGCCAGTTCCAGACCAGCAAGAAGGAGTTCCTGTACCTGAGCAAGGACAAGTCGGTCCTGCTCACCGTTGACATGGCCTCTTCGGATGGCGACCTGTCGTTCGGCGTCGCTGTCCGTGCGGATGCCGAGGCGACGGTCCCGGAGGTCGCGGGGGGATACCGGCTGGGCATCGGGGCGGCGAGCGCGGCGGCGAAGGAGTTCTTCTCGACGGGTGACGCCGGTATCGGGGCGCAGTTCCTTGACCTTCGCGCGAACGGCACCGCGGTGGTGTACGGGCTTGCGGACTACGACGCGGGAGACCTCTCCGGCGGGGTGTCGGCCACGTGGACGTTGCTGGGGAGCACGGTGTCGGTGCAGCTTGCGGGTTCGCCGGCGCGCATCGAGTTGACGGTCTCGCCGAACGGGTCGACGCTCCTTCCGACGAGCATGGTCACCGCGTCAGGGAACGCGGCTCGATTCGCGGGGCTCGCGACGCGGTTCACGCCGCTCGGCACGATCACGAACACGATCCTCGGCTCGGACGCGATCCTGGAGACCGGGACGGGCAGGCCGCTGGCGTTCATCCTCGGGAACGACGGCGTGTGGCGAGAGTTCGACCTCATCGCGGAGGCGGGGGGCACGTCGCCTCAGACCGATCCTGGGCTTGAGATCGCCTCGTGGACGGACAGCAAGGACGGGAAGCTGTATGTCGCTGTGCCGACCGCTTCCGGCGTCTACCTGTACCAGCGATCACAGACGGGTTCGTGGAGCGTGCGGAACCTGACGGGCGAGATCGGCGGCGCCCAGCCGATCGTCTCGGGTCTCACGCAGTTCGTGTCGGCGGACTCGACGAAGCAGGTGACGATCGCGGGATTGGCCGCGGACGGCGACCTGGTGATGTACAGGCAGACGGGTGCCGTCAACCAGGGGAACTACGCGTATTCGTTCAACGATGTCGCGGACGAGTTTCTGCGGCCGTTGGGCAAGGAGATGCCCGCGTTTGTCGGCCCTCTGACGAGCTACGTGACGCCGTGGAATGGCCAGAATATCGCGGGCTTGAACGCGAGCGGCCAGATCGAGGTGATCTGGAACAGCAACAGGACGGAAGGGTACTGGGTGCTCTCCAATCTGAGCACCATCACGGGCGCGCCGCCCTTCAGCGGCGGGCTGACGGTCTATCAGACGCGATGGAAGGGCATCAACATTGTGGGCGTCGACGGAACGGGCCGGGTCATCACCACGTGGTGGATCCCGCGATTCGCCGGGTTCTGGGCGACCTCGGACCTCACGAACGCGGCCACAGGCCCGACGCTCGACGGTGAGTCGATCGTGGCGTTCCATACGCCGGACGGCGGCCTGAACATCGCGGGAATCAAGGGCAACGGAGAGGTCACGCTCTATTGGTGGGTGCCGAACTCGGACAATACGTGGAAGATCCGTGAGCTGACCGAGGGAGACGACGCTTCGATTGCTCGACCGGTCGGGGCGCTTCGCGCGCAGGTGCTCGCGGACGGATCCATCAACATCTTCGGGCGCAACGCCGCGACCGAGCTGACGAGGGTCTTCTGGGAGCCGACGCTGAACGCGGACAACTGGCTGATCCAGAACGTGTCGCGGATTTCGGTGTCCTGACGGTGGATCACATCGCGGATGAGGACCACGGCTCGATCGGCTCGATCGCCGGCGCGGGGAGCCAGGTGCGCCGCCCATCGGCGAGTTCGACCTGGTACCAGCCGTCGCGGAGTTCGATGATCCGGAGTTCGACGCCGGCACGGAGGGGCGTCGTGAAGGTCGGCGCGTAGACGGCACCGCTGGGGCCGTTCCTCGCCGTGACGCCGTCGGCGATGACGACGCCCGAGGACCTGCCGTCGTTGTGTCGTCGATCGAGGACAAGCACGAGGCCGGCGGCTCCCGCGAGGACGGCGCACGAGACTCCGAGCCATCCGGGCACGTGCCGGTGGGAGAACACGCGAGCGATGGCGACGGCCCACGCGCCGGCGTAGAGCGTCAGGCCGGCGACGAGCATCGCGTTCCTGCTGACGAAGGGCCTCCACGCGAGGAGCGCGTCGGTGGTGCGGTTCCTTCGGTCCTTCTTGACGGCCACCTGGATCATGGATCGAGCCTGGGCGAGTCCGTCTCGCACGGCGCGATCGTTCGGCGCGAGCAGATCGGCACGCCTGAACGCGAGCACGGCACGCCCCAGATCTCCCGCGAGCAGATATGCGTTTCCCGCGTCGGCCAGGAGCGCGTGGTTCTGGAAGCCCATGGCGGCGACGGACTCGTACGCGCGTGCCGCGGCGAGGAAGTCGTCGGTCGCGCTGGAGTTCCCCTTGGCCCGTCCCTCGAGCGCCGACTCGAACCGGCGATCGGCCTCGGTGAGCCGCTGGTGCGCTCGTGCGAGATCCGGTTCCGAAGCGAGGGCGTGGGGCCCGAGCATGATGGAGGTGAGCAGGAGCAGGAATCGGATCATGCCTGGTCCTCCAGGCGGCGTGCAAGCGAGCGGATCGCGCCGCGGAGGTTCGTCCCCGATGGCGAGGGGGGCGGCGCCCGCCCGAAGTCGACGGCCTCGGCGTCCCTGAGAGCGTTCAGAATGGTCACTCGGTCCTCCGTGTGCGTTGATTCGAGAAGGCGTTCGGCATCGAGCATGGTGACGGCTTCGGGATCGAGGTCCGTGTGTGCCGCGACGAAGGATCGGGCGGCGAGCGCCCGTCGGCTCGGATCGGCGGAACGAGCGAGAGAACCAGCGGACCGGAGGAGTCTGGCTCTGCGGCGTCTTGCGGGGCTGGAGCGGCGTGCGATGAACGCGGTGCCTGCGACGACGGTCCATAGGCCCGGCGCGCCGATGAGGACGCCGAACACGATCGGGGATCGGAGACGTGCGTCGAGGTCGAACGACTCCTGGATCAGCCGATCCTTGCCGGTCTGGTTGGCGCGGATGCCGGGTTCGGCGCTGGGGAGCGTCTCCGGCGCGATCGCTCGCCCGCCAGCACCGATCGCGTCGGCGGCGGTGACCTGTCGAGACGCCTCGACGGTGACAGGGATGGGTCTGCTCTTTGCGACGCGATACTCGGCCGACGCGGGATCGAAGTACGAAACCTCGATCGGCGGCACCTCCTTGAGCGCGGGGATCTGGGGGCGCACGGTCATGCTGTACACCCGCCACTCGCCCTGCTCGCCTCCGTCGACCCAGCCGCCAGGTGCGAGGCGGAGCGCCTCGGTGATCGACTTCTGAAGGTGGACGGCCGGCGCGGGAAGACGTGAGGGTGGGAGTTCACCTTTGAGCCGGACCGTGAGCGTGACGGGATCGCCGACTCGCATCGAGGAGGAAGAGAGACTCGTCTGGATCTCGCATGGCCCGACGATGCCGCTGAAGGTCTCCGGGCGGTTCCGCTCGGGGAGGGGGCGCACGTCGACGGTGACGGGCTGGGACTCGGCGGAGAATCTTCGTGTTGCGTTGCCCTGGCGAGCGGTGAAGACGACGCCGACGGGGCCCAGGGTGTGGAAGCCGGGCGTGTCGAAGACGACTCGGAAGGGCGCATCCACCTTGAGACCGACGCCGCCGGTGCTCCGGGTGACAGCAGCGGGGATCGACTTGCCCATGAAGTTGAGCGAAGTGGAGCTCTGGACGTCGGCAGCGGTCGGCGCAGCGGAGAAGATCTCGGCGCCCAATGGGAGGTCGTCTCCGATCATTCGACCGTCTTCGATGTCTCTGTTGATCTCCCACGCGAGCCGCATCGGAATCGCCTGCCCGACATAGGCCACCGTATCCGTGGGCAGGAGCGAGACGGTCGCGAAGTCTGCGACGGGGGGCGTGGAGACGCGGATCTCCACGGGATTGGTGCGATACTGAGTGCCGTCGATCTCGATGGTTGCCGCGGGGATGGTGAGCGTGCCGGTTCGCCTCGGTGAGAGCGAGTACTGGATGCTGGTGTCGAATCGAACGGCGCGCACGGCCCGGTTGCCGTCGAGGCGAGCGGTCGTCTGGCTTCCCTGCATGACGGACCCTTGAGAGAACTCAAAGTCGTTGCTGGCATCGAAGGCCGGATCGATGGTCCCGATCGGCTGGTCATGGCGCGACACCTTGATGACGAGCGTGAGCACGTCGTCGGCGTATATGTCGGTGGCGCTCACCTGCAGCGTGATCTGGGGGTCGTCGGCCACGGCGGGGGACGCGAGGCCGAGCAGAATCGCGATCTGGAGCGCGATGGATGCGAAGCGGGTCATGCGATCACCAGTCCCTTTCCACCGGAATGGGAGGCCCGCGACGGATGCGGTTCGCCCTGTCGAGGATCTCTTTCTCGAGCAGGCGACGGGCGATCGGATCGCCGTCGGCTCTGCCGGTGCGTTCGACCTGTCGGGGCGGTCCCTGGGCCTGTGTCTCCTGTTCCTGACGGCCGTCGCCGGGCTGCTCGCCGCTCTGCTCCGGCTGGTTTTGTCCGGGGCCCTGGCCGGGACGTTCGTCCGGCTCGCCCCCTCCTGCCTGCGACATCCGCTCGGCGGCCTGCTGCAGCAGGTCGGCGGCGTCGCGCTGGTCCTGCTCGGCGGGTCCGGGTTGCGAGCGTGAGAGCTCCTGGTCGGCCTGCGATTGCTCCTGCCTGGCCTGGGCCATCTGCCCGAGCGCCTCCGAGACCTCGGTCTGGCCGCTCTCGGTCTCGCCCATCTGCTGGAGCATGTCGAGCGCCTGTTGCATGAGATTCTCGGTCTCTTCCGAGATGGGGTCCTGCGTGGAGCGGGCCTGTCGCGCGGCCTCCGCGCCCACGGCGGAGTCCTGCTGCATCTGCTGCTCGGCGCGTTGGCTCTCGTCTGCGGCCTGGCGCTGGCGTTCGGCGAGCTGCTGGAGCTGCTGCGCGAGATTCTGCATCTGCTCGCGTCGCTGGTCCTGTTGCTCCGCCTCCTGTCTGAGTTGTTCCTGGAGCCGGCGGATCTCCAGGCGGACTCGCTCGACGTTGCGAGCGGCGTCGGCGTCGTTCGGATCGACCTCCAGCACTGATCTGAAGGTGCGAGCGACGTCGCGAAGCTCCTCGATCGCCTGTTCTGGTTCGCGGGCGGCCAGTTCCATGGCGTTCTCGTACCGGATGCGGGCGAGGTTGAACCTGGCGGCGGCACGCATGGCGGGGTCTGTCGCGTTGAGGTCCGCAAGGCGGAACGCCTGAGCGGCGCGTGCGCGATCCTGGAGCGCCGCGAAGGCCAGGCCCTCGTTGTAGCAGATGGTCGCGGGCCGATCGGGCGTGGGTGGGATCGCGGCGTACGCCTGCACGGCGCCTTCAAAGTCCTGTCTCTCGTAGGCGTGCGTGGCGCGGATGATCGTGCGCCGGATCACGGAATCGGCGAGAGCGTCGCTCGGGGTGTGGCCCAGGACGAGGAGAGCGGCGAGCGCGTGGCTAGCGATCACGGATGAGTCCCTCCAGGGCAAGCAGGACGAACGCGATGAGCAGCGGGATCTGGAAGAGTTCTTCGAAAGCGGTGGTTGAGTCCACCCGGATCTCGGACGTGGGCAGGTGCCTTGCGAGGTCCGCGTAGACACGGTCGAGCTCGATCGTGCCTGTGCCGACGTTCAGGAACACGCCGCCTGCGGACGCGGTCGCGATCTCGGCAAGCGTGGTCGGATTCAATCTTGAGACGACGCGTTCCCCACGGTGGCTCAGGTACTCGGGGTTTGGGCGGTCGGTCGGGGCGGGGACAGGGGAGCCGGTGGTGTCGCTGCCGATGCCGATGGCGATGATGCGGATGCCTTTCTCCGCGGCGGCGCGTGCCGCCTCGACCGGGAAGCTCTCCTGGTCCTCGCCGTCGGTGAAGAGGATGATGTCGCGATGGCGCGTGGAGTCCTGGGCGAAGACTTCGTTGACCGCCTTGCGGATGGCGTCACCAATCAGGGAGCCGCCCCTGGCAACGGATCCGGGAGCGAGATCATCGATCTGCATCTCAAGGAACGTCCGATCCAGCGTGAGGGGGCACTTGATGGACGCAGTGCCCGCGAAGGCCACGAGCGCCGCACGATCGCCGTCGAGCGTGTCGAGGACGTCCTTCATCCAGACCTTGCAGCGATCGAGTCGCGTGGGTGAGACGTCGGTGGCGAGCATGCTGCGCGAGACGTCCACAACGAACGCCACGTCTCGGCCGGAGACGGTGGCGGATTGCTCGATCGGCTCGCCGCGGGGGCGGGCGAGGCCGGCCACGATGGCGACACAGGAGAGAAGCACAAGGGTTGCCGAAACGGCCCTTCGCCACGCGAGGGAGGCGGGGACGAGCCGGCCGATCATCTCCACTCGGCCGATGCTCCGGGCGATGGCTCGCCTTCTCAGCGACGCCCACACGAGCAACGCGAGCAGCGCCGGCGCCAGCCAGAGGAGATCGAGGTTGTCGGGTGCGACGAGGCCGGTCACGGGAACCTCCGGAGCAGTGTTGCAGACAGGAAGATCTCGGCCGCGAGCAGCCACAGCGAGGCGAGGGCGAGAGGCGGGAACTTCTCTTCGTAGATGGTTCGTCTCTGGGATGTGACGGAGACTCTCTCGAGCCGGTCGATCTCGGCGTAGATCTCTCGGAGCGACTCGGCGTTTCGAGCGTTCCAGTACTTCCCGCCGGTTCTCTGGGAGATTGCGGTGAGCGTGCGCTCATCGACGTAGTCGCGAATGGGGATGCGTTGACGGCCGTCGGCGCCACGGATGAAGACCACGCCGCCGGTGCCGCCGATGCCGATGGAGTAGATCTTGATGCCCCATTCTGCGGCGATGGCGGCGGCGTCCTCGGGGAGCACCTCGCCCCGGTTGTGCTCGCCGTCTGTGAGCAGCACGATGACCTTGCTCTTGATCTTGAAATCGGGTGGAATGCCTGCCTTGGCGCGTTTCTGGATCTGCTCCTCGGCGGACTTGAGTCGGGCGGCGGCGAGCGCCAGTCCGTCGCCGATTGCGGTGCCGCCCTCGGGCAGTGCCGCGGGCGCGAGCTGCGTGGACATCGCCATGTCAACGACGATGTCGTGGTTGTGCACGAGCGGCGCGAGGGTGTCAGCAAAGCCGGAGAAGACGATCAGTCCGACGAGGTCGTCGGGGCGGCCTTTGAGTGTCTTGCCGTCGCCGAGCAGGAAGTCTCTGAGGACTCGCTTCACGACCTCGATCCGCTCAAGGGAGCGGCCATCGAACTCCATCGGTGCACCCATGCTCGCGGAGCGATCGATGACGATCTGGATGGCGACGCCCTCCTTTGAGGTCTCGACGCGTCCGGTGAGCGTCTGCGGACGGGCGATGGCGATGGCGAGCATTGCCAAGGCGGCCGCGCGGAGAATGAGCGGCAGCGCGCGGAAGTGCAGGCGAAGGGACGAGAACCCGGCGAGGTGCGAGGCCCCGGGCAGGACGAGCGGAGGCGGGGCGCGGAAGAGGCGGGCCGCGAGGAGGGCTGCCGGAACGATCAGGAGCAAGAACGCCCATGAGGAGCCGTACTGGAAGCTCATGCGACACCCCCGATGGGGTCCACATACTTCGTGGGCACGAAGGTGGCGAGTTCATCGAGCGACTGGTCGATGGATCGCAGGACGGATTCGGCGAGATCCGGCTCGACGGGGCTGCCGGAGAAGAGATGCGATTCGACCGCCTCGAGGGCGCCTCGGATCCGGCCGAGCTCGAGAACCTCGGGGCACGCGGACGCCATTTCGGCAATGGTCATGGTGGTCGCATCGACGCCGGCCCGCTCGGCGATGCAGCGTCTGAGGATTCTGGACGCGTCCGCGAGCACGGCGGCACGAGCGGTCCCGTCGAGGTCCGGGACGGACTGCATGAGTCGTGAGAGCTCGCGGCGGGAGCCGGGGATGATGGATCGAACCCGGTTTCGCCGTACGAGCAGCGTGACGCCTGCGGCGATGAGCAGGAGCACCACGATCGCGGCGAGCACGACGCCCGCGGTCAGCGAGCCGATGGTCTGGGTGATCGTGCCCGACGTCGGAGGCGGCGCGGGAACGGTGCGAAGCTCGGAGACAGCGGCGTCGTCGGCATCGAGCAGGGACCTCACGGTGATGGGGATCGCTTCGGTGGTGAGGAACGAAACTTCCCCGGTCTGGGCGTTCCGCACGCCCACGCGCGTGCCGGGGAGCTCGAAGGTGCCGGGGAGATCCGGTTCGAGCTTGAAGCTCCACACCTGCTCGACGGACCCGTCGGATCGCATGACCGACGGGGACGCCCAGGATTCGACGACTCGGAGGGCATCCGTGGACGGGAGTTCCGGCGTGCTGACTCTTGCGACGTCTGCCGCGGTCACGATCGCGTCGACGTTCAGGAGGTCGCTCGTGGCGATGGTGTCGCTCTGGACCCGAACGGTCAGCGTTGCGAGCGGGCTGCCCGCGGATCGGCTGACGCCTGCGTCTGGTGCGGGTGCGTCCGGTGGCGTCTTGGGGCGGTCGCAGCCGGCCACGGCGACCACGAGCACTGCGACGACGGCGGCGAGGGTGCGCAGAGGCCTCATCGGCGGGCCTCCTTGCGACGGAAGTACGCGGCAAGGTCCTGCACGAACGGCCGATCGGTTGAGAGCGGGACGACGTCGACACCGGCACCGGCGAGCGAGCGTTCGATCACTTCCCGGCGTCGATTCCACTCGGTCTGGTACCGCTTTGATCCGGAGCGACCGAGTTCGACCGTACGGATGTGTCCGGTCTCGGGATCGACGACGTCCACCAGCCCGAGCGGCGGTACGTGACGCTCGGCGGGGTCGGAGATGGAGAGGGCGACAACGTCGTGGCGTCGACCGAGCACCGCAAGGTCCGATGCGAACGAGGGCGCCTCGAAATCGGAGATGAGGAAGATGAGCGATCGCCGTTTCAGCATCCTGGCCAGATGGTGGATGGGTGCGGCAAGATCGGTTCCGGCCCCTTCGGGTTCGAACGCCAGGAGATCGCGGATGAGCCGCTGACAGTGGGGGCCGCCCTTTCGAGGCGGGACAAACTTCTCCACTCGATCGGTGAAGAGCATCAGGCCGACGCGATCCTGGTTCTGCGTGGCGGCGAGGGAGAGAACTGCCGCGGATTCGACGCCGAGGCGTCGCTTGGTTCGCGTCCTTGTTCCGAAGGCGCCGGAGCGTGAGAGATCGACGGCGAGAACAACGGTCAGCTGTCGTTCCTCGACGAATCGCTTGATGAAGGTCTTTCCGGTGCGTGCGGTGACGTTCCAATCGATGGAGCGTACATCGTCGCCCGGCTCATACTCTCGCACCTCGGCGAACTCGATGCCGTGCCCCTTGAAAGCGGAGTGGTATTCTCCGGCGAGCAGATCGCTGACCCTGCGGCGCGTGAGCACGTGAAGACGACGAACTTCTCGGGCGAGGTCCGGTCCGAGGGGCGAGGCGTCGTCGAAGCGCGGGGCTGGTCTACGGGAGCGGAACATGGTCAAAGACCTTCCGGACCACGTCCTCGGAGGTCACGTCCTCCGCCTGGGCTTCGTAACTTGTGATGACGCGATGACGCAGCACGTCCATCCCGATCGCCTTGACGTCGGACGGGCTGACGTAGGGTCGTCCCTCCATGAAGGCGTGTGCCCGCGCGGCCATCGTCAGAGAGATCGAGGCACGCGGCGACGCTCCGAAGGCGATCAGCCGCGCGATGTCCAGCCCGAACTCCTTCGGCCGGCGCGTGGCGTGAACGATCGAGACGATGTAGTCCTTGACACGATCGTCGACGTAGATCTGGTCGACCAGGCGGCGGGCGGCGGCGATCTCGTCCGTCGTGACCGACGCCTCGACCCTGGTCTTCGGGGCGCTGGAAGCCATGCGATCGACGATCTTCCGCTCGTCCTCTCGTGTGGGATACCCGATGCGGAGCTTGAGCATGAAGCGATCGATCTGGGCTTCGGGGAGGGTGTAGGTGCCCTCCTGCTCGATCGGATTCTGGGTCGCGAGGACGAGGAACGGGTCGGGCAACGGGTACGTGACGTCGCCGATGGTGACGTGCCGTTCCTGCATCGATTCCAGGAGGGCGCTCTGCACCTTTGCCGGGGCGCGATTGATCTCGTCGGCCAGCACGATGTTCGCGAAGACCGGGCCCTTTCGGGGTGTGAACGTCGCGTCTCTCGGGTTGTAAATGAGCGTGCCGACGAGGTCCGCGGGCAGGAGATCGGGGGTGAACTGGATGCGGCTGAACTTCGCGTGGATCGCGCCGGCCAGCGTGCTGACCGTCAGAGTCTTGGCAAGCCCCGGCACGCCTTCGAGCAGCACGTGACCGTTGCAGAGAAGACCGATGAACAGGCGTTCGACCATGTACCTCTGGCCGACGACCACCTGCTCCACCACGTCGGTGAGGGCCTTGAACGTCCTGGCGTGTGCCTCGATCTGCGGCGCCAGGTCAACCGTGTTCGGCATGCGGAAGGGCCTCCTTGCGAACTGGGCGGCCTGATCGCGTGTCCACGCGGCGGCCATCTTCCCTGATGCCCATTGTTACCGGTTCCCGTCCCCCGGGGTGGACAATCCGAGCGATGATCTTCACCGGCTCTGGCCGCGGAGGGACTGCTCAAGTCTGGCGTCGGCTCGAGCGACCTCGGAGCGCACGGTCGCGGCACGAAGCCCCGCGGCCCACTGGGCCTGACGCCAGAGCAATCCCGCCACGAAGTGCCGGCCGGGCAGGGATGGCAGGGAGGCGAGCCGTGTGAGGGGTGGGAAGCCGTGCCGGCGGATGAGGGAGTCGTCGAGGGAGACGAATGCCTGCGCAATCCCGGGATCTCCCTGGCGGCCCGAGCGGCCGAAGAGCTGGCGATCGACGCGTCGCTCGTCGTGGCGTTCGGTGGCCAGAACCACGAGCCCTCCGGCGTCGCGGGCCTTCGCGTCGATTCGGATGTCGGTTCCACGCCCGGCCATGTTCGTCGCCACGGTGACCGTGCCGGACTCGCCTGCTCTGGCGATGATGGCGGCCTCCTCGGCCTCGCGATTGGCGTTGAGTACGCTGCACGGGATCGATCGCTCGGTCAGAAGGGTCGACATGCGTTCCGATGCGGCGACGCTTCGCGTGCCGATCAGGACGGGTCTTCCGGCGGTGCGATGGCTTTCGACGGCGTCCGCGACGGCGATGAACTTCTCGGTTTCGGATCGAAAGAACCTGTCGGGGCGTTCGTCGCGAGCGATCGGGCGGTGCGTGGGGATCCGCACCACGGGCAGGTCATAGGCGGACCAGAGTTCGTTGCGGACCTCCCAGAGGGTGCCGCTCATCCCGGAGCGAAAGCGGTACATCTGGAAGAACCGCTGGTAGGCGACGCGTGCGGAGGCGCGGCGCGGCTCGGAGATCTCGAGGCCCTCCTTGGCTTCGACGGCCTGATGGAGCCCGAGTTGCCACTGTCGCCCTTCGAGGATTCTGCCGGTGGAAGGATCGACGATCTGCACCTTGCCATCAACGACGACATACTCATCGTCTTTCGAGAAGAGCTTGAGCGCCGTCAGGGCCTGTGTGACGAGTTCCTCACGCCTTCGCGGCCCGCGCCAGAAGGGTGGCAGACCCGTTGCCAGCCCGCCAAGGGCCTCTCTGCCGGAGGAAGTGAGGCGAACACGTCGGAGGCGGGTGTCGACGACGTAATGGTCACCCTCGATGAGCGAGCGAGCGAGCGAGGCGCCCGCGTAGTAGACTTCCGCCCGGGAGGCCCGTGCGTCACCGGAGTCGGTCGCGATGATCGCGGGAGTGACCGCCTCATCGATCAGCACGCTGTCGGCCTCGTCAACGACGCATGCGAAGAGTCCCCTCTGCACGACCCGGCTCGACCAGGGGGCGCCGTTCGAGCCGTCCGGGTCGATCTGCTCCATCAGGTGGGAGACAAGGCGGGGCGAGGCGGGGGTCCTGAGGCGGTCGCGGAGGTAGTCGAAGACAACCTGCTTGTCCGACACGTACGTGATATCTCGGGCGTACGCGTCGCGCCGATCGGCCTCCTTCGTGGCATCCGTCACGACGCCGACCGACGCGCCGAGCCGAGCGTAGATGGCGCGTGTCAGCTCCGCGTCGCGTGCGGCGAGGTAGTCGTTCACGGTGATCACGTGGACGCCGTGACCTCGCCATGCGAGCAGGGCGGTGGGCAGGATCGCGGTGAGCGTCTTTCCCTCTCCCGTGGCCATCTCGCAGCAGGCGCCGCGGGACATGGCCAGTGCGCCCATGAGCTGTTCGGGATGGAGCGAGACGCCCGCCTCGCGCCGGACGACCTCACGCATCAGCGCAAAGGCATGGGCGATGACGGTCTCGTCCCGACTCGTGACGACCGCACGGCGTCTGGCCTCGTCCATTCGCGCACGGAGATCCGCGTCGGCAACGTGGCGAAGGGAGTCCGACTCTTCCACCGCCGACACGGCGATTTCGCGGAGTGTCGATCCGGCCTTGCGTCGCGCGTGCCAGCCCCGCACCTTCTGGCTGATCGCGTCGACACCCTTGGGCGCCGGGCCGCGTCGAGTCGGGTGGCCGAGCCAGTTCCAGAGCCGGGTGTCGGCCGGAGCGAGGGTCATCCTCCGAACCTCTCGTCCCAGAACTGCTCGAGTCTCCTCAGCCATTGTGAGGCGAGCGGGCGTCGATCGATCAGGAAGCGAGCGCGAACACGCTGACCGATCATCCCGGGCGCCGAGTCCGAGAGTGGAAGGAGGTCGACCACGAACTGAGGGCTGAGCGTCTCGTACCGGCCTTCCTGCGTCTGTCGGACGGCCACCTCGCCACCCGCAACGTTCGCCATCGCCGGGTTTGCGACATCGAGAGAGCCCGCGGGTGCGATGCGCTCGATGCGGACCGGCACGTCCCGCCCGGCCAGTCCACGGACTCTCACCCGGGCCTTGATGCTGTCGGCGCGGGAGAACGCGTGCTCGAAGTCCCGATCGTCGACGAGTGTCCGGACTCGAACATCCTTGAGCGAGACGACCCGGCCGAGGAGTGCGCCCTTGGAGACGAAGCTGCCTTGGAGGTTCTCCCAGTCCGTCGCGGAAGCGCCGGTGGCGACCAGCGTCCCCGACTCTGCGGCACGAAGCGTCAGAGACTCCATTCGAGACGCGGCCTCGGCCGCATCTTCGGTCGCGAAGGCGAGTTGTGCCTGCGCGGCGCGACGATCGGCCGGGGACTTGATCGACGCCTCGTCGAGCGCGGCTTCGGCCTGGGCGAGTCGAGCGGACGCGGCGAGGTACGTTGCGGTCAGTTCGGGGTTCTCCAGTCGAAGGAGAGGATCGCCGGCGTTGACCTCATGCCCGACATGGGCGAGCACCTCGGCCACGTAGCCGTTCTCTCCTGCGCGCACGACCGCGCTGCTGGTCGAGTGGATCCAGCCGGGCGCGTCCACGTGCTCGCGCACCGGTATGAGTCCCAGCACGACCGTCACGACACTGGCGGCGCCCGCGACAGCGGAGATCGCCCGCACGCGCCTCCCGAGCAACGCGGGCGAGACGAGCAAGTAGCCGATTCCCTTGAGGATCGGCCACACGACCATCATGACGAAGCACAACACGCCGAGGACCAGCCCGAGAGACGAGTACTTCTGGGTCACGACCAGGCAGATCGTGAGCGTGACGAATATCCGGTAGGGCACGGACATCGCGGCGTACATCGCCACGATGATCAGCTCCTTGCGATCGCGGAGGAGCGGGGGGCGGCCCCCGCGTACGCCGAAGGCGTAGCGTGTGATGCCGTGCTTCCAGAGTTCATTGGCCCTCTGCGAGAGATTCGGGATGCCGAGCACGTCGCTGAGGATGTAGTATCCGTCGTATCGCAGCAGAGGGTTCAGGTTGAAGAGAAGCGTGGCGACGCCGGACACGACCATGACGTTGCGGCAGACGGCGCTGAACAGCCCAGGGTCCGACCTGGCCCAGAGGATGGCCGCGATCGCGGCGATGAACATCTCGACGTAGACGCCCGCGGCGGCGACGAGCACGCGTCGCCTTGTCGCCGGGAACGCCCACGAACTGGTTGCGTCGCAGTAAGGGAGCGGCAGGATCATGGCGACCAGCATGACGCCGATCTCCGTGCATCTGCCCCCCATGGCCTTGCAGGCCATGGCGTGCCCCAGCTCGTGGATGATTCGGAGGCAGAGAAAGACGATGCCGACAATCGCGAGATTGCGAGGGTCGAGCATGGCCGAGAGGTCGAGCTCGTTGGCGAAGCGGGGGGCGTTGGAGACGAGCATCACGAGCGCGACGAGCATCACGCTGGTCCATAAGGCCGCGCCGCGCCAATCGAAGAGCCAGCGATAGAGATGGAGACATCGGTCGAGCGGCCGGTCCGGATTGATGAGCGGCAGACATGGGAAGAGGCCGAGGCCCGTCCGCTTGCGACGATGGGATGTGAGGGAGGCGGCCTGCCGGTGCTCCAGCATGTCGGCCCAGACCGACGTGTCGCCGATCAGCAGACCGCTGGAATCGAGCGTGGAGAGGAGCTCGATGCACTCGCTCTGCGTCGGGGCGTCGTCGCCGATCTGCGACGCGCACGCCTCCCACGCCTCGTCCGCCGTTCGACTGCCGTCGAGCAGGCCGACGAATCGATACGCGGCCTCGCTCAGGCGGTAGAAGGCGTTGCCCGCGGTCTCTTCGATGACGTAGGCGGTGCCGCCGCCGAAGCGCTGTCGCACGATCCGGGCGTGGGGGCTGACGCGGGGGCGGGTCTGAGCCACCTTGTACCACACGTCGCTGAATGTGGGGGAGGCCTGGCGTGTGGGCATCGGGATCACCACCAGTACCGAAGTCGTATCTCATCGACAATCGGGCGAGCGAGGGCGGCCAGGCCGGTCGTCCACCCGTCGCGGAGTCTGGCCCTGCCCCGGGTGCCGGGATTCAGAAACTCCGGAGGATCTGAGATCGATGCTTCGACACGGAACACGTTTGCGCCCTCGTCGGCGTCCGCCGACGGGTTGATGCGTTCGACGATGATCGGGACTTTCCTCGCGGGGTTCGCGGCGGAGACAATCCAGCCGCGCTGCCCCGGCTTGACTCGCCTGGCATCGCGCTCGTCGACTCTCAGGATAGCGAGTCGTCCGGGCGATACGACCTCGAAGAGTGCCATCGTCGGCTCGACGCGTGCGCCGACGAAGTCGTCGAGGTCTCCGCGGCTGACGACGCCGTCGATCGGTGACCGAACCTCTGCGCGTGCGATGCTCGACTGGAGAAGCGCGATCTTGGCGTCGGTCTCGTCGATGCCTCGTGCGGCTCGCCTCCACGTGGAGAGATCGCCCGACGCGTGCGCGTTGTCACGCTCGGTCTCGAGGACCTCGCGTTTGCCGCGCTCCTGCTCGAGTTGGAGCGTCAGCTCGCTGATGTCCATGCGGCCGAGGACGTCTCCGGCCCGCACGTGGTCGCCGGGTTTCACAAGAGTCTCGACGAAGTATCCGTTGAAGGGCGGCGGGATCGTCCGAGAGGTGATCGCTCGTACTTCCGCCTGGGCGCGCACCCGATCCGGAATTGGGATCGCCGCGAGCCCGAGGAAGGCCAGCAGCAGGATCGCGCCGACGAGTTTCCAGCCGGTGTGCCTTGGGCCGACGATGGCGCGGCCAAGGTCGATGCAGCGGTCGCGGGCAACGGCGGCGACGCCGCGATCGGCGAGTCGACGTGTCCACACCGCCGGGCCGATGAACTCGGCGACAAGGCGGAGGAGTGCGGCGGCTCCGGGAGGGAAGGGATCGTTCGACGGCCTCTCAAGGACCATCACGCCGACGAGGTCGCCCTCGATCCTGAGCGGAAGACTCAGGATCGATGAAGGCCCGTCCTTCTGCGAGAGCCGCTCGTGGGCGATCGTGATCCTGCGGGTCATCGGATCGTGCTCGCTCTCGGGCGGCTTCGGGTAGAAGATCTCGGTGTCCTGGATTGCGCACTCTTCCATCGCGTCACGGAGTGTCTCCGCCGCGGGGGAACGGGTGTCTACGGTGTCGGCGCCGCTGATTCCTGCGACAGCGATCGACTCACCCTTGATCAAGCCGATCGAGACGCGTTCGCATGCGTACCTGCGCCGGAGTTCATGGCAGAGGATCGCGCACATGGCCTTTGCGTCGCTGCCCTGGAGCGCGGCGTCGGTGAGTTCCAGCACTTCTTTCAGTCGAACGCGCTGCTCACCCTCGCGGACGGCATTCTGCTGCCAGAGGAATGCCTCGAATCCGATCCCGGCGAGACTGGCCCGCAGCGCACCTTCGGAGGCGGTCTTCTGGTCGACGGAACGCAGCAGCAGGCCCGTGAATCCCTCGATTGTTCCTGCGGCGCTGAGGGGCACGATCGCCACGAGGTGCGACGCGCCCGCCTGGTAGACGCCGTCGCGGCCGATGCGGATCGGCTCAACGATTGGTCGCGTCGCTGCGGCTGGTGATGAGGTTTCGCCGAGCGACTCGGCAACGCGTTCGATGCGCTGCGAGACGGACGGGAGCCATTCGCCGGTCCTTGCCGGGTCGATCCGGTCCTGGCGAATAGCGACCGGCCCGGCCTTGCGTGTTCTTGTTGCGCGAAGCCAGACAACGCCGGCCTCCGCACCGCTCAGTTCGACCTGATGAGCGAGAAGGGAGTCAAGGAACGCAACCAGCGGCGCGACGGTCGATGCTTCCATCGCCTGTGCGCCGCTGGTTGAATCGCCGTCCTTGATCAAAGAGGCGTCCCTTGACATCGTGCGAGCGACTCCGTGACTCAGAGATGTGCCGCGGAGGCCGCCACGGTCACTGGCTCAGCTTCGGGCCGTCGCCATCGGGACGACCGGCAGGCCCGAGCGAGATCTGGCCGTTGCGATCCTCGAACTGTCGGACGACCTGGCCGAGGCTGATCGCCAGTCGCTTGGCGCCGGCCCAGTTCATGATGACCCGGCTGCCGACGTTGAACATGATGACCTGCTGGTTGTCGCCGGTCTGCATCGGCAGGTTCATGCCGAAGTCCAGGACGACCTCGTCGGCCGTGGTGGAGGTGCGGATGGTGTTGGCGTAGGTCGTGGACATCTTGGACTCGTCGATGCGGAGCTGGATCTGCCTCGACTGATCCTGACCGGAGTTCTCTGCCATGTGCTTGTCCTTTCAAAGAGTTGTGACGTGTTGAGGAACGCTCGCGCAGGCCGTGGTGTGTGGCTCGCGCTCGAAGGGTCGCCGTCCAGAGTCGGGGCCTCGCGTTGCGCTCGGTCTCCCCGGCGGCGACGAGGGGGCCTAAGGGTAGCAGCGGGGGGGTCAGGGGCCAACCGATCCCCCGGGTTCCCCGGAGGCGAGGAATCTGACGCTTCCGTGGAGTCCGCTGGGAAGCGATCGAGTGTTCGAAACTTCCACCCGGACCTGCACCTGGCGCGCACCGGCATGCCCCGCTGGCGAGATGAAGATGATCTTTCCATTCATCTCGGGCACATCGTCGCCGACGTCCTGCCATCGGACCAGAGCCGCTCCGCCCGAGCGGAGCGACAGGGAGTCCCGCGTGGGCACGTTGACCTCCAGCCAGAGCGGATCGACGGAGACCACGGTGATGACCTTGGTCTGCTCGTCGGCGGTCTCGCCCTTGCGTTTGTGCACTTCGAGCACGCGTCCGGCGATCGGGCTGACGACGCGCATCTCGTCGAGTCGGGCGCGCTCGCGCTCGAGCTGGACTCGGGCTTCTTCGTGCTGACGCCGGCTGGCGATGAGCGCAAGTTCGGCCTGACCGAGCTTGTACATGGCGTCGCGAAGCTCGGTCTCGCTCGCCCCGCCCTGTGAGAGCGACTCGCGGGTGAGCCGCACTTCCTCCGCCCAGTAATCGCGCGTGAGCACGGCGTTCCTGACGGCGGAGTCGTCTGCGGAGGCGAGTTCGGCCAGCTCGATGCTGCGGCGCTGCACCGCGTCCTCGAGCGCGAGCATCTCCTGCCCCGGTGTTACGGCGTCGCCCGGCTGAACGCTGACCCGCTCCACTCGTCCGCGAACGGCAACAGCCAGCTCGCGAAGCTCCGACGGCCTCGAGACGGCCGGATACCACGAATCACTGACTCGGCTGGAGGATCCCGAGGAGAAGACAAGCGTGAGGGCGATGATGGGGACACCCCACCACGGGGCCGGTCGGCCTTTGGTCGTCATTCGTGAGTGCTCCGAGGGTCCGATCGCAGGACCCAGCCCGCGTGCTGCACGGGCGCTCCGCGGCCATTCCCCATGAGCGGCCGGTGGGACATTCTTCGCACGGGTCGCCGGGCTGTTCCAGCGCAGGTCGCAGATTCCTTACCAGCCGCCGAACGCCGCGCGAATAACGCAGCGTGTTCTCCGGCAGAAAGCGGAGCCGACGACGTGTCGGTTTAAGATTCAGTCGAGGCGTTGGAGCACCCATGGCCGCGAGCGCGATCACACCGGAGACGACGCCCGGCGCGGCATTCCCGCTGGACGCGGTCGCGCCCGTTCTTGTTCTTTCCTCGTCGCGTCAGGTGGCGAGGGTCGCCCGCTCCATTCGGCGCGATGGACCGACGCCGGGAAGAGTCCATCGGCTGCGCGTCGCGACCCGCCGACTCGAGGCCGTGACCGAGCTTGTCGCCGACTCGATCGGAGAGCAGGAAGCGGCGAGACTCCTCGGCCACTGCAAGTTCTGGCGTCGGCTCGTGGCGAAGGCGCGGCAGCTGGATGTGGCGATCGGACGGCTGAAGCAGCTCCGGGACTCGGGCGAAGACTCGGAGGTGATCCTCAAGGCGGTCGTGGCCCTCCGCGAGAAGCACCTGGAACGCGTTCGACGCAAGATTCTTCGTAAGGACATCTCCAGTCTTCAGGACGATGCGTCCGAAGCGGCCCGCGGCGCGCGGCCGCCAATGGCCGGACCGCGTCTCTTCTCCGATGCCGCGGTTGCGCGGATTCTCGCGGTGACGGATGAGATGTCGGCGCACTTTCTTGCGCTACCCGAGTCGGTCGAGGACATGCATGCGCTCCGGCTCTCGCTCAAGAGACTTCGGTACCTCGTTGAACTCTCGGCGGCGTGCGTGCCGCCGGAGCTCTGCTCGCGCGTGCTCAACCGGCTTTCTGCTGAGCAAGAGACGCTGGGCGCCCTGGCGGACCTTGGCGACTTTCAGTCCGTCGTGGAGTCTCTCAAGTCGCTGAGCCGGCGCGGCATTGCCGAGAGGGGCGAGGTGCTCGCGGAAGTGGAGGCCGAACGGGGGCGTCTGTTCGCGGGCGTGAGGGATCGCCACGGTGCGGGCGTGCTGGCGTCACTGGTGCACGAGCTTCGCGCGTGGGCGTCGGACGCGTCCGTTGCCATGCCGCGAGACCTCGTCGGAACGGCCCCCGCGGAGAACGCTGTCGGGCGGACGGAGCCGAGGGACGATCGCATCGCGGTGATCGACGTCGGAAGCAACAGCGTCCGCCTGCTTGTGGTTGAGGTGCTCTCGGACGGGACATACCGGACGCTCGACGATGAGAAGGAGACGACGCGTCTTGGGCAGGGCCTCGTGTCGACTGGCATGCTTGCGTCGGCTCCGATGGTCAAGACCGCTCAGTGCATCGCTCGCATGCGCGGCATCGCGCAGGGATACGGCGTGTCGAAGCTTCGAGTGATCGGCACGTCCGCGGTGCGAGACGCGACGAACCAGCGGGAGTTCCTGGCGCTGGTGCGGGAGAATGCCGCGGTCACGCTGGAGATCATGTCGGAAGAGGACGAGGCCCGAAACGCGTTCCGGAGCGCCGCAGCGGGATTCGATCTGTCGGACGTGCACGCCGCGGTCGTCGACATCGGCGGGGGCAGCACCGAGATTGTTCTTTCGACCAAGGGCGTGATCGAGCTTGTGTGCTCGATTCCGATCGGCGCCGTGCGAGTGTCGGAGATGTTCGCGGAGAGGGGCGGAGAAGCCCTGGTCAAGCGTATGAGGCGGTACGTGGCCCGATGCCTGCGCCAGGCGCTCCCGACGGTGCCGCTGGTCCCCACGATCGTGGTCGGCACCGGCGGAACATTCACGGCTCTTGCGACGCTTGCGGGCGCGAAAGACGGGGCGAGCGGAAAGGTCGGGTCTGGTGTTCCGGGGGCGGAACTGAGACGATCGGAGGTGCGTCACCTGCTCGACCGTCTCGGGTCGATGGGGCTTCGCGATCGCATGAGACTGCCGCGAATGAGTCCGGAGAGGGCGGACATCATCGTCGGCGGCGCGGCCATTGCGGAGGGGGTGCTGAGGCATCTGGACGTGAATCGGCTCTGGGTGCACGAGAAGGGAGTCCGGGACGGCCTGGTGATCTCGATGATCGCTGAGAGCCGGGCGCCGGCGCCGCAGGCATCGAGCGGAACGCCGGCGTCTCGGGTCCTGAGCAACGCGAGGCGATTCGCGGACTCTTGCCGTTACGAGAAGGCACACTCGGAGCAGGTGGCGCGACTGGCGGTGTCGATCTTCGACCAGATGGTCCGCCACTCGCTTCTGGGACGCCGGTCGGGAAGCGCCGAGGCGAGGTTGCTTCTCGAGGTCGCTTCGGTGCTCCACGACATCGGTTATCTCGTGAACTACGCCGGCCACCACAAGCACAGTCTTCGTCTGATTCTGAACAGCGATCTGCAGGGGCTTACGCGTCGGCAGATCGCGATCGTTGCCAATGTCGCGAGGTACCATCGAAGAGTCGAGCCGGCGAGTCGCCACGGCGCGTACTCGAAGCTCTCGAAGTCGGATCGCCGGCTGGTTCGTCAGCTTGCGGCCGTGCTTCGGGTGGCGGACGGATTGGATCGTGCGCACAGCCAACTCGTCGAGGAGGTTCGCCTGGTGATGCCCCGCGTGGGCGAGGGCGACCGCGAGATCGTCTTCTCGGTTCGCGCGTCGGAGCGCCCGACGACGGATCTCTGGGGTGCTGAGCGCAAGATGGGGCTTCTGGAGCGAGAGTTCGGCGTCAAGGGCATCTGCCAGTGGGAGCTGCCGCCGGTTCCGCGGCGGGCCCTGCGACTCGACGCGGTCTCGAACGGCGTGGGTGCGCACTGACGGAGTTCAAGGGTCGGGTTCGGACGGTGCGGACCGACTGGAAGCGGAGCGGCTCCGCGCGAGGAGATCCGCCGCGGCAGCCGTGCGCCAGTGCGCTGGACCGAGTTGCTTTTCCAGCACGGCGAGGGATGGACTCAAGAGGGCGTCGGCCTCGGTCACCCGCCCGAGTCCGACCAGAGCGTTCGCCAGCTCCCGCTGGAGGTCCGCGGTGATCCAGTTCTCGCGTCCCAGCATGAGGGCCGCGTCTTCGGAGGCCTTTGTTGCCTCGACCTCTGCCTCGGCGAACCGCGAGGTCGCGTTGTAGCACGCGGCCAGGCACGCGCGGACGGACTGTCCCAGAGCGTCGTGGTCGATTCCTCGCTCCGTGAGTGAATCGAGCAACTGCGTCAGGATCCGCGTCGCTTCCGCCAGCGATGCCTCGTCCCCGCGGCGGCGCAGCACGTCCGCCACGGCCAGTCGCGTCGTGAGCGTTGCGGCGTGATTGGGGCCGAGCTCGCGTTCCCTGGCGGCGAGCGCCGGGAGCAGCTCCGAATCGGCTTCGTCCAGTCGCTCCAGATCGGCGAGCACCCGACCGATGTTGTGGCGGGTCGTCAGGATCTCCGGGTGGTCCGGCTTGATGGCGCCATAGACGGCTCGCTTGCGATCGAGCGTGTGTCGGAGGATGGCGAGCGCCTCGTCGAGTTCGCCGAGGTCTCTCAGCGCCAGAGCCAGGTTGTTTCTTGTATCGAGCGTGTCGGTGCCGCTCAGCTCCGCGTGTCGCTCCTGGGAAGAAAGCACCCTTCGGAACAGAGCGACGGACTCCTTCAGGCGTCCCTGGCGTCTGAGCACGGTCGCGAGATTCTCAAGCGAGCGGAGGGTGTCCGGATCCTCTTCTCCGAGCCATGTGGCGCGGAGTTCTGCGGCTTCCCCGAGCAGAGCCGCGGAGGCGGCGAGTTCTCCCTGGTGTCGAAGGGTGACCGCAATGTTGTGGAGCATCCGGAGCGCGTCGCGTGAGTGCTTGCTCTCGTGCTTGGTGTAGGCGGCGTGCGCGTGCCTGAACTCTGCCTCGGCCTCGGCGTACATGCCAAGCCCGTAGTATGTCGAGCCGATGGTCTCCCAGAGCGAGCCCTGCACGCCGGGGTTGTCGCGCATCTCGATCTCGACTCTTTGAGACGCGGCCGGGAGCACATCGGCAACGCGGGCGTTCCGGCCTTGCTCGGCACCCGGGTCCGCGGACTGGAGCATTGCCTGCAGGAACTGCGTGACCGCATTCGCGCGATCGAGGGCGGCGGTGGCACGATCGCGTTCTCGGGCGGCGACGCGACCCTGCCAGATCACGCCGCCGACTCCGCCGGCACACCCGAGGAGGGCGACGGTCGCTGCCGCGACAAGCGGCTTGTGACGCTTGGCGAACTTCCGAGCGAGATAGATGGAACTCGGCGGGCGAGCG
>JAPKGU010000199.1 GCA_026647565.1 Phycisphaerales bacterium | reverse complement strand
GCCAGCATCTTGGAGTGGGTGGGCTCGGGGGGACCGGACGGCTCGGCGTTTGCGCGGAGCAACTACAACCTGACGGCGGCTTCCGGGGGCTTTCCGCCGGTGGTGATCCGGGCGCACGCGTCGTACGCGCCCCCGTCGTCGGGCGGCGAGTACGTGGGTGATTGGATCGCGGCGGGCGTGACGGGCGTGTCGTTCTCCTTCCGGCACGATCTGCCGGCGGCGATCTCGCTGACGGGGCGGTTTGCGACGCCGCTGAACAATCCCGGGGCGTCGGTGCAGACGTCGTTCACGGTCGAACCGAACGTGTGGACGACGGTGTTCTATGACCTGACGGAGGGAAGCCCGGACATCATCTCGCTGGGGAGCGGGACATACGGGTCGATTTTCGGGAACATCGGGAACATCCAGCTGGGGTTCAATGTGCCGCCGGGGTACGCGGGGCAGAACATCGACGTTCGGTTCGACATCGACAACTTCCGGATCGTGCCGGCGCCTGGGGCGGTGGCGTTGCTGGGGTTGGCGGGCGTGGCGATGCGGCGGCGCCGGTGAACGCGCGGGTTGCGTGCCGCATGACTCGCCCGGCTTCTCTCTCTGGAGGAGCCGGTTTTTCGTTTCGGCGCTGATAGGCCGCACGCCGGCTCGCCAAGTCTCTGAGGCGTCCCCGCACTTCGCGAGGGCACGCCGCATAGGAGGCGAACATGGGAACGCGTCACATTCGGAACACGGTCGGACACTCTTGCAAGCTCGCGGCGTTGGCGGTGGGGTTGGCGTTGGTGCTGGGGGCGGGATGGACGGCGTCGGCGATGGCGCAGGGGACGCTGATCGTGTCGGATCAGCGGGCGCTGGCGGACGCGTACTGGCGTTCTGGCTCGACGTACAACCGGAATCGGGGCGACACGCACGACACGACGTCGGGGAACAACTTCTACGCGGTCGAAGACCGCTCGCACTGGTTCGGCGGGTTCTCCGGGCGGGGGTACGCGGAGCACGGCGCGACGTTCTTCGGCGCGAATCCGGGGATCGGCGGGCAGTTCAGCGCGGTGACGATGGACGCGTGCACGTCGGCGGAGCTCTGGACGGCGGATCCATCCAACTCGGAGGACCGGGCGTATGGGCTGGCGCGGGGCGAGATCGTGTTCAGCATCGGCGTCGCTCACAACTGGTCGTGGATCGGCGCCTGGCAGGGGCAGACGTACAACTCCGGCGCGTACTACCGCGTTTCGGCCGAGATCTCGCTGGTCGATGTGGGCACGGGGCTGCCGGTGGTGTTCGACACGCGTCAGTCGCTGAACGGCATCGGCGACTGGGCCGATCCGATCAACTACGGTGGGCTGCTCGGGGCGGGCACGTACCGCATCACGTGGATGCACGAGTCGGTCGTGGCCAACGGCGCGACGCCGTGGGGCTTCTTCGGGGTCACGACGGGGGGCGCGCCGCTCGTCTCCTGCTGCAACAGCACGTTCAGCATGACGCCGGTGCCGGCGCCGGCGACGTCGGTGCTGTGCATGGCGGCGGGGACGCTGGTGCTCACGCGCCGGCGCGAGCGGTGAGACTGTTGTGATAAGGGTCTATGGACGTGGGGAGACCGCGTGCCGGCTTCAGGGGCGCGCGGTCTCTTCTGTTGGTGTGAATGTGGTGCCGCACTCGGGGCAGCGATTGATGGGGAGCCCAGCGAGTTCGTAGCCGCAGTGGGCGCAGCGCGAGGGGTCGCGGCTGAGCCGGGAGAGCGCGGCGACGCCGAGGCAGGCGAGCGTGGCGGCGAGAGGAAGGGATGCGGCGACGAATGCCGCGCGGTCGGCGTTCCTGCGGGCGCGGTAGGCGTTGCCGCACGTGTACCAGGGAATACCAGGTCCGAAGTCGAAGGCGTCGGCGCAGTCCTCGCAGGTGCAGCCGTCGTAGCCCCGATCGCGAGCGACTTGCACGCGAAGGTCGAAGGCGCTGTCGCTGTGCCAGAATGCGAGGAAAGGCGGCACGGCGAGGAGCAGGACGGCGAGCGTCATGAGCGTGGCGAATCGGCGTGATGTGGGTCGGCGCTGCATCGCGATCTCCATCGAGAGATTCGCGGCAGCGGGGCGCGGGTTTCGGGGTGAGTTCCTCGGGCGGGGGGTCGTCAACCGCAGTACCACGGTTCGAGCAGTGACCTCACGGCTTCTTTGTCGGCGGTTCACCCGGCATGCGGAAGAGGATGGGTACGGACTGCGTGGTCACCGTGCTCAGAGTGTTCAGCTCTCTGAGGGGGACCGTGCATATCGGGCCGTCCAGCCGCACGCTGAGGGGGGCGTTGACTGGGTCGCTCAGTTCGTACGACTCCAACATGAACTCGATCGACACGCCGCAGCGCGCCGGCACGATGAGAGCGTCGGACGGGTCGCGGCGGTCTGGTGGCTCCTCGAGAATGCCGACGCCGGGGAAGGTCTCGACCACGCGTGTCGCGCCGCCTTCGGCATCGACGAACTCGACGCGGTGCTTCACCAGACATCTGACGCTCCATCTAGAAACGACAACATCCTGGTCCGATTTGTTCGAGACCACGACCTGTGCGCCGAGGCCGAGCTGGGTCTCCGCGAGCTTGTAGCAGAAGACGTCGATCTCCGGGCCGTCGAGCGACGGGTTCTCGGGTTGCTGTTTCAGTACGCCGATCAAGCAGATTGCGGTCGCGAGCAGAGCGGAGCGCGCGGTTTGCCATGGGCCCTCCGTTGAGATGGATGGAGACGCATAGAGAACAACAGCACGAACTCGCATTTCGCACGAGAAGAGCCGGGGCCGTCCGGCCCGCTCCACCAAGGAGTCGCCCTGCGGGCGATGCTTTCCACGGGCTGGCTTGTCCCTTCGGGACTGCGCCGCGCCCGTGGCTACATTCTGCGGCTCCTTCGGAGCCAAGAGGCGAACACGTTCGATCTCATTCGATCTCTCGCCGAACGGCGGCGGTATTTAGGTCAAGGGTGGTGTGCAGCGATCCCCTCGCTGGCGCTCGGGCCTCCTTCGAGGCATCGAAGAGCATGTGCGGACTCACGCGATGGTCATAGACGGCGGCTCGAGCGGGAGGGTGCGGGCGAGTTTGAGGTAGCTTTCGAAGGCGGTGCGGAGTTCGGGCATGGAGTCGGAGGGGAACTTCTCCGTGATGGCGCGGGCGATCTCGAACGCGACGACGTTCTCGACGACGACGCTCGCGGCGGAGACGGCGCAGATGTCGGAGCGTTCGTACTGGCTCATGTCGGGCTGCTTGGTGTTGAGGTCCACCGACGGGAGCCCGCGGAGGAGGGTGGAGATGGGCTTCATGGTGGCCTTGACGACGACGGGCTGTCCGTTGGTGATGCCGCCCTCGGTCCCGCCTGCGTTGTTGGTGTCGCGTGTGAAGCCGAGTGTGTACGAGTTGGTCTGCGCCGGGTCGAAGCGGATGGGATCGTGGACCTTTGAGCCGGGGCGCGAGGCGCAGTCGCGGCCGAGCCCGATCTCGACGGCCTTCATGGCCTGCACGCCCATGACGGCGTAGGCGAGGCGGGCGTCGAGGCGGGTGCGCCAGTCCATGCATGAGCCGAGGCCGGGGGGGCAGCCGAAGACATGGGCCTCGACGATCCCGCCGATGGTGTCCTTGTCGATCTTGGCCTGGCGGATGATCTCGCACTGGCGCTCGGTGACGGCGGGGTCGGGGCAGTAGGTTTCGGAGGCGTCGCGGGCGGCGAGGATGGACTTCCAGTTCGCGGGCGTGACGTCGACTTCGGTGCGTGCGTCGAGGATCTGGCGGACGAAGCCCAGGACCTCGATGCCGAGCTCGCGGAGGAGGCACTTGGCGACGGCGCCGGCGGCGACGCGTGCGGCGGTCTCGCGGGCGCTGGCGCGTTCGAGGGTCTCGCGGCAGTCGGTGGTGAGCCACTTGATGCTGCCTGCGAGGTCGGCGTGACCGGGGCGGGGGCGGTAGACGGGCGGGGTCTTTGCCGCGTCGTCCATGCGTGAGTCGCGGTTGATGACCTGCATGCAGAGGGGCGAGGCGATGGTCTTGCCCATGCGTGTGCCGGCGAGGAACTGGGCCTCGTCTTTCTCGATGCGCTGTCGGCCGCCACGGCCGTATCCGCCCTGTCGGCGGAGGAGTTCGCCGTTGATCAGGTCGAGGTCGAGGGTGAGGCCGCGAGGCAGGCCGGTGAGGATGGTGACGAGGGCTGGGCCGTGTGACTCGCCGGCGGTCTGGTAGTCGAGGATGGGCATGGGGTGAGGGTAGAGGGGAGGGCGGGCGAGCGCGAGCGTCAGCGGAGGCCCTGGAGCCCCTTGAACTGCGAGATCACGTTGGCGTGGTCGTCGGTCCAGACGGGTGTGCGCTCGGTCGGGAATCCCATGAGCCAGAGGCGCCGGTCTTCGCCCGGCTCCATGACGGGAGCGAGATCTTCTTCGGTGCGTCCCATGGCGACCCAGTGGCTGGACCAGGGGCGGGTCATGAGGTTCTCGGAGTGCTCGTCGCGGCAGAGGAGGACGGTCAGCCCGAGGGAGCCGCCGATGCCGACGAGGGGCGGGTCGAGGTGGATGTGTCGGTTGGAGATATGGAACATGAGGACGCCGCCGGGCATGAGTTTCTGGAGGTAGAGCTCGACGGCTTCTTTGGTGATGAGGTGGAGGGGGATGGAGTCCGAGGAGAATGCGTCGACGACGATGACGCCGTAGTGGCCGTCCTGGACGCGAGCGATTTCTCGTCGTCCGTCGCCGATGATGACGTTCACCTGTGCCTCGCTGTCCTTGAGGTAGGTGAACCAGTCGGGGTTGCGGGCGATGCGCTCCATGGCGGGATCGATCTCGTAGAAGTCGATCGTGTGTCCGGGGCGTCCGTATGCGGCGATGCCTCCGGCGCCCATGCCGATGACGGCCATTCGCTGGACGATGGGGGTGTCCTTGTAGACGTACATGATGTCGCCGAATGGTCCGTCGTGGTGGTAGTAGACGGTCGGCATCCTGCGGAAGTCTTCGGGCATGAGCTGGAGGCCGTGGGTGGTGGTGCCGTGGCGGATGACGTGGAGGGTCTTCTGCCGGTTCTCGATGACGCGCATGACGCCGAAGAAGGTGCGTTCCTGGTGGAGGACGCGTGAGCCGTCGTCGGTGATGTAGAGGGCGGCGACGAGGAGGCCGGTGGCGGCGAGTCCGAAGCGGAGGGCGTGCCGGACGGTGAGGAAGCAGAGGAGGCAGGGCAGACCGATGCGGGCCATGTCGAGCCAGAACCGGTACTGGGTCGCGGCGCCGGGGCCGCTGGCGATGCGTTCGACAATCGCGGTGCCGTACCAGGCGAGGACGACGACCCCGGCGGCGATGAGCACGTCGACGACGACGGCGGCGCGCCGGCGGGTTGTTTCCGTGCCCGACTGGCGCGATGACATGCGTTCGATGACCTGAAGAACGGCGCCGACGAGAAGGGCGCCGACGACGCTGAGGATCAGCCCGGTGCCCACAACGCCGGGCATGGCCTGCGAGAGCATGACGGACCCGATGACGGCGATGGCGCCGGCGGTCCAGACGTACTTCCACGGGATCTGGCCGGAGGATTGGCGGCTCGTGAGTCCGTAGCGGGCGAGGCAGGCGAGGCCGATGGCGAGCGGGTACTCGACGACGTCGTTGAAGGCGAGCGGGGCGATGAGGGCGTTGA
>JAPKGU010000198.1 GCA_026647565.1 Phycisphaerales bacterium | reverse complement strand
TGGCGGTTCACCGAGCCGGTCCACGAGGCGCGTGATGCTTTATTGGCCGATCAACGCGGGTGTGCGCGACGTGGCGATGGTCGAGCCCGATCTGCGCGCGCTGGTCTCTTCGCTCCTGGGCGCCGGTGTCGAGGTGTCGCTCCCTCGGACGGACTGGGGTAACGGGACCATTTCGGCGCGGATCGTGCGTGAGCCACACACGGAGCTGGCGGCCGGGCGATTCGGTCTTTCCGAACCGCTTCCGACCTGCGCCGTGATCACAAGGGCGCCGGATGCCGTGGTTGTGCCGGGGATGGCTTTCGACGTTGAGGGGTGGCGTCTGGGGCGGGGGAAGGGGCTCTACGACGGGTTCCTGCGGTCGCTGCGGGCGGAACGGCCGTGTGTGTCGCGGGTGATCGGGGTGTGCTTCGGGTTGCAGGTGGTCGACCGGGTGCCGCACGGCGAGCACGATCAGCGGCTCGACGAGGTCTGGACGGAGCGAGGTCGGCTCGGCGTCTGAGGGGCGAAAGTCGGTGCCCGGCTGGGACTTTCGGTCGATAAGAAGTGCTCTGATGGATGCCATCGGGGCGCAAAATCGGCCCATATGATGGCGATGTGACGGAGGCACGTCGGTTTGCGGCAACGGAGCCGCTCCCGGCGTGCCGCCCATGGAAGGGAACTCGACGATGACCCTGCCCTCGCAGACGGCCCGTTCCGGCGCCAGCGGCCGCGTGTACACCTCGAAGCGTCCGTTCCGATTCACGCCGGGCCTGTTGGCTGCGGTGGTGGTCGGCGGCGTCGTTGTGATCGCGCTTGCGGCCTGGGGACTCGGCTCGCTGGGGAAGTCGGACAATGGTCCTCGGAATGAACCGGTGGACACGAGCGTGAAGAACGAGCCGGTGCCTGAGGACAAGCCGCTGCGCCTGCCCGGACCGGCGAGCGCGAACGCTTCGGAGAAGCGTTCGGGCGTGAGCTCTCTTGCGCGACAGGGGAGCGAGGAGCCGAAGCCGCGGGTCGAGACACCCAAGGATGATCGCGCGACCGGTGCGATGCTGCCTCCCGACGGCCGGCAGGCCGTGACGCAGACGGACCCGGAGCCGCTGCACATCACGCAGGGTGGCGCGGGGACCTCGGGCGGGCCGCTCGGGCGGGCCCTCGAGCAGGCGAACCAGCCGGGTCCAACGGATCCGAACGTCGTGACGCCCCTGGAGGCGGCGAGCATCACGCCGGGGGTGATGTCGGAGAAGCCGCAGATTCCCGCCGATCCGGCGGGCGTGCCCCCGGCGCCTGTGACCCAGACGCCGACGACCCAGACGCCGACGACCCAGACGCCGACGACCCAGACGCAGTCTGCGCCGGCGACGTCAACCGAGGCAGGAACACTCCAGCGTGCGGCGGATGACAAGATCAAGTCGGGCGATCTGGTGACGGCGCGGAAGCTGCTGTCGCAGGCGTTGGCCAGTTCGAGCGCGACCGAGAGCGAGAAGAGCGCGATCCGTCAGCGCCTGGGCGCGATCAACGAGGACCTTGTGTTCTCGCCGAAGGTCTACGCCGGGGACTCGTTCGTCGAGACGTACACGGTCGCGTCCGGGGATGCGCTCGCGAAGATCGCTCGCAAGCGCGAGCTCGCGACGGACTGGCGGCTCATCCAGCGCGTGAACCGGATCAGCGATCCGAGGAAGATCTCCGTCGGGCAGAAGCTCAAGCTCGTGCGCGGCCCGTTCCACGCGGTGGTGACGAAGAGCGCGTACCGGCTGGACCTCTACATGGGCTCGCCGGATGAGCCGGCGTCGTGGGTGTTTGTGAAGTCGTACGCCGTGGGACTGGGCGAGGACAACGGCACGCCGACCGGCAGCTTCGTCGTGAAGAAGAACAGCAAGCTGGTCAACCCCTACTGGGTCAACCCGCGCACGGGCGAGAAGTTCGAAGCGGACGATCCGAAGAACCCGATCGGCGAGTTCTGGATCGGGATCGAGGGTGTGGGCGACTCGGCGCCGTACGTCGGGTACGGCCTGCACGGGACGATCGATCCCGACAGCATCGGCAAGCAGCGGTCGATGGGGTGCGTGCGGATGGGCGCGGCGGACATCGCCCAGGTTTATGAGCTGCTGATCGATGGCGTGAGCGTCGTGAAGATCCAGCCGTGATCGGGCGGCGGTCCGGGGTCGAACGGGCTGCGGTCGCTTCGCACGTCGAGTCGTTGCTGCGCGCGTATCGGAACCAAAGTGTCGAGACGCTGCGTGCGCTCCCGATCCACGAGTCGCTTCCGGAGTTTCGCGCCGGCGAGCGCGTGTGGGGTGTGTACACGGACGCCGCGAACCTGGACGATGGAGGCGTCTCTTTCGGCATCGTCGCGTGGCGAGAGAGCTGGTTCGGCAGGTGGACCTGGGCCGATGGCTTCGTGATGGACGCGAGCGGCATGGCCCGTGATCTCACGGGCGCAGAGCGCCGGGATCTGACGTGAGCGAGGGAACGATCAGACGTCGAGGTTCTTGACCTCGAGGGCGTGGTCTTCGATGAACTTGCGGCGCGGCTCGACCTCCTCGCCCATCAGGATCGAGAAGAGCGCGTCGGCATCGGACGCCATGTCCCACGTGACCTTCAGGAGCGTGCGTTTCGAGGGATCCATCGTGGTCTCCCAAAGCTGCTCCGCGTCCATCTCGCCCAGACCCTTGAAGCGTTTGAGCTCCAGGCCGCGCCGGCCGATCTCGTGGAGCGACTCCATGATGTCGCGCAGACTCGCGGCTTCGACGACCTTTGAGTTGCTCCTGGCGTTCGGGCGAGCCGAGGGCTCTTGCTCGGCGCCGGTGTCCTCGCCCAGCACATCGGTCTGATCCTTCGCGGATGGGGCGGATGCTCCGGTCGCGGTCGTGACCCACGCGAAGCGTGCGGGGAGCATCTGGCCGGTGACCGATTCTTCCCGCACGAGGCCGTAGTCCTCGATCTTCAGGCCGAGCGAGCCGAGGTCGGCGATGATGCGCTCCAGCTCGCGGTTCTCGTGGAGTTCGCGCGTGGTCGCGTTGACCCATCCCTTTCGCACGGACAGCTCGTGCGCCTCGTGCTCGCTCCAGGCGAAGGCGGTGCCGGCGCCGCTGTCGACCTTGTGAGAGGGGAGCTTGCCGTCGCGACGCTGCGTGAGCAGATCGACGAACTTGACGCCGCGGCGTTCGGAGATCTCGACAAGCTCGCCGAGGCGCCTGAGGAGACGGACGGCTCGCCGGAGGTCCTGGCCTTCGAGGCGTGCGGTCTCTCGCTGGCGATCGGCGTCGGACTCGTTGTCGCGGACGACGAGGGCGGAGGTCTCAAGCCCGAGCTCGGTGAGGGAGTCGTCGAGGACGCGTTCGTTGAGGACGTAGCGGTGCTGCCTGCCCCTCGAGAGCAGATAGAGGGGGGGCTGTGCGATGTAGATGTGTCCGCGCCGGATCAGGTCCGGCATCTGGCGGAAGAAGAACGTGAGGAGGAGCGTGCGGATGTGGCTGCCGTCGACGTCGGCGTCGGTCATGATGACGATCTTGCCGTAGCGGAGCTTCGAGAGGTCGATCTCGTTCCCGATGCCGACGCGCAGCGCCGCGATCAGCGTGCGGATCTCCTCGAACGCGAGCATCTTGTCGATGCGGGCCTTCTCGACGTTCAGGATCTTGCCCTTGAGCGGGAGGATGGCCTGGGTCTCGACGTTGCGCCCCTGTGTGGCGGAACCGCCTGCGGAATCTCCCTCGACGATGAAGAGCTCGCTCTCGTCCACGTTCCGTGTCTTGCAGTCGCGGAGCTTGTGGGGCATGGAGCCGGAATCGAGGGCGCTCTTGCGGCGCGTGAGCTCGCGGGCCTTGCGCGCGGCCTCTCGCGCCTGGGCCGCCACGATCCCCTTGAGGCAGAGCTTCTTGGCCTCCGCCGGGTGCTCTTCCATCCAGGTGTCGAGCGCCTCGGAAACGGCGGCGGAGACGAAGCCCTCGATCTCCGGATTGAGGAGCTTCTCCTTGGGCTGGTTGTTGAATGTGGGGTTCGGGAGCTTCACGCTGACGATGCAGACCAGGCCCTCGCGGAGGTCCTCGCCCGTGGGGACGGGGTCCTTCTCCTTGATGATGCCGGCCTTGCGCGCGTAGTTGTTGAGCGTGCGCGTCAGCGCGATGCGGAAGCCCTGGGCGTGCGTGCCCCCGTCGACGTTGTTGATGTTGTTGGCGAACGACAGGAGCGACTCGTTGTAGCCGTCGTGATACTGGAGCGCGACCTCGCACACGAGCGACTCGGCGGCATCGTCCTTGCGGAGGTGCACGGGGGCGCAGATCGCGGCCTTGCCGATCATCAGGTGCTCGACGTATTCCAGGAGCCCGTTCTCGGCGCGGAAGGTGTCGGAGCGGGGCTTGCCGTCGGGACCGACGCGCTCGTCGTCGAGGTGGATCGTCACGCCGGGGTTCAGGAACGCCAGCTCGCGGAGGCGATTGGCGAGCGTTTCGTAGTTGAAATCGGTGACGGGGAAGATCGTTGAATCGGGCATGAACGTCACCGTGGTGCCGTTCTTGCGGGTGCTCCCGGCCGGGATGGGGCCGACCTGGTGGAGCGGCGTGCGGACGCGTCCGCGCTCGAACGCGATGGCGTGCACCGCTCCGTCGCGGACAACTTCGGCCTCGAGCCATTCCGAGAGCGCATTGACGCAGGAGACGCCGACGCCGTGCAGCCCGCCGGAGACTTTGTACGCCGAGCCCTCCTGGCCGAACTTGCCGCCCGCGTGAAGCTTGGTGAGCACGATCTCGATGGCGGACTTGCCGTTGAGATTCGGGTCCTCGTGCTTCATCGGGCCGATGGGGATGCCTCGCCCGTCATCCACGACGCAGCAGGAGCCGTCGGCGAGGATGGAGACCCTGATCGTGGTCGCGTGCCCGGCCATCGCCTCATCGACGGAGTTGTCGACGACCTCGTAGACGAGGTGGTGCAGGGCGTTGATTCCGGTGCCTCCGATGTACATGCCCGGACGCTTGCGAACGGCCTCCAACCCTTCGAGCACCTGGATCTGTTCGGCGCCGTATGCGCCATTGGTTGCGCCCGGGTTGACCGGCTTCTCAGAGACTGCTCCCGGGAGCGTCGTGGGTGGGGTGCTCGTTGCAACGTTCTCAGGCATTCGGACCTCGTTCCATCGAAGTGTGGACCGTTCCCCGAAGGAGCGGGGAACGATTGCCGATTCGCCCGTAAGTCCCTTGATGAGAGGGATTTAGGGGCATATCTCGGACACCGATCCTTGTCCGAACAATCGCCCGCTTCGGGGGCGTGATTCGGTGCGATGCATTGTAGGCAAAGCCGCGTGGATGCGGGGCTTGGACGCGATTCGTCAGTCGCGCCGATCCAGCACGGCGATCTCGCCGAGACGAGCGTCCAGGACGCGGGAGCGATCGTCGCCCGCGGCGACCAGGAGCCGCTCCAGCGGCTCGCCCATCGGCTCATCGGAGAGTTCGAAGGTCGAGTGGTGAATGGGCAGAAGGAACCTCGCGCCCAAGCCGACGAACATGCGCCAGACCTGTTCGGGCGTGGCGTGCATGTGGTCCCAGGGGTCGTACGCGCCGACGCCGAAAGCCGCGAGATCGACGGGACCGACCGCCTCTGCGGCACGGGCGATCTCTTCGGTGTAGGCGGTATCGCCGGCGAGAACGAGGGAGCCCTCCGGGTGGGTGAGCGCGTACCCGGGCGAGAGTTTCCCTTTCGTTGGCGGTGGCCATGATC
>JAPKGU010000197.1 GCA_026647565.1 Phycisphaerales bacterium | reverse complement strand
ACATCGCCCTCGCGTTCGCGGAGCGGGGGGAGTTCGATCGGCAGCACGTGCAATCGGAAGAAGAGGTCTTCGCGGAACTTGCCTTCGCGGGCCAGACCTTCAAGGTCCTTGTTGGTCGCGGCGATCACGCGGACATCCACCGTGCCGGACTTGTCCGCGCCCACCGCCTGCACCGTCTTCTCCTGCAGCACGCGCAGCAGCTTGGCCTGCGCGATGGGCGAGAGTTCCGCGACCTCGTCCAGGAAAAGCGTCCCGCCGTCCGCCGCGACAAAGAAACCCTGACGGGCGGCGGTCGCGCCGGTGAACGACCCCTTGGCGTGCCCGAAGAGTTCGCTCTCGATGAGCGTTTCGGGGATCGCAGCGCAGTTGACCGCCAGGAACGCGGCGGACGCCCGGGGCCCTTTGTAGTGGATCGCCCGGGCCACGAGTTCCTTGCCGGTCCCGCTCTCACCCGTGATGAGCACGGGCACGCTCGCTCCCGCCGCGCGGTCGATGAGGCGGTAGACGCGCTGCATCGCGGGCGATGTCCCGATCAGCCCATCGGGCGCCGCGACCGGAGCGGCGCTCTCCACCTCGCGTCTCGTCCGCACCTTGTCGAGGGCCGAGCGAACGGCGTGGCGGAGTTCCTCGTCGGAGAACGGCTTGGGGAGGTAGTCGTCCACCCCCTCCCGCATGGCCGAGACCGCGCCGCCGACGGTGGCGAACCCCGTCACCATGATGACGCCCACGCCGCGGCAATGATCGCGAACATGACGGACAAGCTCCATGCCATCGCCGCCCGGCATCCTCAGATCGGTCACGACAAGATCAACCGAAGCCTGTTCCAAGACCTTGATGGCCGCGGCCACATTCGCCGCCGAATGGACCTTGTGCCCCTCGCCGCGCAGGTTGCGCTCCAGCACCTCGCGGGTCGCGGGTGAATCATCAACGATGAGGATGCGGGCAGTCTCGGTCGTCACGTCGTGTGAGCCTATTCAAGTTGGTAATGCGGCGCGCACCGGCAGCCGGACAGTGAAGACACTCCCGCGCGCAGGCGCGGACTCCACGTCGATCGTGCCGCCGTGCCCGGCGACGATGCCCTGCACGACGGCGAGGCCCAGCCCGGTGCCCTGTCCCACATCCTTGGTCGTGAAGAATGGGTCGAAAACGCGGCGGAGCACATCGGGCGTCATGCCCGAACCGGTATCCCGTACCGAAAGAACGACAGCGTCTCGGCTCGCTTCGGTCCGGACGGTCACGGTGCCCTGGGCTTGGATCGCTTGCATGGCGTTGATTACCAGGTTGGTGACCACCTGGCGGACCTGCACGGGGTCCGCCTCAAGATCAGGGAGTCCGGCCCCCAGCTCGCGGACGAAGCGCACTCCGGGGTTCTCGCAACCGGCCTCAAGCAGGAACATGGCCTCCTCGACAACTCCGTTGAGATTTGTCGGCTGTTTTGATGCGGGCGCCTGGCGGGCAAAGACGAGCATCTTGCGGATGATCTCACGACCGCGCAGGGCCGCTTCTGCGATGCGGCTCAAATCCGCTCGCACTTGGGCGGGCACATCCTGGGCCTTGAGCGCGAGCTGCGCGAACCCCAGGACGTTCCCGAGCGGCTCGTTGAGCTCGTGCGCCACACCCGCGGCAAGCTGGCCGATGGTCGCGAGCCGGTCTGCGTGTCGCAAACTTGCCTCCATCTCGGCGCGGTGCTGTTCGGATTCCACGCTTGCGACAAACACGCCTATCTGACTGGCCACGGTGTCCAGCAGCGAGCGTTCTTCGGCGAGGAAAAGCCCGCCCGGTTCGTGCATCGCGGTGCCCGGGTTCTCCATGTACCCGAGGACCACTTCGCCCCGTTCAATCCCTGCGACACGAAGTGCTACGTGCAGGTGCGGAGTCGTCGAATCGAGCGGCTTCCCCTTCGAAGAGACCTCGACCTCGTCCAGCCGAAGCCGCGCCACAGCTCGTTCTGGAAAGCGGCAAGCACCCGGGAGCACCGCAACGACTCGCGCCAGTCGCTCGCGAAGCGACCCTCGCCGTTCCGCAAAGACCGCGGCGACCTCGTACAGACACGAGAGTTCTTTGACCCTCTCAGCGAGCTCGGTGACAGCCGTGGGCTCCTGCTGCGATCGGTCGGATTGCGCGGCGGGGGGCTTCATAAATGCTCCCTCAGCCCCGCGGCTGTGACCCTGCACCACCTCGCCGGACGATCTCGACCGAGCAGGGAGCATTCAGCGCCACGGTCATGGAGACACTTCCCACTAAGAACCGCTCGATTCCGCGAACTCCTGTCGCGCCAACAAAAACGCAGTCGGCGCCGGGCCCATCCCAGGTCTCCGCCATGTCGAGCAAGCCATACTTGGGGTCGTGGGGACGGACGAGCGTCGTGACCGACACACCAGGGCACATCGCTTTGAGAAGTTCCGCCCCCTGTGCCGCCACAAGCAGCGCCGGACGCTCCGCGACGGAGTCGGAGCCCAAGACCGGGTCACCACCCCAAACGGTGTTGGGTGTCCAGTTGGAGAGCTGTGCTTGCACGCCCGTCTCAAAGGTCGCGACGAGGATCCGCGTGCCAAAGGGCCATTGCCGGCTTGCCACCGAGCGGAGGGCAGCCCGAGCATCCGGCGACCCGTCGTCACCGAGCACGATCCGGAGTGGCTGATCGCCTCCCCGATCCGGACCCCGCGGCGGGCGACCTACTCGCACCGAGCATTTCGCTTGGGTGACGACGTGATGGACGACGCTCCCGAAGAGCAACCGCTTGAGTTCTCCGAAGCCTCGCGAGCCCATGACAATGAGGTCCACGCCACCGTCGGTCTCCGCACGCTCGATGATCTTCCAGGCCGGGGCTCCAACGCACACCTCGGCCGCCACGTTCCACGTCGGGAAGAGTCCGCGTACTCGCTTCGCCCCCTCCTCCGCGACGGCAGTGCACACTTCCATCGTTCCGGGGGTCGCTCGGTTCGCTGGCCCTGCCGTGGGCTTTGGGGCTTCGGCTTTGGCCATTGTGCGACCGTCGATGACGGCAAGCACGGCCACATCCGCGTTCTCGGGCAGGCCTGCATGCGATAGGCCGTCGATAGCGGCTTTGGCACCGTCTGATCCGTCATAGGCTACGAGCAGTCTCATGGCATTCCTCATGTCTGACGCCGCCCAAAGGGCGGCCCAATGGCCGATCCACAGTTCGCCTGTCACCGATAGTGTAGAGGCACCTGGGATCAGTGCCGGCAACCATCGATTGAGCGCGAGAGTGGCGGCGCACAGCTACGCCCACCTCGGACCCGGGCGCCAGCGATGGTGAGTTGAACGCCGCCATCCTGCGACGGCCCGCTATCCACCACCTACGCACCCGGTTCGCAAAAGTAGCGGATCATTGTGGTCGCAGGGTTCGTCCCCCGGGCGTTGACTCAATGCTTCGGACTCCATAGCATTTGCCAGCCGCCGATGTCGCCACGAACCAGATCCAACTTGTCCGTTTCCGATCGGGTCCTCGCCGGGCTCGCCAAGCTCGCACTGGTGATGCGGCACGAATCGTGGCGATCGGCCGGAAGGCGCGGCCTCACGCCGACGCAGGCTCAGATTCTGTCGATCCTCGCGGGATCGGCCCACCCCATCGGTCTCAAGGAAGTGGCGAGGCAGATGGCGATCACGTTGGGGACAGCCAGCGAGGCGATCACGACCCTGGTTTCCAAGGGCCTGGTTCGCAAGGCAATGTCCGAATCCGACGGCCGTGCCATCGTGCTCACCCTCACCAAGCCGGGTGTGCGGGAAGCGACAACCGCCGCTGCATGGCCTCCTTCCTTGGTGGAGGCCATCGATGCGCTGCCCGAGTCCGAGCGGGCGGGCTTGCTGCGCGGCCTGATCGGCATGATCCGCACGCTCCAGGAGCAGGGCGCGGTGCCGACGGCGCGGATGTGCGTCGGCTGCACGTATTTCCGACCCAACGAGTATCCCGGCACGCACAAGCCGCATCACTGCCTCCTGATTGACGCGCCGATCGGTGATTCCGACCTTCGGATCGACTGCGGCGAGATGGAGCCCGTCGCCGACGAGCTCGGCTCGCGTCTGTGGAATGTCTTTGTCAACGGCCAGCCTCTCGACAACCAAGGACCGGGCCATCGGCGGAGCCCTTCGAAATCCCGCCGGTCCAATCACGTCAGCAAGTAGGAGCACATCATGAGCACGAAAGCCACGTTCTACCACGCCGGATGCCCCGTCTGCGTCGCCGCCGAGCGCACAGTCGCTGAGGGTCTCGACCGCTCGAAGTTCAACGTCGAGATCGTCCATCTCGGCGAGCACAAGTCCCGAGTCGCCGAAGCGGAGAGGGCCGGCGTCAAGTCTGTCCCCGCACTGGTGATCGGCGGGCAGGCGTTTCACATCAACCACGGTGCGGACCTGTCCGTTCTGAAGGCGTGATTTCAAGCGTGTTCGCATCGACGAGGGCCATGCCGCCCTGACGCCGTGTTCCGACATGGTGTCAGGGCGGTGTGTGACCCAATCACGACGGCGGCTGATTCTGCTCGCGGCATCGAGGCACCCCCATGAGCATGTTCGACGAACCGTCCGACACGACCCGCCAACTCCCGATCACCGAGCCAGTCGGGTTGGGTACGCCGGACACGCCGATCGACGAGGCCACAATCCGAACGCTCGTGGACACGTTCTACGACACTGTTCGAAGCGACGATCTGCTCGGTCCCATCTTTGCGCGCCATGTCGCGGACTGGTCCATGCACCTGCCGAAGATGTACGCCTTCTGGTCCACGGTGGTCCTTCGTACCGGGCGATATGCCGGGCGTCCGCTCGAAGCGCACCAGCGTCTGCCAGGGCTGACGCAAAACCACTTCGATCGCTGGCTCGCGCTGTGGACGGAGGCCGTCGCGTGCGTCGTGCCCACGAGCTCGCGGGATGCGTACCTGATCCCGGCTCGCCGCATGGCCGCGTCGATGAGTTCGGTGATCTTGCGCGGTGGTTGACTTCGGCCGTTCCGGCTTCCGCCCGTCTTTCTCTTGGGCTGGCGTTTGTCGGCGTCCCGGATCCAACGCAGGATGGTCTGGGGCGTGACGATCGTCGCCAGCGCCTTGATGGTCGACCCGAGGGGCTTGGCCAGGCTGTCCAGCCACGACCGCTCATCGGGCGTGACCCGGACGGGCCCGTCCGTCTTCGAGCGGAGGATCTCGTCCTCGGCGCTCAGGTACTGGATCTGGCGGCGCAGGTCGGCTTGGGTGGACCCGGCCAGGACATCAAGCAGGCGGCGAAAGAGGTTCGGCATCACCCCAATCGTCGGGGCACCAGGGTGGGGGCAGGGGGGACGGTGCAAAAACGTGCGACTTTGAGACTCAGCCCCGCGCAGCCGGCGATTCCGGCCCATCCCAAACTCTGATCCGGTCTCAACCAGGCCCAGGCGTGAGACTCCTGGGCCGGGCCTCAACCGGCGGTGGCGGCGGCGGAGCATGGGCGTCGCCCATATCGTCCCAGCAGGACCGCGGCGGAGGTCCCCCCGTGACGCCGGTGGACGGGGCTGGAGTATTTGCACCCCGCTGGCGGCCCTGAAAACGCGGTTTTCGCTGTCCCCGTTAACGCCCCGTTTCGATCGCACACCCATCGGGCCACCCCGAGAGTGGTACGCCAACCCTCCGAAACGGTCTTGTACAGGGAGCTTCTGACCGGCCCGCGAAAGCGGGCCTGTTTTGCTTTACGGCCCGTCCGGTTTCCGGCGTCCGGTCG
>JAPKGU010000196.1 GCA_026647565.1 Phycisphaerales bacterium | reverse complement strand
GCAACATGAGGGCGGTCACCGCCTCCTGGACCGGAACTCTCCCAAAGAGGGTTTCCGCCACTTGCGAGGCAATCGGCATCTCGATCCCGTGCGTTGCCGTGAGCGCCTGGACCGAGCGGGCGGTCTCCACCCCCTCCACCGCCATGCCGATCTCGGAAAGCGCCTGCTGGAGATTGGCCCCGCGCGCAAGCGCCATGCCGAGGCGACGGTTCCTGGAGTGGGGGCTCCGCCGTGCGGCTCTTGGGCACGAAGTGTCGATTGTCGGGTGAGTGCTCGACCTGGACGGTGAGCGTGGGCGTCGTGCCGCTGATCTGCGTCGCGACACCCATGATCTGAAGCTTGTCGGCCGCAGCGAGATCTGCGTTGAACTTCGGAGCGATGTACACCGAGGTCGTGTCTTCGAGTGCGTCGTCGAAAACGAGCACGTGGAATACCTGCATTGTGCCCTCCTGCTCGCAGGCTACGCCCGGCATCAGGCGTGCGCAAGCGGCGCATCAGCGCGTCGTGGGAGCAGACCCAAGGGCGATCCAAGCGTGGATCGCGACGGTCCATTCTCGACGCCGCTCCGAGCTGCTATCCGGGACGTGACCGTGCCCGCTGCCCACAGTGTCACTCCGCTTCGCGGCTCCGACCCCTGGAAGATCATCCGCGGCACACCCTTCTCCCGCTGGGATCTCTGGCTCCTCGTCTGCTCCCTCACTGACGATACCGGCCTCGACGGCCTCGACCGAAAGCTCCGCCACCGCATCAACACGCCGGGCGGCCATCTCCGCAACGACTCCGAGGCCAAGCTCTCGCACCTGGACGATCTCCGAGCGCGCCTCTCCAAGCTCGGCATCCGTCCGGAAGACATCGCGCTCGAAGAAGCCGGCGACAAGAAGATCGTCAAGAAGGCCCGCACCAAGATCTTCGAAGGCACGGCCAGCTTGAAGGACTTCTCGGAGCCGATGCGCAACACCCCTCGCGCTCGGCTTTCGGCGCGAGCCATGAGCGGCCGGTGGGACAAGTTCCCCGTCTCGCCGGTCTCGTTCGCCTCGCCATTGTTCGAGATCGTCCAAGGGCGCAAGCACTACAGCGTCAACGAGGGCTTCGCCCTGGCCCGACGACTCGCGAGAGCATGGCGATCCGCAGCGGAGAAAGCCGACCAGAAGCCAGAAGAAGCTCTCGCCCTCCACCGCGCGATGCTCACCGTTTGCCACGCGTCCCAAGAGCGAACGAACGACTCGTGCGGGGCCGTGGGCGAGGTGTTCACCGCCGCCATTGGCGCGTACAGCACCGTCCCCTGGGAGCAAGCCGGCATCGAGCCCGAGATCTACCTCCGCGACATCATCGAGTTCGCCGTCTGGGAGCAGTACGGCCAGGGCGACGAGCTGGAGGAACTGTTCAAGGCCACCAATCCCAAGCACGGAGATCTGGCCGTGCGGATCTTTGCCGAGACGGTTGCAGAGCTGGAGCGCTTCGGCCTCTTCGAGTATCAGGTTCAAGCGGCCAGAGCGCATTGGGCCGCGCTCTTGGTCGGGCTCGGGCGTTGCGACGACTTCGTCCCGCTGGCCAGCGCTATCGGCTCGTCCCAATGGCGGCCCATCGTGAACATGGCCGAGGCCGCGATAAACGCGAACATGCGCGACGTGGCGATGGCGGTATTCGGCGCGGCGAACAAGCCGGGGATTCATCGCGAGTTCTTGGCCGAGGAGTGCATCCGGCTCACGGGAGACAGCGTTCCGCAACCCAGCTTGAGGCTCGTGAAGTGATCGCCGCTGAAGCCCGTTGCCTGTGTGATCTCGTCCTGGCGGACGCTCACGCCCGAGGTGTGCGGCTCGAAGTGCACACATTCCGCTTCGAGCAATACCGGCCGGTGCTCCGGCTTCGCCTTGGGGGCAGGATTCTGCAGGGATGCCACATCGACTTCCCGAGCGCGCCACGAACCCCCTACGGCGCAGACGTGATCACAGTTCATGGCTCGGGGCATCGAGCATCGCGCATGTGGCCCAGGAAGATCGACGGGAGCTTCAACATCACGGCCGTGACCGATCATCTCTTGGCGTTGGTCGAGCATGAGCTGTCCCGCCCCGTCCACGAGCTGCGAGTCCCGAGCAATGTCAGCGCGGCCACCTCGGGCCTGCACGTTGTGCATCTGGCTGGGGTTCGGCTTGGAGTCCTCCCCTCCCGATCCACGACGGAGAGCCTCTTGGCGCGCGTCGAGTCGAAGAAAGCGCACGAGAGGATCGCTGGCCACCTCGTCCGCGATGGACTGTCGGACGCTGACATGCGCGCGTTGGGCGACGCGGCCGGCATGTTCGTGGGGCGATCCAACAAGACAGACGACATCGACCCCCTCGAACCCATCAACGACCGGATCCTGACGGCCTTCATGCTCGGGAGGGCAGTCGGCAAGAAGGTGGAGCAGCGCTTCGTTCTCATGCTCGATCACCGAGGTGATGTCGTCGAGCTTGCTGATCCTGCCGGAGGAGGCTTGACGCACGTCACCCCCTCCGAGCTGAAGAAGGCGTGGATGCTGGGGGCACGCAGGCAGCGGCCGTGGATGGCGACGATCTCTGCGGGATGATCGCCAGAGCGTTGGTATTCTGAGATTCGGATGCGGAACGGGCCCAAAGCTCCACCGTGATGCTGAACACCAAACCACGCTTCCGAAGGGGGGGTGCGTGTGGCACACCATCTGCTGCGAAAGGGCGTTTTCGGATGCGTCGATCCAAGCTTCTCCCAGTAGCATTGAGCGCAATCGCTTCGTGGTCCGCGTGTTCCGGCGAGTCCACGTCAGACACGCCCACGACGAAGCCGGATAGCGGGGCCGATGCAAGCTCGGGCGGTGCCGCCGGGGTGGCCGGCGGGAGCGGCGGCGCAGCGGGGGCCAACACCGGGGGGAGCGCTGCTTTCGGTCTCACGACAGGCTGGGACGCGGGGCCGGACGTCATCTACGTGGACGGTGGGGCCGAATGCGACGCGGGCACGTTGCCTCCTGGGAGCAAGGAGGTGCGCACCTGCTGCGGAGACGTCGGAACGTGCAACGGGTACTGCGCCATCTTGCCCACCAGTGCGTCGCCGCAGTGCTATTGCCCAGGAGCGCCGCCAGGGGGGTGCCCGTCACCGATGAGTTGTTGTCCTTCGAAGGCGTTCGGTTGCGCAGCGCCGGAGAAGTGCATCGGCGGCCTACCGTAGCGTTGACCGGCTACGCTCCGTCCTCATGGCCCGCCGACCTCCCGACGAGCAAGACCTCCACGACCGAGTGATCAGCGCGATCTGGCAGCAGCTCCAGGACGCCGGACGGCTCGCCGAAACCAATCCAGGCCCGCTGCGGATGGTGTCGGTCTGCGGCTACTACCCGGACGTGATGGCCGCGCTGGTTCACGAGCGCACGGACATCGTGCAGGCCATCTACGAGGTCGAGACCTGGAGCAGCGTCGAAGAACGCCACGCCGAGCACCAGTGGGTCGCGTTCGCCAGCCTCGCGTTGCCGTTCTACCTGGTCGTGCCCGACGACTGCTTCGACGACGCGCGACGCATTGCTCGGGAGCTGGAGATCGAAGCGACGACGGTCGGGTTCGTCGAGCGCGAGGACGGGAGCATCTCGTTCGAATCCGAGATCGTGCCACCGCTGTAGACGCCAGCTCAACGCTTCTTCAAGTGATCGAGCGCCTGCATCCAAGCCGAGAGCGACGCTCTGACTCGATGAAACATCTCGCGGAGCTGCTCTTCCGGGCCGTCATCCTCTTGAACTGGATCGTCAAAGTGGCGCGGCGTCTCCAGGATCTGGAACGCGGAGATGGTCAAGGCCCGGAGCAGAAGGTCGCCTCCCTCGCTGCACACGCACTCGGCCGACGGCACGTCCTGCCAGGCGAGCACTTCGAGGTTGCCCTCCTCGTTCTCGCGCACCTTCTCCTCCGGCGTAAGCGGCTCGATGTTGTCCAGCCGACCGGTGACCTCTCGCACCCACCGCGCCCACGCGGCGTTCGACGGCATCGGCATCGGCGTCTCCCAGGGCAGGGTCGCGCTCAGCTTGATATCAACGCGGAGCCAGGGCTTGTCCGTCTTCAAGTCGGCTGCGCCATCCCTGCCGAAGAGCGTCACGAGCATGTCCTCTTCCGTCGTGGCCGCTCGGGCCGTGTGCAGCGCGTCCCACCGGAAGGAAAGCGTCGCGGTGACGTGGAACGGCCGAGCGTCTTGACCACCAAGGGGCTCGACGTGAACTTCGTAGCTGCGGTCGGTCGTGCGGGTGTTGAGCGTTTCCTCGCTGTCGAACCCGAACGTTCCAAGCTTGGACTCGCGAAGGGCCAAGTCCCATGCCGCGCGGAATTCCTCGTAGCGCATCTGCCTAATCGCCCTTGGTCTTCAGCTTCGACTCGTTCTCTTTGATGAACGCCCGGATCTCGTCGGACATGTCCAAGAGCTTCGACCACTGCTCCTTGTAGAGCGTGACCGGGAAGCGACCGAGGCCGTACACGGAGACGCCGCCCTTGTCGGAGACCTTGAGCGAGACGGAGCGGATCTTCGATTGCTTGAGCCGTTCGTTCTCCGCGCGGAGTCGTTCCAGCTCGGCCTTGAGATCTTCGTCGGACATGGCGGTTCTTCTCCCCGCCGCAAAAACTAACGCGGGAGATCAGGGGCAGTCCACGTTTGCGATGGTGATCGACTCGGAATTGTTCGAGGACACGCAGTCCGCGGTGGCAGGCGCATCGATAGTGATGAGCGCCTTTCCAGCCCGCGACTCCAGCATCAGCGGGAGGGACGCTTTTCCCGAGGCAAGCGGATTGATCGGCACAGCGAGCGTCTTGGTCGCACCGACGGACAACGCCACGGTCGCGCCGACGGGACTGCTCTCCGTCCCACGATTGCCGATGACGACGTAGATGAGTTCGGGGGCCCCGCAGTGCTGGCACCGGATCGTCTTCGCGACGAAGAGATCGGCCTTCCCTTGGCAGGTCGCGTCCACGGTGATCGAAGGAGGCGGGTCGAGAGCGTCCTTGCAGCCGCACGGCTGGGGCTGCTGCGAGCAGTCCTCGGGGTCGTCCTTGCCATCGCAGTTCGAGTCGATGGTGTCGAACCACTGCTCGGGCGCACCAGGGAAGATGGCCGGGTCGGTGTCGTCGCAGTCGCCAGGGAATGTCGCACGTCCGAGAATACGCCTTTTGGCCGGGTTCGGTCTTCGATGTCGGAAATTGCTTGAAAAGGCGGCCCTTTTTTGGAAAGATTGACGACGGGTACTCTACCTTTCCCGCTGCGCTTTGGCCAGCCGGATATTGTCAGTCGCGGAGGATAAGTCGATGTCGCGTTCCACGTTTTCGCGGCGAGGAATCTGGGTAGTTTTCATGGTGTTCGGCCTGATCCCGTTCTGCATCGGGGCCGATGGTTTCTGCGTGCCGAGCACGCCCGCGCCGCCGGCGGATAACGGGGGCACCGACGAGCCGGGCCAGCCGGTCCCGCCGGTGAACGGCGCGCCCAGAATCGTGTTCTCCGTGCCGACCGCCAACAGCAGCTACACCTCCGGCGACAGCGTGGTCGTGACGCTGACGGCCAACGACCCGGAAAACGACTTTGACTGGGAACTCTTCCACGATCGCGACGGGGTGTTCAACGGGAACGAGGTCGCGATCCAGAGCGGGTCTCGGACGGGCTCCTCGCTGGTGCAGGCCATCTGGTCGACGCAGGGTCTGCCGATCCGTTGATGACCTGCGGGCCGCGATCCACCGCGCGAGCCGATGGGACCCCGCGGGA
>JAPKGU010000195.1 GCA_026647565.1 Phycisphaerales bacterium | reverse complement strand
GGTCGTTGGAGAGCAGGTCGGCAAAGTCGGCGTTCAGCCGGAGGATCCCCGAGCGCATCGCCAGGTACTCGTCCCAACTGCCGAGCTTCACGCGGGCGCCCGTCATGGCGTTGTAGCCCTTCACGATGGCCGTGTTGAAGGGGGGCATCAGCGTGGGGTGGAGGAAGTACAGCAGGTTGGCAACCGCGGGGCCGAGCCCCTTGATCCGCCGAGCGTCGAGTTGGCGGATGGCCTCCACCAGGCGTTCCGACCCGTCACAGCATGCGCAGGTTCCGAGGAATGCACCGAAGGCCTTCTGATTCTCCCGGTCCTCGTAGATGTCGGGGATGCGGAGCTTCGGCTTCCAGAGAAAGGCATGATCCGCCCCGCGGAACACCTGCCTCTGCTCGGCGATGGAGTGCACGACGGTCTCCAGGGAGGAGCCCTTGAAGGCTACGCCAAAGGTCCCTTCCTCGATCTCCCGAACCACCTCCGCGACACCCCTCCTGATCGAGCGGAAGTTCTTGAGCCGCTCATCCCACAGGAACCAGGTCCGGTAGGTCGCGCCGGGGTCCTCCCTCCAGCGGGCGAGCAGGGTTCCGACGGCACCGTCGTGCATGCTCCTCCAAGTACCCGGGCGATCCGCCTCTCGCATCCCAAGCCTCGACGAGGATCCTAGCCGAGGCAACGGGAGCCACAGTGCCATCCGCTTCGAGGCCATCGTTCCTCCGGCGGGGGGTCGGGGCATCGCCCACGGGTGGAGCGGCCGTGCTCGGGGGCACCACTCGCCGACGGCGAGGGCGCCCGAGAGGGTGAGGCTCCCGAGGGCAAGCGGGCCTGAAGGTCACGGCCAAGTCCGCGGTCTGATCCCCCGGTAGGAGCGATTGTGCTCCTGTCGGAGCGCGCGGCCGACACGGACGGGAGAGAACCCCGCATGGACCCCAAGGAGGACACGCCTCGGTGTAGTCCCGGACCCAGCGCCTCTCGAGGATCTTGAAGTCCCATGAGCGAGAGAGAACGCCGGTCCTTCACTTTCCGGCAGCGTTCAGGACCTTGAGGTACTTCTGCGGCTCCTCCTCGAACTTCGGGATGCACACCTCGCAACAGAGCTGGACCTCGATGCCCTCGTACAGGACCGCCGTCCTCCTCGAGGGGGGCGGGAGCGGCTTCCCGCTGACGACGCAGGTCGTGAGCGGGTAGTCGTCGGAGGCCTCCACCACTTTCAACTTCGTGTGGACGTGCACGTGGGGCTTGGGCCGCGAGAGCCAGATGGCCGTCCAACCGATCCCCGCGACGATCCCGAACAGCCCGAGCAGGAGCCCCCAGACGGTGGCCACCGTCTTCCAGTTGCGCCGGTACCATCCGGTCTCTTCGTCCTTGCGCTTCCTCACATTGCACTCCCTTCCGTCGCCCGAGCGGGGCGGCACGTCCGGCAGGATTCACTCGCTACACGCACACCCCCCTCCGCGGAGGCCCTCGAGGCCTTCCTTAACGAGCCACGGCACCATGGCGAGGGCGGCTGCGGGATCGGCCCACCACCAGCCCTGCCAGGCATTCGCCGCCAGGCCGAGGAGGAGCGTCAGGGAGAGCCAGGAACACGCCAGGGTCTCCTTCGCCTCGGCCCGGAGGAGGCGACTCCCGAGGCGGGACGCGACGCGGAGCTTCGCGACCGACATCACCGGCATGACCAGGAGCGATGCCGTGGCAAGGAGGATCCCCGGAAGGCTGGGCTGCGGGGCCTCCGACTTCCAGAGGGTCCAGCCGGCGTTCGCCGCCACGTAGGCCGCCAGCGCGAGGAACGTCCCTCCGATGAACCGGTGCGCCCTCCCCTCGGCCGCCTCGACGGCCTCGACCGAGCCCCCCGCGGACTCGATCCGGAACCGCCAGAGGACGACCCCGGAGGCCGAGAACTCGATGACGCTGTCGAGCCCGAAGCCGAACAGCGCGATGCTCTCGGCCCTCTCGCCGCTCCAGAGGGCGATCACGGCCTCGATCACGTTGTAGGCGAGGGTGGCGCCGACGAGCCGGATCGCGGTCCGTCGCCAGTCTCTCGTGGAAGCAACGTCGCGGGCGGCCCCAAGGTCCCGCGCCGGCGAGGACGCTGTCCTCTCCTGCGTCACGAGCGCCTCCGTGCATGTCGCCGAAGGCCACCACCGACCCCCTGCTCATCGGCCTCGGTCAACGCCTTCGCCACCAGCCTGGGCCACGAAGGACTGGCCATCCGATAGAACGCGGTCTTCCCCTCGGCCCGGAAGGCGACTGCCCCGGAGTTCCGGAGCCTCCTGAGATGTCGCAACGTCTCCGCCATCGGAAGGCCCAGCAGCGCCGAAAGGTCGCAGGCGCACAACTCGCGCACCTGCAGGGCCAGGAGGATCCGGATCCGGGCCGGGTGGGAGAGCAGGCGGAAGGCCCCCGATACGACTCGGAGGACGTCCTCTTCAGGGAGACCCCGACGCGCAGACGCCACCCGATCGGGATGCGTGCAGTCCGCCTCACACACGCCCATGGTGGCCCTGCGAGGTTTCGGTCGGACTCCGCCTGCCCGGGTCATGACCCTTGGCGACCCCCGGCTTGGGCCCCTGGTTCCATCCACCCGCCTCCCGTCCTACTTGCCCGCCGGGGCCAGCGCCTTGAGCTTCGCCTCCAGCGACGGATCGCAGGTGATGCACTGGGACTTCGGGAGAGCGTGCTTGTCGCACCAGTCGCCCTTCTTCTTGAACTCGGGAACGAGGTCGGCGTTGCAGCGCGTGCAGACGGACTCCGCCACGCCGTGTTCCCCGCACCAGTCGGCGGCGTGCTTCGGCTGCACCAGGGGGGTCCTGGGAGCCGCGGGCGCGGACGGCTTGTCCGCCGGAGCGGCGGATTCCGAGTTCCCGCAACCGGCGGACAGCGCCAGCGCGGCCGCGGCGAACACGGCGACCATGTTCCTGCGCATCGTCATGACTCCTCCTCTTTCCGCGCGGACTTCAGTCCGCGCCTTCGCCAGAGATGTCCGCGGCGACGCGCCGCGGCTCCAATGTCGGATCGTCGTCGTCTGCGATCGGCGCGTCCTTGGGCTCGAACCACCTGTAAAGCACCGGCAGCACGATCAGCGTTAGCAGCGTGCTGGTGACGACGCCGCCGATGACGACGGTCGCCAGGGGCCGCTGGACTTCGGCGCCCATCCCGGTCGCGGTCGCCATCGGAACGAACCCCAGAGCCGCCACGAGAGCGGTCATGAGGACGGGACGCAGCCTGGTCAGCGCCGCCTGCTCGACGGCGTCGTCGATCGAGAGTCCCTTCCGGCGGAGTTGGCGCACGTAGGAGACGAGCACCATGTCGCCCAGGACCGAGACTCCCGAAAGGGCGACGAATCCGACTCCCGCCGAGATCGAGAAGGGCATCCCGCGCAGCCACAGCGCCGCAATCCCGCCGACGGCGGCGAACGGAACCCCGGTGAAGACCCGGATGGCGTCGAGCATGCGGCGGTAGGTGATGTGGAGAAGAAGGAAGATCAGCGCGAGCGCCACCGGGACCACGATCATGAGCCTCTTCTGCGCCCGCTCCAGGTTCTCGAACTGGCCTCCCCACTCCAGGTGGTAGCGGCCCGCGGGGAGCTCCACGCGTTCGGCGATTTTCTTCTGCGCTTCGGCGACAAAGCTCCCCACGTCGCGCCCGCGCACGTTGCACTGGATCGTGATCCGCCGCCGACCCCACTCGCGCGTGATCGTGGAGGGCCCCTCTACGACCTCGACCATCGCGAGCCGCGAGAGCGGGATCAGCTCGCCCGAGGGCGCCTTGACAGGGATGGACGCGATCGCGTCCGGGTCGGCGCGAAAGCGCTCGGGAAGTCGAACGATGAGCGGGAAGCGGAGCTCGCCCTCGATGACGTCCCCGATCGGCATGCTCCCGACCGACTCCACCAGTTCGAGGACCTCGCGCGCGGGGACGCCGTACCGCGCGATGGCGTCCTGGTCGACCCGGATCAGGAGCATCGGCTGGCCGGTGATCTGCTCGGTCGTCAGGTCGACGGAGCCCTTGGTCGAGCTGAGGATCGCGCCGATCTCGGCCGCCTTGGCGACCAGAACGTCGAAGTCGTCGCCGAAGAGCTTCACGGCGACGTCGGAGCGGACGCCCGAGATCATCTCGTTGATCCGCATCTCGATCGGCTGCGTGAACGCCATCCGCTGGCCGGGCATGTCCCGGAGTTCGCGCTGCATGCACGAGACCAGCTCGGCCTGCGTCGTGGCCTTCTTCCATCGCTCCCGCGGCCTGAGCGAGACGAAGATGTCGGTGATCTCCACCCCCATCGGGTCGGTGGCCACTTCCGCCGTCCCGATCCGCGACCACACGTGCTCGATTTCGTCGGGGAAGGCGGCGAGAAGCGCCCGCTCCATCTGCGTGTTGTAGCGGACCGACTCGTCGAGGTCGATCCCCGCGAGACGGACCGTATTGATCACGATCCCGCCCTCGGACAGCTTCGGGACGAACTCGGAGCCGAGTCCGCGGCCCAGGATGACCGCCACGAGCAGCGCGCAGACGGCCAGCCCCACCACGAACAGGCGATGCGCGAATGCCGCCCGCAGCACGGGCGCGTAGATCCGCCGGGTCGCGCGGACGATCCACGGTTCGCGCTCCTCCATCTTCTTCGGGAGCAGGAGGCTCGCCAGAACCGGCATCAGCGTCATCGACAGGACGAGCGAGCCCGCCAGCGCGAAGATCACGGTCAATGCCATCGGCCTGAACAGCTTCCCCTCGATGCCCTCCAGGGCGAGGATCGGGAGGTAGACGATCATGATGATGAGTTCGCCGAACATCGTCGGCTTGCGCACCTCGATGGCCGCGTCGCGGACCACGTCGATCCGCTTCCTCCCGGCCTCCCCGTGCGCGATGTGCCGCACGCAGTTCTCGATCATGATCACGGAGCTGTCGACGACCAGCCCGAAGTCGATGGCGCCCAGCGACATGAGACTCCCCGCGATCCCGAACCGGAGCATTCCCGAGAACGCGAAGAGCATCGAGAAGGGGATGGCGAGCGCGACGATCAGCCCAGCACGCAGGTTGCCGAGGAATACGAAGAGGACGGCAATCACGAGGATTCCGCCCTCAAACAGGTTCTTGCGGACGGTGTCGATCACGTGGTCCACGAGCTCCGTGCGGTCGTACACCGTCGTCGCCTCGACCCCGGGCGGAAGGGCCTTCTTCACCTCGTCGAGCCGGTTCTTCAGCCGCCAGGTGACCTCGTGGCTGTTCTCGCCCATGAGCATGAAGCCGAGGCCGAGCACGACCTCGCCCTTCCCATCCGCGGTGACCGCTCCGCGGCGGATCTCGTGTCCGATCGTCACCTCCGCGACGTCGCGCACGCGGATCGGGACTCCGCCCTGTGCCGCGACCACGATGTTGCCGATCTGCTCCAGGGTCGCGGGCCGCCCGATGCCGCGCACGAGGAGCATCGCTCCGCCCGTCCCGATGCTTCCGCCCCCGACGTTCAGGTTGTTCGCCTGGACCGCCTCCACGACCTCGTCGAAGGTGTCGCCCGGACCGCCGGGCCCGAAGAAGTCCTGCTCGCCCTCGACGAGATCGCCCGTGAGGATCCCACGTGGGACGATCCGGAGCGCCGCGCACGCGTGGTGCTCGAGGCCGCCGCCGCGCTCGGGGATCGGGCGGGCGTCGAGCTCCTGCTCGGTGTGCTGGCTGGGCGCCTTCCGCGCGGCGACGACCTGCGGCTCCGGACGATCGCGGCGCTCGCCGACGGCGCGCGGGCGGAAGGCAGGG
>JAPKGU010000194.1 GCA_026647565.1 Phycisphaerales bacterium | reverse complement strand
GCCCAGGACAACCTGGCCGAGGCGAGGTGGCAGCGCGAGCGGGCACTGGCCCAGGAGCGCCGGCGTCAGGAGCGGATCGAGAACTACGAGCGGTACCTCAAGGCACTGGACGCGGGGGACGAGCAGCTCGTCCTCTCTCTCGCGGCAACCGAGCTCAACCTGATTCCCGCCGACCGGGAGCCCCTCCCCGGCATGCCCCGGCCGCAGCCGGACAGCGCGACGATCTTCTCGGCGCTGGAGCCCCCCGTGATCCACTGGAACGAGCGGCCCCGGCCGGACTCGATCCTGTACCGCTGGACGACGGACGATCGCAAGCGGCTCTGGCTGATCGCGGGTGGGGCGCTGGCATGTCTGCTCGGGCTGCTCCCGCCGGCCAGACCCCGGCAGGAGGATGTGGGCCGGGAGGGAGCCGGGCGGGAGGCAAAGGCCCAGAAGGGGACCTCGGGAGGGGGAGGGTCCCCGACCCGTCTCTCGCGTGTCTTGAACGCCCGGGCGCCTGCGAACAATCCGGCATGAACACCGGGCGGCCCGGCCACCCATATCTGTCAGCGATCGACGGGAACGGGGATGACGCAACGCCCCCGCCGGGAATGCCCACGCCCCGACTCAAGTTCCGAAGGTCGCAGCGTCTCGGGCACGCAAGGGACTACCAGGCGATTCTGAAGGGTCGAATGTCGAGGCCGAGCGGGCCACTGGTCGTTCACGCTCGCGCGGGAACAACCGGATCGCATCGATTGGGGTTGTCGGTTGGGAGGCGGGTCGGAGTCGCCGTGGTTCGGAACCGGATCAAGCGCCGACTGCGTGAGGCGTTCCGCCACGTGTGCCACGCGCTGCCTCGCACCAGGACGGGCGAGCCGCTGGACTTTGTCGTTGCGGTGCGCCCGCACGAGCCGCTGGATCGCGCCGAGTATGAGCAGCTGCTGGTCTCGGCGGCGGTGAAGCTCGTGGCGGAACTGGATCGGCGCGCGGCACGCGGCACGGACGCGCGTCCATGAGGGGGCGATGGACCGCGTGGCCTTGGCGGGCGCTGATCCTGCCCTTGGAGGCGGTGATCCTGGCGTACAGAGTGACCTTGTCGCCGCTGGTTGGGCGGCAGTGTCGGTACGTGCCGACGTGCAGCGTGTACGGGCTGGAAGCGGTGCGCGAGCACGGGCCGGTGCGTGGGAGCGTGCTGACGGTGCGGCGCGTGCTCCGGTGCCATCCGCTGGCGAAGGGCGGGTACGACCCGGTGCCGATAAGCGGGACGAACGCGCGAGAATCCAACCATCATGAGGACAAGGGGATAGGCGCGGCTGGTGAGTGCTCGCTAGACTCTCCGGGACCGGCGGGTTCGCCGGATGGAGCTGATGCCGTTCGTGACGCGGCCTCAGGTGGAGCAGCCGATGAGCCGACTACCCGCGGCCAAGCGACGTGAGCAGCTTCTTGACGTTGCGCTCGATCTGTTCGCGCAGCACGGGTATGCACGCGCGACGACGGCCGAGCTGGCGCGGATCGCGGGGGTTACGGAGCCGATCATCTACCGGCACTTCTCGTCGAAAAAGGACCTCTTCATCGCGCTCATCACGCGGACGGGGGAGCGGACGCTGGAGAAGTGGGCCCAGGAACTCAAGAACGCGGCGGACCCGGCGGACCGGCTGAAGCGGATCATCGGCGACAACCCGATGGTCTCCGACGAGGGGCGGAACGAGTATCGCGTGCTGCTGCAGTCGATCACGGAGACGGGGGACGAGGACATCCGGCGCGCGGTCTCGGCGCACCTGACATCCGTGCACGCGTTCATCAAGCAGGAGATCGAGCGGGCCCAGGAGGGGCACAGGGTGATGACGCGCTACTCGGCGGAGATCCTGGCATGGCTCCTGATCCATGTCGGCATGGGGTACGGCGTGGTGACGGCGCTCGGCGTGCAGAACCACGGCAAGGACGCGTCGGGCGTGCACGTGCAGGAGATCATCAGCCGCCTGCTGGTGGGCAAGACGGATGCGCCGAAGGGCGGATGATCAGCGATCGAGTTCCGCGGCGACGATGTTGAGCGAGCCGAGGATGGCGGGAACGTCGGCGAGCTGGTGTCCCTCGGTGAGCTTGGCCATGATCGAGTAGTTGATGAAGGAGGGGGGGCGGGTCTTGACGCGCCAGGGGCGCGGGCCGCCGTCGGAGACGATGAAGTAGCCAAGCTCGCCGTTGGCGGTCTCGTGGGCGCCGTAGCACTCGGCGACCGGCGGCTTCCAGCCGCGGTTGGTCATGATCAGCTCGAAGTGCTGGATGAGTCCCTCGATGGAGCCGTAGACCTCGGACTTCTTGGGCTTGACCATCTTGGAGTCGGCGAAGGTGTCGATGGGTCCCTGGGGGATGTTGTCGATGAGCTGCTCGATGATCGACATCGACTGCTTCACTTCCTCGCAGCGGATCTGGTATCGCGTGAAGACGTCGCCGTCGGTGCTGATCGGGACCTTGAACTTGACGGCCTCGGCCCCCTGCCCGTCCCAGTTGTCGGCGTAGCACAGGTACGGCGCGTCCTTGCGGAGGTCGCGCTTGACGCCGCACGCGCGGGCGAGCGGGCCGGTGATCGACCAGGCGTTTGCCTCTTCGAAGGTCATCTTGCCGATGCCGACGGTGCGGTCCTGGAAGATGCGGTTGCGGTTGAGGAGGTTCTCGATGTCCTTGATGGCGACAGAGAGGTCGTTGCGGAGGAAGTTCTTGACCATCCGCTTGAAGGTCTCCTCGTCGGGGAGGTCCTTCATCAGGCCGCCGACGCGGGTCCAGTCCGGGTGGAAGCGCTGGCCGGAGATGTAGTCGACGATGTCGTAGATGGTCTCGCGCGGGTTGAAGCCGTAGAGGAAGCCGGTGAAGGCGCCCATGTCGAGTGCCGCGGCACCGATGCAGAGCAGGTGGTCCTGGATGCGGCCCATCTCGGCCATGATGGTGCGCAGCACCTTGCAGCGGGGCGTGATGTCGATGCCGAAGAGCCTCTCGACGCAATGGTGCCAGCAGATGTCGTTGGACACCGGCGAGAGGTAGTTCATGCGGCTGACGATGGTGACGTACTGGTTGTAGTCCAGCACCTCGGCGAGCTTCTCAAAGCCGGAGTGGAGGTAGCCGATGTGGGGCGTGCAGCGTGCGACGCGCTCGCCGTCGAGTTCGAGGACGAGGCGCAGCGTCGTGTGCGTCGCGGGGTGCTGCGGACCGAAGTTGAGGACCCAGCGGTCGCCGGTGTCCACGTGGTCGGCCAGGTACTCGGTGGACTCGACGTCAACGCCGAAGGTCTCGTCGGGACGGAGGGTGTAGGCCAAGGGACGGGCTCCTGAGAGCGAGGCGGGGAACGGGGTGAGGCAGGGCGGCGGCCGTGTTTGGTGACCGGGCGGGAGTATAGGAAAGGGGGACATCGGGAGGACCCGGAGGGTTGCGCGGGCGCTCGGGGCGCCTCGGCCATGCCCGTGGACCTCTCGCACCGCCGCGTGCGGCGGCGGGCCGTGAGGTCGATCCGTTTGGCTTCCGTGAGCGGGATGCTTCGCACCTGCTTCATGATCTGTTATTCTCTCGGTTGGTCACTCTCACGGGGCGAGACCAGTGCACACGCGCACGACAACGCGGCTGATCGAGGACCTGCGCGATCCGGCGAACGCGGAGGCGTGGTCTCGCTTCGACGGGCGGTACCGCCCGGTGCTGATTTCCTTTGCGCGCAAGCTCGGCTTCGGCGAGGACGACGCGGTCGAGCTGGCCCAGCAGACGCTCGCCGAGTTCGCACGGGCATATCGCGACGGCCGGTACCAGCGGGAGCAGGGGCGGCTGAGTTCGTGGCTGATCGGGATCGCGCGGAACGTGGGTTCCGGGATGCGGCGGAAGCGGCGCGCGGGCGTGCGGGACGCCGGCGCTGGGGCTGTGGGCGCGGTGGTGGGCGGGGACACGGTGATCGGCGGGGTTGCGGCGGATCTGCCCGACGAGCAGCAGATGACGCGGATCTGGGCGAAGGAGCGGGAGCAGGCGATCCTGGCCGAGGCGATGGGGATCCTGCGGGATTCGACGAGGACGGACGCGAACACGATCCGTGCGTTCGAGCTGTTCGCGCTGCGGGGCGTTCCGGCGGAGGAGGTCGCTGCCCAGTGCGAGATCGCCGTCGATTCGGTGTACGTGATCAAGAACCGTCTGACCAAGCGGCTGCGCGAGATCGTGCGCGATCTGACGGCGGCCTACGACGAGGGCGACTGAATGGGCGCGCCATGTCCGTCGGCGCTCGAGCTTGAGCGCGTGGCGAGGGGCGAGCCCGTGGCCGACGCGGTCCGCGTCCATGCCGAGCGATGCGCAGGGTGCGCGGAGGTGGTCGCGGATATCAGGGAGAACGAGCGATTCCTGGGAGGAGCGCGGACGGTTCTGGCGGGAGCCACCGATGGTGCGGGAGCGCGTGCGGCGCTGGCACGCGACGCGGTCCGGGGGTTCGAGCTGATCGAGGAGGTCAGCAGGGGAGGACAGGGGGTTGTGTATCGGGCGGTGCAGGCCTCGACGAAGCGCCCGGCGGCGATCAAGGTGCTGCTGGGCGGGGCGTTCGCATCGGACCGGCAGCGTCACCGGTTCGAGCGCGAGGTGGAGATCGCGGCGCGGCTGCGGCATCCGAATATCGTGTCGGTGTTCGAGTCGGGGCTGACCACGGACGGGACGCCGTATGTCGCGATGGAGTTTGTCGAGGGCGTGGCGCTCGACGCGTACGTCGAGCAGCGGTTCGGCGGGCTGAAGCGGTGGGATCGCGAGCGGATCAACGGCGTGGTCGCGCTGATGGCGATGGTGGCGTCGGGAGCCGGCCACGCGCACACCTCGGGCGTGATGCACCGGGACCTGAAGCCCTCGAACATCCTGGTCGATCGCGAGGGCAGGCCCCGCGTGCTCGACTTCGGGCTTGCGCGGGCCTCGGAGCCGTCGCGGGACGTCTCGACGACGCGTGAGTTCGTCGGGACGCCGGCGTACGCGTCGCCGGAGCAGTTGGGTGGGGATCCTGCGTCGGTGAACGCTCGGACGGATGTGTACGCGCTGGGGTTGATCCTGTACCGGCTCCTGACGGGCAGGCATCCGTATCCGGCGGACGGGACGATCGCGGAGCTTGCGCGTCACGCGATCGCGACCGAGCCCACGCCGCCCTCAAGGATCGTCAAGCGTCTGCCCTCGGACGTCGAGACGATCGTTCTGAAGTGTCTGACCAAGGACCCAGAGCGCAGGTACGCGAACGCGGCGGCGCTGGCGTCGGATCTTGAGGATTACCTGGAGGGGCGGGCGATCTCGGCGCGCCGGGACAGCGCGGTGTACGTGCTGCGGAAGCTGGCGATGCGTCACCGTGTGCCGGCGATCGCGGCGCTGCTCGTGCTGGTCACGATCATCGGCGCGACCGTGGGGCTGGCGCTGCTGGCGAGCGATCTTGATCTTGCGCGGCGCGACGCCGAGCGCGCGCTGGCCGACAGCGACATCCAGCGGGCGCGGCTCATCGCCCGCACGGGCAACCCGGCCCAGGCGGAGGAGGTGATCTGGTCGCGGGCGGCGAGGCACACGCTCTCCGGCGGCTCCGACGTTCTGACGCGCGCGAGTGGCGAGGCGCTCCGTGACGCCTGGGCACTGGCGGAGCTGTACGCGGCCTCGCCGTGCCTGATGCGGCTTGAGCCGGGTGTGCGGTACATCGCGCTCGGATTCGGCGACGACGACATGTTCGCCGCGCTGACCGATTGCGGCATCACACGGCGGGCGAAGGAACAGGGGCTATGGCAGCTGGCGCTGTGGAACCCGCGCGATTTCACGACCGACGCCTAC
>JAPKGU010000193.1 GCA_026647565.1 Phycisphaerales bacterium | reverse complement strand
GGCGGTCGGCGCGCTCGACCCAAACGGGATCGAGCGTTCGAAGTCCCACAATGAGGGGCGCGGACGGGAGATCGATCGGGGGCTGGTCGGGATAGAACTGCGAGTTCCGCGGGCTCACCGAGGCGCCCGAGCGGGATCGCCAGAGAAAGCTTGGCGTACTCCTGATCCGACGAGAGCCCGGAGACCTTGGCGCGCGCGTCCGCCAGATGGCGCAGCCGATCGGTCGCGTGCATGCCGGGCATGACGCAGTTCACGAGGATGCCGTGCGGCGCGAGCTCGGTGGCAAGGGTCTTGGACAGCCCGTGCACCGCGCCGCGGAGCGCGTTCGAGAGCATGAGATTATCGATGGGCTGGACGGCCGAAGTGCTCGTGATGGTGATGATGCGCCCCCAGCGGTTCTTCTTCATGTGCGGGATGCAGAGGCGCGACATGCGCACGACGTTCATCAGCGTCGAATCGACGGCGGCCTGCCATGTGTTCTCGTCGGCGGCATCGAATGAGCCGGGGGCCGGCCCCCCGGAGTTGTTGATGAGGATGTCGGCGCGACCCCAGCGCTGGACGACCTGATCCACCAGCAGCTCGCAGTCGGCGCGCCGGGTGACGTCGCAGGGAATGCCGACGACCTCGGCGCCGGTCGCGCGGGAGATGGTCCGTGCGGCCTGCTCGGTGGCTTCGGCGCTGCGCGAGCTGACGCAGACGTGGCATCCCTCTGAGGCAAGGGCATGGGCGACGGCGTGGCCGAGCCCCTTGGACGATGCCGTGACGAGGGCGATGCGGCCCTTGATTCCCAGGTCCATGGGCGAACTCCGATTGGTGGGGCTGCGACGCAGCGTGACGGCATCGTAGGTGACGCCCCCACTCCCTCGGACCGCCCGAGCGCGTGGAAGTTCGGCGCCGGGTGACGGCACGCCGCGCACGAGAAGGAACGATTCGATTGCTTATCGCACGCCGATCGGCAGCGGCTGCGGACGCACCACGTGCGTCGGCTGCACCGCGATGTTCAGCGGCATGCGCTTCCCATCCGGGCCCTTGGGCGGGATGCCCTCGTTGTCGATGTGGCGCTGGATCGCCATGATCCCCTCGATCAGCATCTCAGGACGGGGCGGGCAGCCGGGAACGTACACGTCAACGGGGATGTACTGGTCGCACCCCTGGACCACGGCGTACGTGTCGAAGACGCCGCCGGTGGAGGCGCACGCGCCCATGGAGATGACCCACTTGGGCTCGGTCATCTGCTCGTAGATGCGCTGGAGGACGGGCATCATCTTGACGCTGATCCGCCCCGCGACAATCAGCAGGTCCGACTGACGCGGGCTGAAGCGCATGACCTCCGCGCCGAAGCGGGCCAGGTCGTAGCGGGAGCAGGCCGTCGCCATCAGCTCGATGCCGCAGCAGGCCGTCGCGAAGGGCATCGGCCAGATCGAGGAGCGGCGCGCCCAGTTGATCACGCGCTTGAGCTGCGTGGTCAGGATCGCATCGGTCGGAAGGGCGGCTTCGATGCCCATGGTCGGTTCTCCGGGGAGGGAGATTCTAGGAACGAGGAATCAGGGAAGGGGCAGGATGGCGTTGATGGCGATTTCGGAGTGGCTGACTTTCAGGATGCAGCGGGGGCCGAGGCCGGGGCCGCGCTGCGCGAGGTAGACGTATCGGATGTTGATCCGGGCGGCGGCCAGGGCCACGGCCACCTCGCGCAGCGCGTTCGGCCGATCCGCCATGTCCACGACCACCACGTCTGACTCCACCACGGGGCTGACCCCGGAGTCCACCAGGGACTCACACGCGTGTCGCAGCGCCTCGGGGTCCCGGCCCAGCACCCGCACGATCCCGCGGCTGTTGTGCTCCGCGACCGAGACCGCGGTCGTCTCCACGCCGTGCTGCGCAAGCGCCCCGAGCACCCCCGCCAGCTCGCCCGGACGCTGATCCAGATAGATCGAGAACTCGGTCTGCTTTTCTGCGTGCATCAATCGTCCGTTGGAGTTCGAGATTCGCTGGCTGGCGTAAGGGTGGGATGGCCGCCCGCCGGCTCAGGGGAGATTCCTGCCCTGTTACGGTGAAGGGAACACGATGAACTTACTGCTTTGGTGAGTACCCCGAAGGACGCTTCGCCGACTTCTTGCCGGGAGTGTCATCACCGAACACAGCCCTGTCCAGAAGCGTGTTCGAACGGTTGGACTGCTTGACCTCGATCCCGTCAGCCCCGATCCCGTCAGCGTGCACGACTCGCTTGTAGCAGCCGGGCTGACAAGCCAGCATCGCGCACAGCCCAAGCAACACCGGCGCCGCAACCGCTCGAGATGGGATCCTGAGAAGGGGTCTCATGGGCCGAGATTCTATTCCCTCTCCCGTCGCCTCCGGTTCGCTCCACCCCGCGGTTCGGGTGAACCGGCCCGGCCTCGCCCGCCCGCCTTTCCGATCCCCGCCCCCCCGACTCCCTTCCGTCCACCGCTCCGACGCCCGTCCTGCCGGCCACTCCCGCGATCGCCTTCCATGCGATTCCCGCCTCCGCCCCGACGCCCGGCCCCCGCGCCCGAGCGCTCGTCATCACGCGGCGCCGATCTCGCCCGCGTGCGGGCCTTGGCGACGGCCTTTCTCGCGCGAACCTTGGGCGACTCCGTCGGCGCGGAAAGCCCCGCCTTCAGTTGCGCGATCTCCCGCCGATTCAGGTCCCGCCACTCCCCACGCGCGATCCCGCTCAGCGTCAAAGGCCCGAAAGCCACGCGATCCAGGTGCTTGACGTGATGCCCCAGCTTCGCCAGAAGCTCCTGCACCGATCGACCGCGGCCCTCCAGAATCGTGAGCCGAAGAAGCGTCCGTCCGTCGTCGAATCCCACAATCTGCACCGGCGCCGGCGCATCCGCGGCACGGCGGGCACCCCCCAGCCGCCGATTCAACTCCTCAAGCGACCGTGGCGGAACGATCCCCGCGACCACCGCGTCGTACACGCGCATGCCTCCGAACTTCGGATGTGTCAGCCGATGCGTCAGGTCCCCGTCGTTGGTCAGGAGCAAAAGGCCCGTGGTGTCGTAGTCAAGCCGGCCGACCGGATAGACCCGCGCGCCGGACGGGTGCTTCACGATGTCGAGAACGGTCCGCCGATCGGCGCCTGGCTCGTCGCTCGCCGCAGACAAGGTGCGAGCGGGCTTGTTGAGCATGATGTAGACGTGCTCGGAGGAAGCGCGGAGCGGACGCCCCTTCACCAGGACCCGGTCGACGCGCGGATCGACCCAGCACGGCAGGTCCGTGATCACCCGGCCGTTCACCGAGACGTGCCCCTCCTTGATCATCTCCTCGCAGGCGCGACGCGAACCGACGCCGGCGTCAGCCAGCACGCGCTGAAGGCGCTCGCCACGCGAGGCGTCTCGAAGGTTGTCCGACCCTCCCTTGAGCGGATGTGCCACGAACGACTGTAGGTCGCGGACCAACCCGAATCGGTGTATGCTCGGGAGGGGAGACCATCGCACCCGCCGCCACGGACGCGCGGCACGCGGAGAGACCGCATGGGCACGATCAGGACCGACGCACCAGGATCCTCCGGCAGCTCGCCCGTGGAGACTCCGCCTTCAACTCCGAGGAGTGACGGATCGACGACAGTCTCCCGCTCCGAGGCCGCCGTCGCCATCCAGGACATCCTGATCACCCCGCGCCTGCTCAACTCCGAGCGTTACGGGCGCCTGATCGAGGAGTTGGGCTCGATCGTCCGCACCGCCTCCGAACGCTCGTCCGAGATGCGTGCCGCGTCCGAGGAGCTCCGCGTCGTGCAGGCTGGTGCCGCAAGGACTCTCGATGAACTCCGAGCCCGGACCGAGTCCGTCGCACGCGTCGTCGCCCTGATCGACCAGCGTCTGGCCCGTGGCGAAGCCCTGCTCGCCCGCGCGACCGAGCAGGTCCAGCGAGCCGCCGAAGCCGCATCCAGGGTCGAAGCCCTCGCGCTCCCCGATGCGACCGACGTGGAGCGGCGCATCGCCGATGCCGAACGCGACGCCTGCGCCAGACTCGCGTCCATCGCGAGCACCGGCGCAGAAACGATGGAGGCGCTCGTGCGCGATGGCGCCGCAAGGGCGCTCGCCATCGCCGTCGAATCCGCCCGACATGAGGCGAGCACCGTCGCGGCCCAGGAGGCGCACCGGGTCTCGGGCGAGATCGCCCTGGCACGATCGAATGAGGCCCTCGCCGACGTTGACTCCCGAATGGCGGATCGGGAGCGATCGCTGCGCGAGGCGCTCCGCGAGCAGGCGGAGGATTTGTCCCGCGTCGTCCGAGCCGCGGCAGAAGACGCCGCGGATCGCGCGACCGCGCACGTGACGCGAACGACCGAGGAACTCACATCGCTCCTCGCCCGAGCCGATCAGGGCGCAAGAGAGCGCTCCCGGCACTTCGAGGCCCTGACGACGCGCCTCAGCGCCATCGAGCGCCTGGCCGAGCCGGAGACCCTCGACCCCATTCGCGCACTCATCCAGGAACTCTCATCGCGGATCGAACAGGCCGAGCACGCGCGAGCCGCCCTCACAGCCCAGGTCGACCGCGCCCAGGCCGATCAATCGCAGCAACGCCCCACGAGCGAATCGCCCCTCGCCCCGGACGCGGCTCGCGAGATCGAGGCCAGGGCGCTCGAGGCCTCACGCCTGCTCGATGAGCGAGCCCGCGCCGCAACCGCCCACGCCGAAGCCCTCGGCGCCTACCTCGCCCGGATGATCGGCCACGCGCAGCAGATCGGCAGCGCGCTGGAGCACACGATGGTGCGCGCTAGCCGGTACGCATCCGCACCCTCACCGCCTCCCACGGCCTGAGCGCGGAGTGTCCGCAAAGAAATGACCCGCGCCCTGCGTGAGCAGGACGCGGGTCCGCAGGGGGTCCGCACTCGGGCGTACGCCGCCCGAGCGCGGTGTGGGGGGCAGAATCAGTCGGCCAGGATCCGGTCAAGCAGCGAGACGTTCCGCTGGCGCCCGAGGAAGAAGTTGGTGTCGTCGAGCGGGTCCGACGTCGTCGAAAGCAGGCGGCTGGAGTTGGAGTAGCGGTACGGCTGTCCGAAGCCGGGAATCGTCGAGACCGAGTTCGAGGCCATGATGTCCGCGTCGGCCGTGGACGTGTAATCCGCCGTCGTGCGCAGACCAAGCAGCTCACCGACGCGGCGTCCCACCGCCGCCGTCAGCGCCTGACTCAGGGACTCAAGCTCCGCCTGGCTCTGGTTGTATCCGAGGATCGAAGCGCTCGGCACGAACACCGCCGCCTCGTCACGCTTGTCAGTGTTCAGCGGGTCCGAACGCTCGCTGTAGCCGAACGGCTGGTTCGTCAGCGTCGCGAACCCGAAGAACGCAAAGCCCGAGTTGATGAAGTTCAGATCGTCGAACGAGCTGGTCAGGAACACCGTCGAGTAGTCCTGGAACTCGAAGTCCGCGGGGGCCTTATAGTGTAAAGCTGTATAGTGCTTTTGATTAAGGTAATTGACCTTATTTTGCAAATGAGCACGATGCTCGCGCCATGCCTGTACTGGGTCGTCTAGGTTCACGCGTGTTGCATAAAAAATCGCATTCCATAGCCTAGTTATTTGTTCCTCTTCCTCTGCTTCAGGAAATACCTTCGCTGCCCATTCCTTTGTCGGAACAGCAAGAACAGTCCAACTCACTTTGTCGGATTGGATATAACGACGGAACGTTTCCAATGCTTGACCTGCTGCTTTTGTCGTATTAGCGATGCGTTCTGAAGGAATCCCTTTTAGCAAATCCGGGTTTGTCGCATGAATGGACAAAAAGGCTGCACCCTGCTCTGCCAATTCTTCATTTGCTTGTGCCT
>JAPKGU010000192.1 GCA_026647565.1 Phycisphaerales bacterium | reverse complement strand
TTCTTGGGGGCTGGCGATGAGAGGCAGAAGAGAAGAGGGACTCACCACAGAGGCACAGGGGACACAGAGACGGAGGGGGAATGTGGTTGCGAGCTGGAGGCCCATGCATGGGTAAGGAAACCATGGAAAGAGGTATGGTTCCATCGAGTCGGCCCCGTGCGGGGTTGTTCATCGCGGGTTGTGCGGTGCTGCTGGTGATGGCGATCGCGCATACTGCGGGGAGCCTTCAGGAGCCGGCGCCGCGGGACGAGACGGAGCGGCAGTTGCTGGAGCTGATGACCGGCTACAGGATGGACCTGGTGGGAACGCAGCGATCGATGATGGAGCTGTTCAAGGGTTTCTCGCACTCTTTCTCGGTGGCGTCCTTCGGCATGGCGTTGACGGGGTTCATGCTGGCGATCGGGTCGGTGCGCGATGCGCGGGTCTTGCGGCGCGTGTCGATCGCGTATGTGGTGACGCTGGGGTTCGGGCTGGTGATCTCGCTGACGCACTGGTTCATCATTCCGACTTCGTTCATCGGGGCGGCGATGGTGTTGTTCGCGGTTTCGGCGGTGGTTGAGGGGCGAGGGGCGGGAGTGAGGACGACATGAGACGGCTCGGAGAGATCGTGTGGGCGGCGGCGGCCGCGTCGTGTGTCGCCGGTGTTGGCGCGGCACAGCATGCCGACGCGGAGATGGCGTCGTATCGGGCGCACGTTGCGGCGGCGGAGTATGCGCTGCGTTTGAACGATGTGGGGCACGCGCGGGAGTGGCTGGAGGGCGCGCCGGCGGCGCGTCGGGGGTTTGAGTGGCGGGCGCTCTGGGCGATGCTGGATGGATCGGTGGCGGACGTGGCGCGCGAGGGGAGCGCGGTGTGGGAGGTGTCGGTGCGGGGCGATGGCGGGGCGATCGCGACGTCGCTGAACGATGGGGCGGTGGCGGTGTACGACGTGGATGCGAGCGGCGGCGCGACGGAGCGGTGGCGTGTGGTGGGTCACTCGGGCGCGGCGTATCGCGTTGACTGGTCGCCTGATGGAACGCTGGTGGCATCGGCGGGGGCGGATGCGACGGTGCGCGTGCTGGATGCGATGACGGGCGCGGAGAGGTTGGTGTACAGGGGGCACACGACGCCTGTGCCGGGGCTGGATTTCAGTCCGGACGGGACGCGGATCGCGAGCGCTTCCTACCGAATGGAGACGACGCCGGAGGGTGGGCGACAGGTCATTGGCACGGTGCGTGTGTGGGACGCGGCGACGGGTGCGGACGCGTTCGCGGTGGATGCGGGCGTGAAGCCGATCAGCATGGTGAGGTGGTCGCCGGATGGGAGGAGGATTGCCGCGGGATCGTGGGATGGCGAGGTGCACGTGTTCGATGCGGCGGAGGGCGGGAGGAATCACCTGACGTTGAAGGTGCCGGAGTCGGAGATGTACGCGGCGGTGAACTGCGTGGCGTGGTCGCCGGATGGGACGCGGGTGGTGTGCGGCTCGAAGGACCGGACGGCGCGGGTGTACGACGCGGCATCGGGGGCGTTGCTCGGGACGGTGGAGCACGAGGGGTGGGTGACGGCGTGCGCGTGGAGCGGGGATGGGGCGTCGTTTGTGACGGGGAGCGAGGACAACCTGGTGAGGGTGTGGGATGCGGGGACTTTCGAGCTTCGGGGGATGCTGAGGGGTCACACGCAGGGTGTGGGAACGCTGGCGTTTGGGGGCGGGGAGCTGTACAGCGCGGGCGCGGACATGGTGGTGAAGCGGTGGGATGTCGATGCAGAGGTGGGCGGTGGGGGCGTGTCGGGCGTGAGGTTCAAGGACTCGAGCGGGTGCTACGCGGCGCTGTTCACGCCGGATGGGGAGCGGATCTGGACGTGCGCGTACGACGGGACGATCGGGGCGTGGGATGCGCGGAGGGGCGCGCTCGTTCACGATGTGGCGGCGCATCCGAGCGACAAGTCGGCGAACACGCTGTCGATGACGCGCGATGGGTCGGTGGTGGCGTCGTGCTCGTACGACGGGACGGTGAAGCTGTGGGATGCACACACGGGTGAGGCGATCAAGACGCTGGATGCGCCTTGGCCTGTGTATCACGCGGCGATCAGCCCGGATGGGGCGAGCGTGGCGTGCGTCGGGAGCGGGAATCCGGATGTGCACGTGATCGATGTGGAGAGCGGGAGCGTGACGCGGACGCTGGATACCACGCCGTCGGGGCTGAGAGACGTGGTGTTCTCGCCGGACGGAACGTTGATCGCGGCGTCGGGGACGCGCGGGCTTGTGCGGGTGTGGCGGGCGGCGGATGGGGAGTTGGTGCGCACGTGCGAGGGCTTGAGCGGCACGGTGAACACGGTCGTGTTCACGCCGGACAGCAAGTCGATCATCGCGGGCGGACCGGACGGGCGGGTCGTGCGGTGGTCGGTGGCGACGGGCGAGAAGGCGTGGGAGGCGTCGATCCCGAACTCGGCGGTGAATCGGTTGGCGGTGACGCCGGATGGGGGGCCGGACGGGTTGCGGGTCGCGGCGGTGGGTGAGGGTGCGCACATTCTCGATGGGGCGACGGGCATGCATCTCGCGAAGTTCAGGCCCCACAACGACACGATCTGGCATTGCTCGTTCAGCGCGGACGGGTCGCGGCTGGCGACGGCGGCGTGGGATGGCAACGTGGTGGTGATCGAGACGGAGGCGTATCGGGTGCGGCGTGCGGGGATGGTTGCGGCGGGTTCCAAGGAGTAAGCCATGAATCGTTTTGTGTGGGCAGCGGCGGTGTGTGTTCTCGTGTCGTCTGGCGGGTTGCTCGTCCCACTGTCGGCGCAAGCGCAGGCGCGTGCGCAGGAGGGAGGCACGGTCGCGGCGACGCCGATTGGCGGGCGGACGCTGTCGCACTCGGCGGTGATTCACATGCCGGCGGAGGAGTTGTTCGCGCACTTCACGACGGCGGAGGGGATTGTGAAGGCGTGGAGCGTGGCGAAGTCGAGGGTGGACTTTCGCGTGGGCGGGCAGATTCGCACGGCGTATGCCGCGGACGCGGATCTGGATGCGCCGACGTCGATCGTGAACACGATCCTGGCGTTCGAGCCGAACAGGATGATCACGATCAAGGCGACGGCTCCGGCGGGATCGCCGGAGTGGTTGGAGTTGGTGTGCCGCGAGGCGTTCAGCGTGATCACGTTCGAGCCGGTCTCGCCGCGGGCGACGCGGCTGACGATCACGGGGGTTGGGTATGGCGAGGGGGAGATGTGGGACCAGGCATACGCGTTCTTTGACAAGGGGAACCAGTGGACGCTGGATCAGATGAAGCAGAAACTGGGGCCGGGGGATGAGGATGGCGCGGCGGACGTGGAGGGGGTGATGGAGCTGCTGCGCACATTCGAGGGCGATTGGGTCTTTGAGACGACGGGGCCGGATGGGAAGACGTTCCTGGGGCACACGCGGTTCTATGGGTTGGTGGATGGGAACTGGGTGGGCGCGGATGGGTGGCTGGGTGGTGAGGAGGGGATGTCGCCTCACGCGCACTGGGTGGCGGGTGTGAATCCGGCGACGGGGATGGTGGAGTATGTGAACTACTTTGAGAAGGGGCACATCGGGACGGGGCATATTGAGGTGGTCGCACCGAACACGCTGGGGTTCGAGATGATGGTGCACACGGCGGGCGGGGCGCGGGAGGTAGAGGCGGGGGAGGGTGTGGCGTCGGCGCCGGCGTCGCCTCAGAAGATGTATGTGGAGTTTGAGAGGCGATCGGATGATGCGTTTGTGTCGCGGATGTACAGGGGGATCGATCGGCGGACGGAGGGGGCGAAGCCGATGATGGAGCTGGCGTACACGCGGGTGGCGGCGGTGCCGGAGAGGTACCTGAAGATGAAGGGCGAGCAGAAGACGTCGTCGGTTGATGCGGCGCTCGCGCCGGTGGTGGCGCGGGCGGTGGTGGAGGCGCCGATCGGGGAGGTGTGGCGTGCGTGGACGACGAGCGAGGGGTTGTCGGCGGCGCTGGGCGGTCGGACGACGAGGGTGGAGTGTGCGGTTGGCGGGGCGTTTGAGATTCTGTGGAACGATCAGGCGCCGGAGGGTGAGCGAGGGAGCGAGGGGTGCCGGGTGCTGTCGTATGTGCCGGAGCGGATGATCTCGTTCAGTTGGAACGCGCCGCCTCAGTTTGCGCATGCGCGGCAGCAGCGGTCGCATGTTGTGGTGGAGCTGCGGGCTGTGACGGACTCATCGACGGAGATCACGCTGACGAACCTGGGGTTTGATGCGCTGGCGGCGGCGTTTCCGGAGCACGCGGCGGAGTACAAAGAGGTGCGGGCGTACTTCGCGGCGGCGTGGCCGCGGGTGCTGGGGTGGTTTGTGGAGCACTTCAAGAAGGAGTGACTCACCCCATCCGGACCGACGCGACGGTGACGTCGTCGGCGAGGGAGGCGCCGGCGGCGAAGGAGACGACGGCGCCGAAGAGGGATTCGACGTCGCGGGCGGGGCCGTCTGTTTCGGCGAGGGCGTTGACGATGCGGTCGAGGCCGAACTGCTCGCCTTGCGGGTCGGTCTGCTCGAAGACGCCGTCGCTGTAGAGGATGAGGCGCGAGCCCGGAGGGAGTTCGAGGACCTCGTTCTCGTACTCGGCGTTCTCATCGATGCCGAGCAGCATGCCGCCCTTGGCCTCGACGGAGCAGGGGGGGCCGTCGGCGGGCCTTGCGAGCCAGTGGCCGTGTCCGGCGTCGACGAAGGTGACGGTGCCCGCGGCGGGATCGATGACGCCGATCCAGAGGGAGATGAAGCGGCCCTCGCCGGAGCGGGCGGCGATGTGCGGGTTGGTGAGCATGACGGCCTGCGCGGGGTCGCCGGTCTGCTGGAGGGCCATGCGGAGGTGGGTCTGGGCCGAGGTCATGAGGATCGCGGCACCGACGCCCTTGCCGGAGACGTCGCCCAGGAAGACGCCGACGCGTCCGTCCTTGAGAGGCACGATGTCGAAGAGGTCGCCCGCGACGTAGCGGCCGGGGCGCATGACGACGGCGTAGCTCACGCTGCCGAGGACGCCGGAGGAGGGCGGCATCAGGAGCTGCTGGGCCTTGCGTGCGGCGTTGAGGTCGCTCTCGAGTGTCTGCTGGCGCTTCTCGAGGTCGAGGCGCTTCAAGTTGGCGAGTGCGAGGCCGGTGAGTCGCGCGACGGCCTGGCAGAAGGCGGCGGCGTCGGGGGAGACGTGCTGCTCCTGGCGGCGTGCGTCGAGGTAGAGGTATGCCGCGACGGTGGGGCCGACGAGCACGGGGGCGCAGAGGGCCGAGTGGATGCCCAGGTCCATGATGCTCTGGCCGTAGTTGGCGGCGGACTCGCCGGTGAGGCGGACGATCTGTCCGGCGGCGGCGGCGCGGATGAGGGACTGGCTGAACATCATCGGTCCGGAGCCGTCGCCGGAGACGTGGGCGATGACCTCGACCTCGTCGGAGGGCATCTGTCGGACCATGGCGGCGCGGCTGAAGCCGGTGCCTCTGGTGACGACGTCGATGACGGTCTTTGCGAGGGACTTCTCGTCCTGGGCGGTGTTGATGGAGGCGGCGCACTCGATGAGGAGTTCGAGGCGCTGCTGCGCGAGGGAGCGGAGCTCCTGCTGCGGGACGGCCTGGACGCGCATGGACGTCGAGGCGAAGTCGTTGGTGGTGTGGATGCCGGTGCTGTGGGGCTCGCCCATGCGGACGCGGAAGGTCCACGGGCCGAGGCGGAGGAGGTCGCCCTCCTGCACGCTGGTGGGCTGCTCGGCGACGAGGGCGATGCCGTTGAGGTAGGTGCCGTGGCGGCTGCCCAGGTCGGTGATGAGCCAGGTGCCGGCGCGGACGCTGAGCATGCAGTGGCGCCGGGAGATGGTCTGGTCGGTGAGCTGGACCTCGGACTGGCTGGAGCGGCCGATGACAGTGGGTTTGTCGACGGGCGCGATG
>JAPKGU010000191.1 GCA_026647565.1 Phycisphaerales bacterium | reverse complement strand
ACGTATGACACGGGGGGGCTGTCTCTCAAGATCAACAACATGATGGTGGGGATGAAGCGGGACAAGGACGGGGGGTGTGCGGTTCTTGGCGCGATGCACGCGATCGGGACGCGGATCCGGCCGGACTTCCCGGTGGTGGCGCTGCTGGCGGCGGCGGAGAACTCGATCAGCGACGAGGCGTATCGGCCGGACGACGTGCTGCGGTATCGCAACGGGGTGACGGTGGAGATCACGAACACGGACGCGGAGGGGCGTCTGGTGCTTGCGGACGCGTTGATCTGGGCGTGCGAGGTGGAGAAGCCCCGTGCGATCATCGATCTGGCGACGCTGACGGGCGGCGTGATCACGGCGCTTGGCTCGACGTACGCGGGGCTGTTCTGCGAGGACGAGAGGTTGCGTGGTGCGGTGGAGTGCGCGGCGCAGGGTTCGGGCGAGATCGTGTGGCGCTTGCCTTACACGCACCCTGACTATCGCGACATGATGAAGTCGCCGATCGCGGACATCCTGAACAGCAATCCGAATCGCAAGGCGCACGCGACGCAGGGCGCGGCGTTCCTGGCGAGTTTCGTGGAGAAGGACGTGCCGTGGTGCCACCTGGACATCGCGGGGGTGCACGTCGCAGAGAAGAACGCCGGGATGTATGTCGATGGCCCGACAGGATGGGGGACGCGATTGCTGGCGTACCTGGTCGAGGGGATGGGTGCGGCCAAGGGCTGAGGTCGGACCTGGTGACGGCAATGAGTGACGGAGGAGGGTCTGAGGGGTGCTTCGGGCGCCCGGTGGGGATGCCGCGCACGCGGGAAATCCGGCCCTGTGGGGCGAACCTTGGTCAAACCTGAACGATTTGACGGGTTGTGGGTGACTCAAGGTCCGAATAAGTCATGATTTGACAGGGATTTCGGACCATTCAAGTGCATAATTCTGAAGATTCGGTTGCCAAACCGTTGAACCCCATTCTGGCAGCGGGTATAACGTCTTCGGTGGTGTGAACCACTCGCTCAGTGTTGGTGAGAGAGACAAGTCGGAGAGAGACAAGTCTTGTTGACGGGTTGGAGAGCCCGTCACGCCTCCCCTACATCGAGCGTTCCGTGTGCTGCCCGGCTCGTGCCCTGCGAGTCACGGTGGCGGTGTGTCTACGGGGCGTTATTCGATCACTGTCCGCTTTCAAGAAGGACAGGATCGGGAGGCATTCAGATGAAGAAGGCTCTTGCTGTTCTCGCTCTTTCGGGTCTCGCGGCTGCGGCTTCCGCCGACGTCCTCGTGATCGACATCTCCGGCTGGACCGCCAACGCCGGCTACGGCGGTGGCAACACGTTCGCCAACTTCAACCTCGGCGTTGGCACGACCATCGACGCGGCCTCCTACAACGTCAACTGGACCGCTCCGTCCCCCTCTTGGAGCGGCGAGCTCGTCCTCTCCCTCAACGACAGCGTCGCGTTCGTCGGCGGCTTCTGGGACGCGGCTCCCGGCGTCGGTGGCGGCCCCGGCTCTGAGTCCGGCTCCGGCCCCTTCGGCGCTGCCCCCGGTGGCGTCGCTGGCGGTCCCTTCGTCCTGACGACCGGCGATCTCTATGTTGAGATCTACGACACGTTCAACGACGCTGGCGTCGACCAGATCATGGGCCCCGGCTCCACGATCACCGTCGAGTACACCCGCATTCCCGCCCCCGGCGCCCTCGCCCTCCTCGGCGTCGCCGGCCTCGTCTCCCGTCGTCGTCGCTGAACACGACATGGCCCGTGCATCTCACGGGTCGTGAACAGGCCATAGTCCTTCGCGGACGCAACCACAACCGCCCCGCCTCACGGTGGGGCGGTTGTTCATTTTGGGCTTTCCGGCGTGGGCGCGTGACGAGTTCCGAAGTGAGCCGGATCGCGCACCCTTCCGGCCTGGAAGCATGCTGAGCTGCATGTCGGGCCGCGTGTCGACATCAGCGGCCGAGAACGCTGGCGAGAAGGCGGGGCGCTTCGGAGGCGAATCGCCCTGCGATGTCGGCGGCGGCGATGCGGGCGCGGTGCATGCCGGGGCCCTGAAGGGCGTACGGATCGCGGGGGCGATCGTCTCTGATCCACGGCTCGGGGATCACGAAGCTGGAGATGCCGTGGTCGCACAGCAGTGCCGCGAGGATCCAGGGGAGTCCCTCGGTTCCGATGCCGAGGGCTGAGCACGCGGATTCGAGGGAGTCGGTGTTGGTGTCGGCGAGGCGAATAACGGCGCCGGAGCCGATGCCGCTGAGATCGAGGGCGCAGAGGGCGTCGGGGTGCAGCCCCATGGGGATCCACGAGTGCGCCGGGTCTGGTCCGAGGATGTGCGATGTGACCATGTGCACTTCGGGTGCGAGACTCAGCGCGTGGAGGGCGGTCTCGATGAGGCGGGGGTCGACCTGGGCGTTCGACGCACGGACGAGCGCGCACGCGCCTTGGTCGCGGCCGGCCCTGGCCCTGGCCTCGTCGATCTCTCGGGCGGCGCCGGGCTTGTCGATCTGGATTTCGGCGACGATTCGGGTCGGCGTGGGGCGTGGGGCGGAATCGTGCGCGTGGACGCGTCCTGTGGGCGGGATTGATGTGATGGCGCGCACGGTGGCGTCGACGACGTTCTGAGGGGAGCAGAGGGCGTCGACTCGGGCCGGGGCTTCGCGTCCGAGTCGTTCCCGGAGAGGACGGTCGCGGAGGGCGCGCTCGATCGTTCGGGCGAGGCGATCGGGGTTTCCCGGCTCGAAGAGGAGGCCGGATCGTTCGTCCTCGACGATCTCAGACATGCCGCCGAGGTGTGAGCAGATGACGGTGGCGCCGAGGGCCATGGCCTCAAGGAGGGCGTTGGGGAAGTTCTCCCATCGCGAGGGGAAGCAGCAGACGCCTCCTGATCTCATGCTGGCGCGGACGACGGGGCCGAGTTCGGAGCGTGAGCGCGGCTCTTCGAAGGCGACGTGCTCGCGGGCCGTGCTTCCGAGTCGCATGACCAGATGCTCACGCATCGATGTGCCGCCGGGCCCGGTCCTGGTGTCGGCGCCGACGAGCCGCAGGGTGCAGGCGACGCCTCGTGAGATGAGCAGGCCGAAGGCGTCGATGAGCAGGTCGACGCCCTTGCGCCGTTCGAGGCGGCCGAAGTAGAGGATCTCGGGGACCACGCCGAGGGTCTCGGATGCGACGGCAGGGGGGCGGGCGTCGAACGGGATGTGGGCAAGCCCGCACGAGCGGAGGAACTCGGGCGCATCGAAGGGGTAGGGCACAACGGCCTCGGCGCGATTGTCGGCGGGAGGGGAGTCCTCGCGGCACAGGTGCAGGAGGGCACGGGTCGGCGAGATGACGGCGTCGGCCTCGGTGATCGACTCGCGCTCAAGCTGGTCGGTGAGGAGCCGATTGAATCCGAGCACGGGGTCGGCGTTGAGATCGCGGCAGAGCCGGTCGGGCGTGTGCAGGCGCACGCCGAGCGTGGCGCCCTCCAACTCGCCGAGCAGCCGGGCGCCGCGGATCGAGAGTGCGCCCTCGGCGAAGTACTCGGGGAACTCGATGTAGTCGAAGCGGTGCACGGCGTGGAGGCGGGCGAGGGCGCGTCGGACCTGTTGTGAGCGCCTGGCGACGTCGGATCGCCACAGGGTGCGTTCGTCCGGCTCGGCGAGCGGATCGACACCGTGGAAGCGGACACCGGGGAAGAGTCGGGGGCCTTTGGTCAGGGCCTCGGCATCGTTCACGCCGAGGACGTGGACCTCGTGGCCGGCGCTCGACCAGGCGCGGGCCATGGACGCGACGTATGTTCCGATCCCTGCGCCCCAGAATGGGGCCATCTCGCGGCTGACGAGGCACACGCGCATGGGCAGAGCGTACACCGATCGCGCCCACGGGCGAGGGCGTTTTGGTCATTCGACCGTGACGGACTTGGCGAGGTTGCGGGGCTTGTCGACGTCGTGGCCGCGGATGACGGCGGCGTGGTAGGCCATGAGCTGCAGCGGGATGACGGTGAGCATGGGGCTGAGGGGCTCGATGATCTCCGGGACGTAGAGGACCTCCTCGACGTGTCGCTTGATCTCCTCGTCGCCCTCGGTGGCGACGGCGATGACGTGGCCGCCACGGGCGCGGACCTCGGCGATGTTGGACATGACCTTGTCGTACTGGCGTCCCTTGGTGGCGATGAAGACGGCGGGCATCCCCTCGTTGATGAGTGCGATGGGTCCGTGCTTCATCTCGGCGGCGGGCATGCCCTCGGCGTGGATGTAGGAGATTTCCTTGAGCTTGAGGGCGCCTTCGAGGGCGGTGGGGTAGTTGTAGCCGCGCCCGAGGAAGAGCCAGTTCTCCCGGTCGCAGTAGCGCTCGGTGACCTTCCTGATGCGTTCGGACTGCTCGAGAACGCGCTCGACCTTGTCGGGGATGGACTGGAGCTGCTCGAGCCAGCGAGAGCACTGATCGGCGGACATCACACGGCGGCGGGCCATGAAGAGCGTGATGAGTGAGAGGACGGCGACCTGTCCGACGAAGGCCTTGGTGGAGGCGACGCCGATCTCGGGGCCGACACGGAGGTAGACGCCGGCGTCGGTCTGGCGCGAGATGGTGGAGCCGACGACGTTGACGACGCCGAGCGAGAGCGCGCCGCGGTCCTTGGCCTCTTCGAGCGCGGCGAGCGTGTCGGCGGTCTCGCCGGACTGGCTGACGGCGATGACGACGGTGCCGTCTTCGATGATCGGGTTGCGATACCGGAACTCGCTGGCGAAGGAGGCGCGGGCGGGGATCTTCGCGAGATCCTCGAGCATGTACTCGCCGATCATGGCGGCGTGGAGAGCCGTGCCCTGACCGGTCAGAACGACGCGCCCGGCGCGGACGAGTTCCTTGGCGTAGGCGTTGAGGCCGCCCAGGACGACCTTTCCTTCTTCCAGCGCGATGCGCCCGCGGAAGCAGTTGCGGAGGGCGGCGGGCTGCTCGTAGATCTCCTTCTGCATGTAGTGCTCGAAGCGACCGAGTTCGATCTGCTCCAGGTCGAGTTCGAGCTGCATGACCTTCGGGGAGACGTTGACGTTGTGGATGTCGGTGGAACGGAAGCCGTCGCGGGTGATGCGGACGACGTTGTAGTCGTCCAGGGGCATGGCCTGCGTGGTGTGTGCGACGATGGCGGAGGCGTCGGAGGCGACGATGTACTCGCCGTTGCCGATGCCCACGAGCAGGGGCGAGCCCTTGCGTGCGCAGACGAGAACGTCCGGCTCCTTCTCGCAGATCACGGCGATCGCGTACGCGCCGGTCACCTCGCGGAGCGCGGCCTGGACCGCCTTCTCAAGGTCCACGCCCTCGCTGGGCGAGTAGAGCTCGCCGATGAGCATGGCGAGGACCTCGGTGTCGGTCTCGCTGGTGAAGGTGTGGCCCTTTTCCTGGAGGTAGGTCTTGAGGACCGAGTAGTTCTCGATGATGCCGTTGTGGACGAGGCAGATGCCGCTCCTGTCGTCGCGGTGGGGGTGGGCGTTTTTCTCGGTGACGCCGCCGTGGGTGGCCCAGCGCGTGTGTGCCAGCCCGGCGGTCCCGTGGAAACCGCCGAACTGCTCGAGCTTGTCCTCAAGATTGGCGACGCGCCCGACGGCGCGGCAGACGTTGAGCCCGCCGTTGAGGATGGCCAGGCCGGCGGAGTCATAGCCGCGGTACTCGAGGCGTTTGAGCCCTTCGATCAGGAGCTGCTGGGCGGGCTTTTTACCGATGTAGGCGACGATACCGCACATAGGCCGACCTCTCTCATGTGAGCCCTCGGACCGGAGGATCCGGGGCGAATCTCCAGAGATCGGCCAGACGCGCCGACTCGGTCAATCCTACTTCGAAGCGCTCCCGGTGCCACGCTCCCTGCCGCGCGGCGACTACCTTCTGCTCTTCGATCCTCTTGATGGCTCCGCGGGAGTTGACGCCAATGTCAGCGTT
>JAPKGU010000190.1 GCA_026647565.1 Phycisphaerales bacterium | reverse complement strand
ACACATCAAGGGCATGGGCATCAAGCTCTGGGGCTTCCAGACCACCGGCGCCATCGAGCAGCCGCCCATCATGATCGGTTCCACCGTCGGCTCCGTCTCGCAGTCCGGCGACGTCGTTTTCATCGACGCCTCCAGCGGCTCCATCGTCGGACGCACCCGGCTCTTCGCCGGCTCCACCACCGCACCCGTCACCGACGGCTCACAACTCTTCGTCGCATCCACCGACCAGTCCCTCTACGCCGTCGACCCCGACGGCGGACGCGTCACCTGGCGCATCCGCGCCGTCGCACCCCTCACCGTCCAGCCCTCCGTCGTCGACGGCGTCGTCTACGCCGAACTCCCCGAAAGAGGCCTCTGCGCCATCGACGCCGACTCCGGACAGGTCCGCTGGGAAAAGCCCGAAACTCGCGGCACCGTCATCTGCGCCCGCGCCCAGAACCTCATCGTCTGGGACGGAAAGAACGCCGCCCTCATCGATGCAGGCACCGGCGACACCCTCGAAAGCGTCACGCTTCCCAACGTCGCCCTCCTCTCCACCGACGGCGCCAAGGACCCCATCATCTACGTTACCGACGCCAAGGGACGCATCGGCAAGTTCCTCCCTCGCTGACCCGCGCCAAACCGATCACCCGGAGCCACAGATGTCCGACCTTGTCCCCGTCCGACGCGCCCTCCTCAGCGTCAGCGACAAGGCCGACCTCATCCCCTTCGCGCGATCCCTCCACGCACTCGGCGTCGAGATCATCTCCACCGGCGGCACCGCAAAGGCCCTCGCCGACGCCTCCATCCCCGTCACCCCCATCGACAAGGTCACGGGCTTCCCCGAGGTCCTCGACGGCCGCGTCAAGACACTCCACCCCGCCGTCCACGGCGCACTCCTCGCCGTCCGCTCCAGCCCGGAGCACATGGCCACCCTCAAGACCCACAACATCACGCCCATCGACCTCGTTTGCGTGAACCTCTATCCCTTCGAGCGCACCGTTGCCGCTGACGGCGTTTCGCGAGAGGAAGCCATCGAGCAGATCGACATCGGCGGCCCCTCCATGATCCGCTCCGCCTCCAAGAACTTCGCCTCCGTCACCGTCATCACGAGCCCGGATCAGTACGACCGCGTCGTCTCCGATCTCCAGGCACACGCCGGCGCCACCACGCTCGCCCTCCGCGCCGACCTCGCCGCCGCCGCCTTCAGCCGCACCAGCCAGTACGACGCCGCCATCGCCACCTACCTCGGCAAGCGCGGCGCCGGCAGCATGCCCCCCGTTCTCGCGCCCCGCCTCGTCCGCCTCTCCGAACTCCGCTACGGCGAGAACTCGCACCAGGCCGCCGCACTCTACGCTGAGCCGGGTTCGCGCCAGACCAGCATCGTCTCCGCCGAGCAGCTGCACGGCAAGGAACTCGGGTACAACAACATCCTCGACGCCGCCGCCGCGCTCGATCTCGTCGCCATGCTCGCCGACGCCGATCGCGGACCCGCCGCGTGCGTCGTCAAGCACACCAATCCGTGCGGCGCCGCGATCGCGTCCTCCGTCGAAGCCGCCGTCGACAGCGCGATCGCCGGCGATCCCCTCGCCGCGTTCGGGGGCATCCTCGCCTCCAGCGCCGAGCTCGACGCCCCCGCCGCCCGGCGCATCACCCGCGACGGCTCCTTCTTCGAGGTCGTCGTCGCTCCCTCACTCGCCCCGGAAGCACTCGACATCCTCCGCTCCCGGTGGACCAGCGTCCGCATCCTCCGCACCGGGCCGCTCCGCGCCGACACACGCTCCAGCGTCGAGATGCGCTCCATCGCCGGCGGCATGCTCGTGCAGCAGCGCGACACCCTCGTCATGCAGTCTCCCAGGTGGACCCACGCCGCAGGGCCCGCGCCAACCGCCGCCACGCTCGAGGCCGCCGAGGCCCTCGAGATCATCTGCCGCGCGCTCTCCAGCAACGCCATCGCCATCGGCGCCGCCGATCCCTCAATCCCGGGCTGCAGCGTCCGCCTCTTCGGCGCCGGCGCCGGGCAGATGGACCGCGTCGCATCCTGCCGCATCGCCGTCGAGAAAGCCGGCGCCAACGCCCGCGGCGCCATCGCCCTCTCCGACGCCTTCTTCCCCTTCCCCGACGGACCGGAAGTCCTCATCCGCGCCGGCATCGCCACCATCGTCCACCCCGGCGGCTCCAAACGCGACCAGGAAACCTTCGACCTCTGCAATCGCGCCGGCGTCACGTGCCTCACCACCGGCGTCCGCCACTTCAGGCACTGAGCCACGCCATCACCCGGTCCGCTTGTTCTCGGAGCCGTGCCGCGCAGACTTTCCCTCGAATCGTTTGATATCAGGAAGGGTCCGGTTCGGTGCCAGGCCCATCCCTGTTGCGGGCGCCACGCGCCGTGAAGTCTTTGTCATTCCCGGACTTGTCCCAGACGCAGACTTGCCCCGAGTCCTGCCGATCTGTATGAATACACAACCCGCCGCGTGCGCCAGGGCGTCCGCGAGCGGTCACCGGTGCGCAGCGCCGGGAGAGAGGGCCGTATGCAAGGCGACGCTGCCGAGCATGGAATCGGGCTCCCGGGGCACATCCTCGACGATGTGCTCGCCGCCTCACTCTCCGAAGACGCCGCCCTCACCGGCTCAAGCGAAGGGCTCAACGCCAAGGTCCTCGTGCTGAACCGCGCCTTCGCCGCCGTCCGCGTCGTCTCCGCCCGACGCGCCTTCTGCCTCCTCGTCCGAAACATCGCCGAGGTCGTGCAGGTCCAGGACGGCGCGTACCTCAACTACGACTTCGAATCCTGGTGCGAGATCGCCGAACTCCAGAAGCAGTTCGAACGCGACAGCCACGATTGGGTCCGCACCATGCGCTCCGAGATCGCCGTCCCGCGCATCATCCGCCTCCTCGGATACGACCGACTCCCCGCGCAGATGGTCAAGCTCAACCGCCGCAACCTCTTCGCACGCGATCGCAACATCTGCCAGTACTGCGGCCGCCACTTCCCCACCAGCGAGCTCTCCATCGACCACGTCACACCCCGCACGCAGGGCGGCCAGGACACCTGGGAGAACCTCGTCTGCGCCTGCATCCGCTGCAACGCACGCAAGGGCGGCCGCACGCCCGAGCAGGCCGGAATGAAGCTCGTCCGACGCCCCATCCGCCCCAAGCGCAACCCGCTCGTCACCCTCCGCCTCGGCTCCGAGAAGTACCGCTCCTGGAAGGCCTTCCTCGACCACGCCTACTGGAGCGTTGAGCTTCGATAGCCGACCCAGCCCCCTCAGGCCCTCCCCTCACGATCACCACCCGCGCACGACTGCCAACTGTCTGTCAGTGGATCCAGCTCCACTGACAGACAGTTGGCAGTCACATTCCTTCCCGCGCCTTGCATCGCCCCCGCCCTCCCATATCTTCTCGACATGATCGCAACACAGGACCACGTCGCCGACCAGGACGCCCGCAACGCACCCACAGACGCGCAGCGCTGGGCGCACAACCTCGTGCTCGACATGCTCAAGGCCAATCTCCCCCTCCCCGCCCTCGCCGCGCACCTCAACATCCCCTTCGACACCCTCCGCCAGTACCTCCGCCTCCCGGAGGTCCGCGCCGAGATCGATGCGTACGAAGAACTCGTCAACCTTCGCGCCAGACTCCTCGGCCAGACCGCGCGGCCCATCTCCCTCCGGCGGCTCCTCGATGTCCTGGAGTCCACAGCGCCCCGTCCCGTCGGGCGGGACCCGGAAGCCGATCAGCGCACCCTCCATCGCCACGCCGAACTCATCCGACGCACCGCGACAACCATCGCCCGCGAGTCACGCGCCCTCGCTCCCACACCCTTCCCCAAACCATCCCCAAAGCTCTCCTCCAAGTCTTCCGCCAAGCCCGATCCCACACCCGATCCGGCGCCGCGACCCTCGCCCCAAGCCGCAGACGCCGGTGACCGCAACCCGTCTCGGGTTCCTCCCGATCTCCATCAGCACGCCCAGACCCGCGAACCGGCGCCGGCACACCATCCCGAGCCGACCGATCTCGCGAGCGAACAGACAACCGACACCGGCTCGTCGCCGCAGGGCGGGAACCGGCGCGACCCCGCGCCCCGTCACACGACGCCGGCTCCCGATGAGCACGAACCGGCGCGCCGGCCGGACCCGACACAGGACGCGCACCATCACGCCCGCGCGCGCGACCACCCCGCCCCGCCACGCGCGGCCGTAGCCATCTGAGCGGGTCCGCTCACGAGCCCCCTGATCTCACACACCGAATCGCGCACCCGCCCCACGCGTGCGCGTGCTCTCCCTGCGCGCCGTGCGGCGCCAGCTTCGGCACCGTCGGAAACGGCGCGAGGGGCAGCGAGTCAAAGCGACCGAACCCCACCGACGCATCGATCCGCCACCCGAGCCGCTCACACAATCCCGCAACATCCACCCCGCGCGGATTCGGGTGAACCTCCATCGCATTCGGCCCGTCCATCGCCAGCAGCGGCCTCAACGCCAGGTCCGCTCGAGGCCCGATCACGTGCATGTCCGGCTCCGTCACCTTGTTCACCGCTCGCGTGCGCAGCCGACGCAGGTACCGGTCGTGCAGCTCCGATCGCAAGACCTCCGCCGCGAGCAGCACCAGCGCGCCCCACCCCGCACCCTCCACGATCGCGCGCAGCGCCGCCAGCGGATCGCGCTCGCCCGTCAGAACCCCGTGCGCCACCACCACGTCGGGCGCATCGCCCGATCCTGCAAACGCCTCGATACGCTCGTGCATCGAGCTCCCCCGAATCCCGCGCTCCGTCAGGAGCCCCGCGATCTCCTCGCGAATCCCCTTCGGTCCGATCACCGCCGCACACGCGCCGACCACACGCTCCCGAATCGAATCCCCGTCGAGCAGCCGTCTCAACCCGTCCCGCCAGTCGGACGGAACACTCGACGCAGACGGCCCGCCGCCATCACCCGAACCCCGCACCTCCGGCTCGCCGAACGCTCCATCGATCACCCCCGCGTACCTCGACGCCAGCGCCAGCTTCGACTCGATCGCCTCGATCTCCGCCGCCACCTCCCGCGCTCTCAGCGGCCAGTGCGACCCGCGCCGATCAAGCCACGCACGCGACGAACGAACGATGCACCGCGTCGAAGCCAGCCGATCCGCCGTCTTCTGCCCGTGGTGCACGCCCTGGTTGGCCACGTGCACGTCGAGCCGCCGGAACCTCGCGCCCCCCTCCAGGAACTTCAGCCAGAGATGATGGTCCATCGAGTGGTGGTTCGACTCGTCCAGCCCACCGACCTCCCGAAAGAGCGAGAGCCGGAAGAACACCTCCGGCTGCGCGATCGAGTGCCCCGCGAACCACACCGATCGCAGAGACAGCAGCGTCGCCTCGTCGATCCGCTCCGGCGCCCGCGGCTCGAACACCACCCGCCCGTCCTCCGCCACGAACCGTGCGCAGCAGATCAGCACGTCCGTCTCCGGGTGGTCGTCCAGATACGCCGCCACAGGACCGAGCGCCCCCGGCTGGAACCAGTCATCGGCGTTCAGCCACGTCCCGAACGCACCGCCCGCCCGCGGAACATCCGAAGCGCCGCCGACGCCCATCGCCATGTTGATCGCGTGCGACTGCCCGCCGTCAGGAGCGCTCCGCCACGCCCCGGTGAACCCGGCACGAAGCACGTCGGCCGTGCCGTCGTCCGATCCCCCGTCCATCACGATGTGCTCCGCGACCCCGCGCGGCTGGTCACGCACCGATGCGATGCACCGCGCAAGGAACCCCCCCTGGTTCATGGTCGGCGTCACGATGGAGAGCAAGGCAGCCACCAGAGAAGTAAAGCACCGGTCGAGCCCGAGCGCGATACCATCCGACCCGATGATCGCACCGATCGCCAGACACCGGACCTACATCGCGCGCACCGCCTGGCGCGACGTCCGCCACCGCCACGTCGGCTCCGTCGGCGGCGCCGCATGGAATGTCCTCCGGCCCCTCGCCCTCATCGCCGTCTTCACCATCGTCTTCGGTCAGATCATGACCCAGCGCGGCTTTCGCTCCCGCCGGCGGGCGGGGGACGGGCCGCGTCCTGGCGCTGAGAGTTCGCGTCGCATCGCGGCCATCGGGGTCGCGCAATACGAGGCG
>JAPKGU010000019.1 GCA_026647565.1 Phycisphaerales bacterium | reverse complement strand
CTTGTTCGAGGCCATCGGGAGCCACGAGCGCGAAGATCAGCCCTTGGTCGGCCGCTATTGAGTCGGAGTAAAGCCGCTTTGCGTCATGGCCTTGAAGTGCCGGGTAGAGCCCGACGAGTTGGCCGAACCGCTTGTGCACGGCGTCCACGGCTCGGCTTGTAGGCAGACTGGACATGCGAAATCCTCATCAGGGATGGGCGTTTGGAGTGTCCACGCGAATGTCGCACTGGCAGTCCGCGTTCGGATCCAAATGGCGACAGAACGCCTCGACGGCCTTTTCGAAGTCCTTGCCAGCCCGTGCCATGCGTCAGAATCCTCCCAAGGCGAGTGTTAAGACGGGTCCTTGGAGTGGCCGGGACACGCCCTTGACGCTGCCTGTCAGCGTCGTCATGCTATCCAAGTATCGGGAGGTGCTGCAATGCTGAAGCAGGCTCTGGCATTGATCGTCTGTGTAGCGTCTGTGTTCTGGGCGTCCACCACGCAGGCGTGGGGGAAGGACGGCCACTACGTGGTCGGCTGGATCGCGTACCAGCACCTCGACCCCGCGGCCAAGGCCGAGATTGACCGGCTGCTCGCGACCGACTCAACCACCCTGTGGGAGGCGGCATACTGGCCCGACGCGGTGGCGAGGGAGTTGCCGCAGTACCGACACATCGCGCCCTTTCACTACGTCAACTTCGCGGAGGGTCAGGACGAGTACGACCCGACGCGCGCCAACCCGAATGGGGATGTGATTCAGGGAATCGAGAAGTACGCCGCGATCGTCGCCGACAGGGGCAAGTCCGACGCGGAGCGTCTGGAGGCCCTGCGGTTCCTTGCGCACTTCGTCGGCGACATCCACCAGCCCCTGCACGCCGGGCGAGCGGCCGACCGGGGCGGGAACGACCTTCGCGTCACCTTCTACAGCAAGCGAACCAACATGCACGCCGTGTGGGACACGGAGATCATCCGCCGGTCGCGCACCGACTGGGATGGACTTGCGGCCGATCTTGACAACATGATCCGTCCGGAGGATGTCGAGGCGTACATCGAGGACATGGAGCCGGTCGGCTGGGCCAACGAGTCGTTCCGGCTGGCGGAGACGGAGATCTACGACGAGTTCGAGCCCGGCGAGACGTTGGGCAGGGTGTATCGGGAACAGAAACTGCCCGTCGTCGAAGACCAGCTGTCCATCGCCGGGGTGCGGCTGGCAACCATGCTGAATCGGATGTTCCCTGCTGAGCCGCCGGTCGGGGCGGTTCCCACGCCTCCAGCCGAGCCCGAGCCTGTCACGGTGTACATCACCCCAAACGGCACGAAGTATCACGTAGCGGGATGTCGGTACCTGAACGGACGCCATTCGCCGGTGGCGCTGGCGGAAGTTGAAGCGGGCAAGGGGCCCTGCGCGGTGTGTGACCCACCCGGACGATAGGGTGGACGGGTGCATCTCCATGCGGCCGCATGCACGGATCTACACTCGTTCGGATGAACGAGCGGTGGCCATACGCCGACGACATTGCTCGCTTGGTGGCGATCCGCGATCGAACCCGCGAACTCGTGCGGGGACGGCAGTGGCTGCGTCAATCGTTCCAGCAGGCGTTCGCCGACTTTCAGCGGTCGTGCGATCGGCGGTCAGCCGAGTGTGAGTCCGAGCGCCGTCGAGCGTTGGAGACTTCGCGTCGATTACTCGCCAGTGGCGAGTTCGGCGATGCGAACGTGGCCGGGATTCGGTTCGAGGGGCTGTGTCCGGTAAGACTTGCGCGGCAGATTAGGGGTAAGGACCTGAGAGACCTGTCGTCCCACCTGCGCAAGAAGTCAGCCGCGGCCGCACTTGCGGCGTTGGATCGGCACGTTGTGCTCCAATCCAGCGAGACGCCGGAGGAGCAGCGGAAGCAACTGTTCGATGAGGAGAGAGTCGCCCTCGAAGCGGAGACACACGTGCGTTTCGCGTGGACGGTGTTTCCACCTTCTACACCCGGATGGCAGGAGCCGCGGGATCCAAGAAGTGTGGACAGGGCAGACTTGGGCGCGTGGAGTGAAGCGGACTATCGCACGATCGCCTTGTATCACCTCGGCGGACTCGCAGATGTGGGGGCAGCGCGCCCGTTGGTGCCACTACCAACTGAGACAGGCGATCTCATGCGAGACGCTCCCGCGTATGCGGCGTGGCAAGCACGCCTGCCAGTCCGTGTGGATGGATCTGGAGCGGACGAGTCGGACCTGAGCCCGCCTCGACTTCCCCCAGAGTTGGCAGAAGAGATGTTCGCTGCGGTGTCGGAATGGGTGGCCGCCTTGGAGATGGGTGCCGACGAGCCGCCGCACGTGCAACTGTGGCGGGCCTTGCTCGGGATCAGGCCAATGCTCGACGCGGGAGGTTTGCTCACCGAACTCGCGGAGAGACGCACCCAGTCACTTCGGAGGCGTGAGCAACTCTTCCAAGCCATCGCAGGAGGGCCATTCTCGAATCTCAAGGACGCGGAGCGAGCGGCAGAGGTGGCGGACCATCTGGTGGAAGTGTCGGTTCCGTCGGAGCGCCCGGAGTACCTCCATCATCTCGCTGACTCGCTGGAAGAGGCGGATCGCTTCTGTCGGACGGCAATCACAGTGATCTCGTTGGGGGGGGCGGGGCGACTTGACGATCGCATCGCGCCCGGCACGCGATCTGTCTCGGTTCAGTGGCACGCACGGATCCAAGCGATTCAGGAAGCGTTGCGGCACCTGCACACGTGGCTGTGGAATCCTCGCCAGTCTGTTGATGAGGATCTCGCTGCGCTGCGAGACGGGCGCGAGTGGCTGGATCACGCGATCAGGGAGATTCAGGCGGCGGGGCAGGTTCCAGAGCCATCCGAGACATCCTCTGGTCACGAGGTCAAGTTCGAGCACGCGGACGACTTCACATGGATCATCTGGTGCGGCCGTTACTTCCCGTTGGCACAGGGACTGCAGGCGGACACAGTGAGACATTTGTGGGCTGCTTGGGAGAAAGGTGGCAGGAAGGACGGATGTGGCCTTAGCGAAGCCTCAATCTGCAACCTGATCGATCCTAATCGTGAAGGCGGCCTTCGTCTTTCCATGGTCTTTCGCAGTCGAGAGGATATTTGGGGAAAGGTCATCCGCCCGGTGAATCGCGGAGTATTTGCACTTTTTTCGATCTAGAGAGCGTCGCGCGCACTTGGCGCGCACTTGGCGCGCAGGGCCGGTCGTCAGATTGGCCGCATGAAGAAAGATCACACCGGCGAAGCAAACACTATTCGGATTGCCCTCCGTGCACGCGAGGCTGCCAAGGCGATCGGCATCTCGCCGCGACTGCTCGCGACGCTGACCGCCCAGCGTCGCGTGCCGTTCGTCCGGTTGAACCGCGTGATCATTTACCCGGTTCCGGCTCTTGAGCGGTGGCTCTTGGAGCAGGCGGCGAAGGAGGGGACGCCGTGAGTCTCCTCGACGACTACCGCCGGGTGGCCAAGGAAAGGCCGTGCCCGATCTGCGGAAAGGGTGACTGGTGCCTCGTGAAGCGCGGGCACCCGCCCACATCGGCCATCTGCTCGCGCATCGAGTCGCCGACGCGCTGGGCGGACGCCGGATGGATTCACCGCCTCGCGAACGACATCTCGGTTCCGCGTCGCACCCGGCGCTTCCGGATCGTGGGGATGGTGGCGGACTCGCGCTTCGAGGAGATGGCGCAGGCGTACATGGCGGCTGCGCAGCCCGTGCCGCTCGAGCGGTTCGCGCGCTCCCTCGGTCTGACTGTCGAGAGTCTGCGTCGTCTTCGCACCGGGTGGACGGGCCGGTCGTGGTCGTTCCCGATGCAGGACAAGTCCGGCGCGGTGTGCGGCATCCGGCTGCGGTCGCCGTGGGGCAAGAAGTTCTCCGAGCGCGGCGGGCACGAGGGCCTCTTCGTGCCGCAGGTGCTCACCGGTGTGGACCCGCTGGTGATCGCGGAGGGTCCGACCGACACCGCCGCCCTGCTGGACCTCGGCTTCGACTCGATTGGCCGCCCCAGTTGCTCGGGCGGCGTGCGCCTTCTCGCGGACTTCGTCCGTCGCGGTGATTGGAAGCGTCACGTGGTGTTCGCGGACGCTGACGGCCCCGGCCTCGATGGCGCGCTCGCTCTTGCCCGTGTGCTCGCGCCGATCTCCCGTGACCTGCGCGTGATCGTCCCCCCGGCGAAGGACGCGCGGGCGTGGAAGAACGCCGGGGCGTCCCGCGAGAACGTGCTCGCACTCATCGAGGCCGCGCCGCCCATCCGCGTCGCAGTGCGGAGGGTCATCCGATGAGCGACGCCACTCCGGAGATCACCGTCGAAGCGCTCCCGTCTGGATCGGGGGGCCGCGCGAATGTCATCGTAAGAATACCGGGTGCGACCCCCGTGATTGACCGCATCGTTCTGACCGACGCCAAGGCGCGAGACGCGTTTGCGGACAAGGTGTGCGAGGAGTGCTCGGCCGTTGATCGCAGCCTCATCCTCTCGCACCTGACGCAGGCCGCCGCCGACATGCTCACTGAATTGGCCGAATCCGATGCCACGGAATCAGACTCAACGGACCTGCTCGACCTCGTGCGGAACAACAAGAATGTCGAGTTGTTCCACTGCCCCGACCGTCTGCCCTACGTGACGGTTCCGGTCCGAGATCACCGCGAGACGTTCGAGATTGATTCAGCGGACTTCCGCGAGTGGCTCTCGTACCAGTACTTTGAGGCCAATGAGAAGGCGCCGAGCAGCACGGCGATCCAGCAGGCCATCGGGACGCTCGTCGGGTACGCCAAGCACCGCGGTCCAACCCGCGACATCCACGTCCGCCTCGCCGGACATGACGGCAACATCTGGCTCGACCTGTGCGACGCCGAGAGGCGCGTAGTGTGCGTCACGCCACACGGGTGGACGGTGGTCGCAGGAAACGAAGTGCCGGTCCGATTCATCCGGCGCTTCGGGATGCACCCGCTGCCCGTGCCCGTGAGAGGCGGTTCGATCGACGATCTTCGCTCGCTCGTGAATGTTCCCGATGACGACGACTGGATTCTGCTTGTCGGCTGGCTCATCGGATGCTTCCACCCGACAGGCCCCTACGCGGTGCTCGCCCTGAGCGGCACCTATGGGTCCGCCAAGTCCACCACGTGCAAGGTGGTGCGCCGTCTGATCGACCCGAACCTCGCGGACGTGCGCCGGCCCCCGACCGACGAACGCGAGATCTTCGTCGCGTCGTCCAACTCACGGGTCATCGCTTTCAACAACCTCAGCGAACTGAAGGACCAGCACTCGGACGCGCTGTGCGCTGTGACCACCGATGGCGGATACGCCGTGCGGGCGCACTACACCAACCGCGACGAGGCCATCTTCTCGGCGCGGAGGCCGGTTCTCCTGAACGGCATCGAGGAGGTCGTTGGGCGGTCGGATCTTGTTGATCGCTCGCTGACGCTGACGCTGCCGCGCATCCCGGAGGACAAGCGGCTGAGCGAGGCCGAGATCCTCTCGAGGTTTGAGGCGCTGCGTCCGGGGATTCTCGGGGCGCTTCTTGACGCGGTGTCGGCGGCGCTCAGGCACCGCGACCAGATTCGGCTGGAGCGCAGCCCGCGCGTGGCGGATCTGGCGATCTTCATGACGGCGGCGGAGCGCGGCATGGGATGGCCCGAGGGGAGGTTCGTGGAGGCGGTCTTCCGCAACCGCGCAGTCGGCCATGTGCTGGTCGTGGAAGCATGCCCATTCGGACCGGCATTGCTCGCGCTGCTCGACGGGGGGCCCTTCAGGGGGTCAGCGTCGGAACTGCTCGAGGTGCTGTGCCGAGCGGTGGAGCCGGGGGCACGCTCGAAGGGGTGGCCGACGAACGCCAAGACACTGGCGAGCGAGATCAGACGCATCACGCCCGATCTGGAGGAGGTCGGCGTTCGGGTCCATCTGCCGACGCGACGGCAGGGACGCGACAAGAAACGCGTGTTCATTCTTGAGAAAGCGTCCGACCCACGGGCCGCACGGGCCGCATGGGGGGACGGGGTGCCAAATGCGGCCCATGCGGCCCATGCGGCCCATCCACCGGCAACATCAGATTCCACCGGTTCACCGGAGGTGGGCGCATGAGCGGTACCCACCCGTCGGGCCCACCTGATGCTGACCTTTTCGCCCGCGCCGTGCTGGACGAGGCGACCCGGGTTGAGGGCGCGGAACTGGTCATCAAGAACGAGGTGCTCGCGGCGGCCCGCAAGGGCGACTGCGCCCGGGTCGTGGACATCGTCTCGCGCTGGCTCACGGAGCCGCCGGTGGCCTTAGCGGTGGCCTTGATTGATGCGAGCGACTCGAGGTAAGGGTGTGGGCGGGCCACTCGGAAACCGTGGCCGCGAAAGGAGTTGCCACACATGCGCGTGATCGCGCTTTACAGGGTCTCGACCGAGAAGCAGGCCAGCGAGGGCGCGTCCCTCGATGCCCAGCAGCGGACCTACCGCGCCATGGCCGCCGAGCGCGGCTGGACGACGGTCGGGGAGTTCAAGGGGTGCGAGTCCGCATCGCAGGCGTCCAGCGACCGCCGTGTGCTGCAGCAGGTCCTCGCCGCCGTTCGCGAGCACGAGCCGGACGCGATCTGGGTGATCGAGCAATCCCGGCTGACGCGTGGCGACGAACTGGAAGTCGCACTGCTCCTCCGGGAACTCCGGGAGCGCGGCGTCAAACTGCTGATCAACGGGCTCCCCCGCGACCTCGCGAGCATCGACGAGCGCTTCATGGTCGGGATCCAGTCACTCGTGGACCGCACCGAATCCGACCGCATCAAGGAGCGCATGCACCGGGGCAAACGCGAGAGGGCGTCGCAGGGGAAGAAGAACTCCGGCCCGGCGGCGTACGGATACAGGAACCCGCTGAAGGGGATGGCGGGGCACGGGACCCTGCACGTCGTCGAGGATGAGGCGAGAACGGTCCGCATGATCTTCGCGGAGCGGCTGGCTGGACGGGGAGAGAAGGCGATCGCCAAGATGCTCAACGAGCGGGGCGTGACGCCCCCGCGCAGCGGGAAGTGGGGGGGCACGACCATCCGCCGGATCCTCCAGAACCCGCTGTACATCGGCGTGCAGGCGTCGAACGTCTGGGTGGCGGAGCGCGGCACCCGCTCCTTCCGGCTGGATCTCAACAACCCCAAAGCCATCCTCGTTCCCGACGCCCACCCGGCGATCATCGATCGCGCGACGTGGGACGCCGTACACGGGATGCCGAAGCAGCCCAGAACGGCCGTGCCGCGGATGCTGACGGGCCTGCTCCACATCAACGGGCTCAGGGCGGGCGGCGACTCCGACGGCAGGAAGCGGTTCTACACCGCCGCCAAGCACGGCACCGGGCATCCGTGGCTCGATATCAAGCAGGTCGAGGAGTCGGTGTGGGCGACCTTCGCCTCCCTCACGACCGGCCCAGAGTTCGTCGAGCGGCTGATGCGGCAGGCCAGCAACTCCCACGACCAAGAGATCGTCGCACGCGAGATCGAGCATCTGGAGGAGCAGATCGGGAAGGCCGAGCGGCGTCTGGACAACCTCGTGGACATGCGCGCCAACCAAGAGATCGACCGGGAGACCTTCGCCGCCAAGACGCAGAAGGAGCGGCAGGCGCTGGACCGGCTCCGCGCCGACCTCGCCGAGCAGCGTTCCAAGGCCGTGGCCGTGGACGCCACCCTCGCCGAGCGGGTGGTCCGGAGTGTCCAGACCCTGCTCGCCGGAAGGACCCGCTTGACGGACACGCAGAAGCGCGCGATCCTGAGGTCGGTGGTGACGCGGATCGACGTTGAGGCGGCCCGGTCGCAGGCGGGGTTCGAGAGGGGCAAGGACGGTCGGATCCAAGGCAGTGGGGGGCACCCGTGGCGGATCGAGCGCGTGACTATCAGGTTGGCGGTGGCCGCCCAAGGGACGCCACACGGGCGATCGTCGGGCACCCGTGCCGCGAGCGGGTACGAGTCCGACGCCACCGGTTCCACGCGTTCCCGTACCGGCCAGTTGCCCACAACCTATTCGGATTGTGCGCCACTGGCAGGAGCGGACGACGAGGTCCGTGCCGGTCACTTGGACCCATCCTTCTCATGCTCGGACCGGCGGGGACGGGCAAGACGATGATGGCGAAGGCATTGCCGGGTGTGCTGCCGGGGCTGACGCAGGAGGAGGCGCTGGAGATCACGCGGATTTATTCCGCGGCGGGGAAGCTGCACGAGGCGGCGGGGGAGTCGGGGCTGGTGTGCGTGCGTCCGGTGCGGTGCCCGCACCACACGGCGTCGTCGCCGGCGGTGGTGGGGGGAGGGGTGATCCCGAGGCCGGGGGAGGTGTCGCTGGCGCACCGGGGTGTGCTGTTCCTTGATGAGTTGCCGGAGTTTCCGAGGCAGGTGCTGGAGACGCTGAGGCAGCCGCTCGAGGATCATGTGGTGACGATCGCGCGGTCGCACGGGGCGATGAAGTTCCCGGCGAGCTTCATGCTGGTGGCGGCGATGAATCCGACGCCGAAGGGGAACATGCCGGTGGGTGAGTTCGGGCAGCGGGAGATGGAGCGGTATCTGTCGCGGGTGTCGGGGCCGCTGCTGGACCGGATTGATATCCACGTTGAGGCGCCGGCGGTGAAGTGGGAGCAGTTGTCGGGTGGCATGCGGGGCGGGCCGGCGGGGACGGGGACGAAGGAGATGCGCGAGCACGCGGAGCGGGCGCGGGCGAGGCAGATCGCGAGGCAGGGGCCGCTGGTGACGAACTCGAGGTTGAGCGGCAAGATGCTGGATCAGATCGCGCCGATGTCGAAAGAGGCGATGACGCTTCTCGGGACGGCGATGACGGAGCTTGGTTTGTCGGCGCGTGCGTACGACAAGATCAGGCGCGTGTCGCGGACGATCGCGGACCTGGCTGAGTCGGACGGGATCGGCGCGGACCACGTGTCCGAGGCGGTGAGTTACAGGTTGCTCGATCGGAACGTATGAGAGAAGGAAGAGGAGCGAGCGCGATGGGGCCGGTGGTGGTGAGGGCGTTTGAGGAACGGGATGTGGCGCCGGCGTGCGCGCTGGCGAACCACTACATCGAGCACACGGCGGTTCACTTCGGGTACACGCCGGAGACGGAGGAGCAGTTCCGGCGCACGTGGGTGGAGGGGCGGGCGAGGTATCCGTGGGTCGCGGCGGAGGCGGATGGCGCGTTCGCGGGGTACGCCAAGTGCGGCGTGTGGCGGACGCGCGAGGCGTATGCGCTGTCAGCGGAGACGGGGATCTATGTGGCGCGGCATGTGCAGGGGAAGGGTGTGGGCAGGGCGCTGTATCAGGAGCTGATCCGCAGGGCGAGGGAGGCGGGGTTCCACCTGCTTGTGGCGGGCGCGACGCTGCCGAACGAGGCGAGCGTGAAGCTGCACGAGTCGGTCGGGTTCGAGCGGGTCGGTGTGTTCAGCGAGTGCGGCAGGAAGTTCGATCGGTGGCACGACGTGATCTTCTGGCAGCTCAAGTTGTGAGCGAGAGTGAGCCGCGGACGGGGCCAGCCCGGAACCGGTGCGCGGCGCGGTCGGTATGCTTCTTCCCCGTCCCACGTCTCCGGCGTGCGGGCACGCCGTGGCGCGTGCGGCGCGAGCCGGAGTTGGAGCCCGGCATGCGCCACAGTTTGTTCGGTATCGCGACAGGATTGCTCGCTCTGATCGTGGTCATGGGGCTTGGATGCGCCACGGCGCACGAGACGCACGATGCGCAGGCCGAGCTGGCGCATGCGGATGACGACACGTCGGGGGTGGTGCTTCGTCCGGACGCGGGTGTTGTGAAGTCGCACTTCCGGGCGCCGGTGTCTCGGATGCCGGGCGGGGCGTTCGACCCGTTGACGCTTCCGGCACCGAGCGCGGCGAGACTGGCGAGCGGGGAGCCGGGTCCGGGGTACTGGCAGCAGCGGGCGGATTATCAGATCGAGGCGGTGCTGGATGCCGAGGCGCATCGCGTGCGGGCGACGGAGAAGATCACGTACACGAACAACTCACCGACGACGTTGCGCGAGGTGTGGGTGCACCTGGAGCAGAACCTGTACAGGCCGGGGAGCATCGGGGCGGTGGCGGGGAGCGAGGACTTCGGGCTCGGGGGCGTGCCGCGCGACTTTGCGGGCGGGAACGTGATCGAACGGGTGATGGTGGATGGGAAGCCGGTGGAGATGAAGGTGTTCGACACGGTGGGGCGGATCGATCTGCCTCGCGAGCTGGGTCCGGGTGGTCAGAGGGTGGAGATTTCGATCGCGTGGTCGTTCGACATTCCGCCGTACGGGTCGGACCGGATGGGGTACGAGGAGGTTTCGCAGGGGACGATCTACCTGCTGGCGCAGTGGTTTCCGGCGATCGCGCGGTTTGATGACGTGCACGGGTGGAACACGTTGCCCTACATGAGCGTGGGGGAGTTCTATACGGACTTCGGGGATTATGAGGTGGCGATCACGGTGCCGCGGGGGCACATCGTGGGCGCGACGGGTGAGATCGTGAATGCGGGTGAGGTGCTGACGGCGGCGCAGCGCGAGCGGCTGGAGCGGGCGCGGACATCGCGCCAGACCGTGATGGTGCTCGGACCGGAGGAGGTGGGAGCGACGGGATCGCGTCCGGCGGGGGATGGGCCGCTGACGTGGCGGTTCAAGGCGCGGGACGTGCGCACGTTCGCGTGGAGTTCATCGGACGCGTTCATCTGGGACGCGGCGGCGGTGGATGGGAATGCGACCAATGTCGGCGGCACGCTCTGCATGTCGCTCTATCCGAAGGAGGGCGCGTCGATCTGGAAGGACTCGACGGACATGCTCCGCTTCTCGATTGAGCACTACAACCGGATGTGGTTCCGTTATCCGTACCCGGTGGCGTACAACGTGAACGGGCACGTGCCGGGTATGGAGTACCCGATGATCGTCTACTGCGGCGACCGGGGCGACGAGTACGGGCTCTTCGGCGTGACGACGCACGAGATCGGGCACAACTGGTTCCCGATGGTGGTGAACACGGACGAGCGGCGTCACGCGTGGATGGACGAGGGGTTCAACACGTTCATCAACTATTACTGCGAGGTGGATCGGTACGGAAAGGTGATGCCGTACTTTGACTTTGAGGGGTGGAACGAGCAGTTCGAGTCGGAGACGGCGCAGCCGATGGAGACGATCCCGGACCGGATGTGGCCGGGGTCGCTCGGGTGGCTGGCGTACGACAAGCCGGCGTGGATGATGATCGTGCTGCGCGAGCGGGTGATGGGGCCGGAGCGGTTCGATCGCGCGTTCCGCGCGTACATCGAGCGATGGAAGTTCAAGAGCCCGAGGCCGGAGGACTTCTTCCGCACGATGGAGAACGTCGGGGGAATGGACCTTGCGTGGTTCTGGCGGGCGTGGGTCTACTCGACCGCGATCCCGGATCAGGGGATCGGGGGCGTGTATCCGGATCGCCAGCGGGACCGGGTGCGCGTGACGATCACGAGCGGGGCGTCGAACGAGGAGCGGGATGAGGGCGAGGCGGAGGACATGCCGCTGCCGGTCTTCCTGCGGCTTACATTCGAGGATGGCTCGACGGAGGAGATGTCCCTGCCGGCGGAGGTCTGGTCGCGCTCGCGGGCGTGGACGACGACGGCGCCGCTCGGCGGCCGGACGCTGACGAAGGTGGAGGTCGATCCGGAGCGCGTGCTGCCGGATGTCGATCGCGGCAACAACGTGTGGACGGCTGAAGGCGAGTGACGGAGTGAGGGCATCGCGCGGCGCGTGCGGTGTCGGCAACGTGCGGAATGGAGCAGAGGCATGATGCGGAACCTTGTGACAACTCTCGCGGCACTCCTGGCGGCGGGTGCGCTCGTTCTCTCAGGATGTGAAGCGACGCAGGGGCGAGCGGCGAATCCGTCGGCCGACGCTGTGGGGAGGGGTGTCGCGGTGGGTGGCACGCCGACGGACCGCTACGGGCGTGACATCTTCGATCCGCTGGACCTGCCGACGCCGAACGGCGTTCGGAGCGCGTCGGGACGGCCGGGGCACGCGTACTGGCAGCAGCGCGTCGATTACACGATCCGCGCGACGCTGGACGCGGAGAAGCGGCGGCTGACGTCGACCCTGCGCTTCCGCTACGTGAACAACTCGCCGGAGCCGCTGCCCTTCATCTGGATGTCGCTGGAGCAGAACCTGTTCGATCGCGAGAGCGTCGGGGCGCGGGCGTGGGGGAAGGGGCGTCGCTTCGGCAATCGCGACGGGTTCGACGGCGGGTACGAGATCACGCGCGTGACGCTTCTCCAGCCGTCGGGCGGCACACAGCAGACGCTGAAGCTGGATGTGTACGACACGGTGGGGCGGATCGATCTGCCGATGCCGGTGGCGCCGAACGGGGGTGAGGTGCAGGTCGAGCTGGACTATGCGTTTGATCTGCCGCCGTATGGATCGGACCGGATGGGCGTGGAGAAGGTGGAGCAGGGGACGATCTTCCAGGTGGCGCAGTGGTTTCCGGCGGTGTGTGCGTTCGATGACGTGTCGGGTTGGAACACGCTGCCGTACCTCGGCGCGGGGGAGTTCCACACGAACTTCGGCGACTTTGATGTCTCACTGACGGTGCCCCGAGATCACATCGTGGGCGCGACGGGGGAGCTTGTGAACGCGTCGGAGGTGCTGACGCCGACGCAGGTGGAGCGGCTGGAGCGGGCGAAGCGCTCGCGCGAGACGGTGATTGTGCGCGGGGCCGAGGAGGTCGGCGTGCCGTCGAGCAGGCCGCTCGGCGATGGGCCGCTGACGTGGCGGTTTGTCGCGCGGGACGTGCGGACGTTCGCGTGGACGAGCTCGGAGGCGTTCATCTGGGACGCGGCGGCGGTGGACGCGGACGCGAGCGGGGTGTGGAACGGGTCGAGCGCCGCGGGGAACGGGCGCGGGACGCTCGTGATGTCGCTCTATCCGAAGGAGGGGTTGTCGCAGTGGGTGAAGAGCACGGACATGCTGCGATTCTCGATCGAGCACTACAACCGGATGTGGTTCAGGTATCCGTACCCGACGGCGATCAACGTGAACGGGATTGTCGGGGGGATGGAGTACCCGATGGTGATTTTCTGCCGCGCGAGAGCCGACGAGCGGGCGCTTTTCGGCGTGACGACGCACGAGATCGGTCACAACTGGTTCCCGATGATCGTGTCGAACGACGAGCGCCGGCACGCGTGGCAGGACGAGGGTTTCAACTCGTTCATCAACTATTACTGCAACCTTGAGCGATACCCGGAGAGTGTGCCGCGCCGGGGCGATCCGCGGACGTTCGTGGCGGAGATGCGCCAGGGCGATGATCAGCCGATGATGACGCATCCGGATCGGCTGGCGGATGGGCGGCTGGGGCGGATGATGTACGCGAAGCCCGCGGCGGCGCTGGTGCTGCTGCGTGAGCGTGTGCTGGGGCCGGAGCGGTTCGACCGGGCGTTCAAGGCGTACATCGAGCAGTGGGCCTTCAAGCACCCGCAGCCGGCGGACTTCTTCCGCTTGATGGAGAACGAGTCGGGGATGGACCTTGCGTGGTTCTGGCGCGGGTGGTTCTATGAGAACGGGACGTTCGACCAGTCGTGCGAGGGGTTCGACAACGGCGAGGCGAGCGATGGGTCGGGCGCGAGCGCGGTGTTCAAGTCGAACCGGCGGATCGTGATGCCCGCGGTGTACGAGATCGAGTACACGGACGGGAGCACGGAGCGGCGGGGGATCCCCGTGGAGGCGTGGTTCAGCAGCGACACGCACCGGGCGGCGATCAACACGGGCGGCAGGCGGATCAAGCGGATCACGCTCGATCCGGACCGGAAGCTGCCGGATCAGAACGATGGAAATGATTCGTGGCCGCGGTGATTCGATAGCATCAGTTCATGGGACGAGCGTTACGCGATCCACACGGCGTCGGTTTCGCAGCGTGCGCGACGTTCGTTGCGTTACTGGTGCTGTTTGTCGCAGCCGAACGGCGTGTTGATCCGCGTCAGTGGGCGAGAACGAACGCCACGGTGCAGGCGGCGCATTCCGCTTACGTGACTGTGGGCCGCGCTCGATCGGGGCATCGACCGGTGGTGGCATACGAGTACGCAGTGGCAGGCCAAACGTTCCGAGGTACTAGGTACTCGATACCGGACCGCGTGTTCGGAGCCGGCGAGGTCAAGCGCGTGATGGCGCTCTACCCGATCGGTGCCAACATCGAGATTCATTATCGAAGATCCGCTCCCGGCGAGTCGGCAGTTGTGATCGGGTCGTATGCGGCATTGGCGGCTTGGGATGTCGCGATCATGTGCTCACTCGTCGTTTCGGCGGGCGCATGGATCATGGTGATTCGTCGTCGCGTTGCGAGGCACGCGCGGAGAGCGAGTTGAGTGAGGAAGCCCGTCGCCCCTCCGGGGCTCAGAGATCAAGGAAGAAAGAAGAGGGGCGGTGTGCTCGCTTCCACGGGTTCCGCTCACCCGAAGCGGGTTTCGCTCCACCCGTGGCTACATTCCTACGTCCCTTCGGGACGATCAAGGCAACAACCACACAAACAGGTTGACCGCGAGTGCGGCGTAGAGGCCGGCGACGAGGTCGTCGATGAGGATGCCCCAGCCGCCGGGGAGGCGCTGGAGGCCGCGTGCGGGCGGGGGCTTCCAGATGTCCATCACGCGGAAGGCGATGAAGCAGAAGGCGAGGGTGGCAAGGGTGCGGGGCCAGTCGGTAAGTCCGGCCCAGGGGATGGCCAGCAGCGGGATGCACTGGCCGGCGGTTTCGTCGGCGACGACTTCGGACGGGTCCTTCTCGCCGAAGCGGACTTCTGCGAGGTCGCCGTGCGCGATGCACGCCCAGCAGAAGAGACCGAGGACGAAAGCGAGCGCGCCGAAGTAGACGATGGGGTTCTCGCGCGGGCCCAGGCCAGTGAGCATGAGCAGAGCGGCGAGAATGACGGGGGGCATGGAGCCCCACGTGCCGGAGGCGGGGCGTCGGAAGCCCAGGCCGAAGGTGGTGATGAGATGGAAGGTGCGCGGGGTCTTTCTCACGCGGCGTCTCCCAGCGAGCGGCGGGCGCCGATCGCGCGCGTCACGTACGGCACGCCGCTGAGGACTGTTGCCGCGACGGTCGCCCACACCGAGGCATCGATCACCCACGCTCTCGCCGAGCCGCTCTCGGGCGCGCCCCACACGAGAAGGACGAGGATCAAGGGGACGACGATGGCCTGGAGGATCATCTTGGCCTTGCCGGCCCAGCCGGCGGAGAAGTCGATGCCGTCGCCCTCGAGGATCGCGCGGATGGAGGTGACGAGGAGTTCGCGAGCGAGGATCACGACGACCATCCAGGGCTCAACGCCCGAGACGAGCGTGCCATCGGCGGTGGTGAACGCCGGGCCGGCGAGCATGATGAACGCCCCGAGCACCAGCACCTTGTCCGCGAACGGGTCCATGATGCGCCCGAACCTGGAGACGACGCGCCACCGGCGGGCGAGGAAGCCGTCGAGGGCGTCGGTGATGGCGGCGATCACGAACAGGGCGCACGCGAGCAGCAGGCCCGCATCCGGTTCGGACGATCCAACGGGGAACGGGGCTGGCCGGAGGGCCACCAGCAAGATGAGCGCCCCGGTCAGCACGACGCGGAGCATGGTGAGGGCGTTGGGGAGGTGGGTCTGCCAGCGGGCGGCCATTGGGGCGATGGTAGATCCGGGTTGAGTCGGCATTGGGCATTGGGCGTCCCAGCACCCAAACCCCAGCACCCCGCGGGCCTCGGAGTCGGGTTGGTTGAAGGGTGGGGGCGCGGCATCTATCCTGTTGGCCCTAGCGTCCGGGTGCGCGGTCTGGCCGCGGCTGCGGGTATCGCTTCGCGGGCGTTGGTTCGCTTCAGAAGGGCCGGTCTTGGACCAGATTATCCATCCGATCGCGCTGTACCTGGGATTGGCGCTCGTGGGGCTTGGGCTCTGCGTTGCCCTGCCGCGGGCTCGGGTCAGCCCCCAGATCATCGGTGGAATCCTCGCGGCGGCGGGGCTGGGTGTGGTTCTGGTCCTCATGGGGCTGAAGTCGAAGGACGCGCTGCCCAGCCCTTACTTCTATGTCTTTTCCCTGGTTGGACTTGGAGCGGCCCTCCGGGTGGTGACCCATCCCCGGCCGGTCTATTCGGCGATCTACTTTATTCTGACGATTCTGGCCTCGTGCGGGTTGTATCTCCTGCTTTCAGCGGAGTTTATGGCATTCGCGCTCGTCATTGTGTATGCCGGCGCGATCCTGATCACCTATCTCTTTGTGATCATGCTGGCGACGCAGGCGCCGACCGAGGATCGGACGGAGGGTCTGAAGGCGTACGACACGGCGGCACGGGAGCCGCTCGCGGCGACGGTGGCGAGCATGGCGTTGGTTGCGGTGCTGACGGGGATGCTGTTTGCGGGTTCGGCGAAGCTGGAGCCGCGGAACGCCGGGGTCTCGGCGGATGCGTTGCTGTTGCAGTTGCCCCGGCGTGTGGAGGATGGGCTGAAGGATGCGGGGCTGATCGATCGGAAGGAGCGAGTGGCCTACGCGGACGGGAAGCCCCAGATCGACGTGGAGGGGCGTCGGGCGATGGTGACGGGGCCGGATGGGGAGCGGTGGGTGGGGTTCCCGGAGAATCTGGGCGTGCAGAACGTTGAGGCGCTCGGCTTCAACCTGCTGAACGCGCACCCCGGCTCGATCGAGATCGCGGGCGTGATCCTGCTGATGGCGATGCTGGGCGCAGTGGTGCTGTCGCGGCGTCAGGTGGAGATCGATGAGGAGGCGAAGGCCCGCCAGGCCCGTCACCTCATGGAAAGCCGCGGCGCGGAGGGGGGCGCGTGATGGGAGCGGACCTGATCGTGCTCGCGCAGCAGGGTTTCCCGACGCCGATGGGCGGTGCGACGCTGGCGCACTATCTGCTGGTGTCGGCGATCATGTTCGCGATCGGTCTGATCGGGTTTCTGACCCGGCGGAACCTGATCGTGATGTTCCTGTGCACGGAGCTGATGTTCCAGGCGGGCGGCTTGGCGCTGATCGCGTTCAGCCGGTTCCACCTCGAGCACAGCGGGCAGACGTTCGTGATCTTCGTGCTGACGGTGGCGGCGGCGGAGGCGGCGATGGCGCTGGCGCTCGTCGTGCTGTTGTTCAGGAAGCGTGAGTCGCTGGATGCGGACGAGTGGACGGAGATGAAGGGCTGACCCTGCACTGAACCCGGGCTGATTGAGGGCATCGGGTGAGAGGTTCGGAACGTGACGATCGCTTCGGACATCCTTCAGGCCGTTCTTCCCGCCATGCTCGGCGCGCCGGACGCGGCGCACGCCCCGATCCAGCCGGTCGGCGCGGGGGCGTGGTGGATCGGGCTGATCCCGGCGCTGCCGCTGCTGTCGTGCATTCTGTGCGGCGTCTGTGCCGCGATAAAGGTGAAGAGCAAGCTTCCGGCGTGGCTTACGGTGCTGTGCCTGGGCATCTCGTTCATGCTGACGGTGTGGATGTTCCAGCAGTTCGCGGGCGGGCGGTCGGTCACGGTGGCGTGGGAGTGGATCAACCTCGGGTGGACGGATTCGCAGGGGCAGAGGCAGGCGCTTGTCGCGAACTTCGGGTTCTACGTCGATTCGCTGACGTGCCTGTGGATGCTGTTCGTGACGGGTCTGGCGACGCTGATTGCCCTTTATGCCAGCGAGTACATGAGCCATGATGTCGGGGCCGGGTACTGCCGCTTCTTCGCGGCGTTCGGGCTCTTCGTCTTCTCGATGGCCTGCCTCGTGATGGGCGACAACCTGATCCTGCTCTACCTGGGGTGGGAGGGTGTGGGCCTGTGCTCGTACCTGCTGATCGGGTACTTCTACAAGAAGCCCTCGGCGGTCGCGGCGGCGAAGAAGGCATTCATCATGAACAGGATCGGCGACCTGGGGCTGGCCCTGGGCGTCTTCCTGGCGTTCGTGCAGTTCGGGTCGGTGGAGTACAAGGTGCTGCTCGACGCGGCGCGCCCGTACATCGAGGCGGCGCAGGCGGGGCACTTTGACGAGATTCCGTTCACCGTGCAGCTGATTCCGATCCTGCTGATGGTCGGCGCGTTCGGCAAGTCGGCGCAGCTCCCCTTGTACGTGTGGTTGCCCGATGCGATGGAAGGCCCGACGCCGGTGTCGGCGCTGATCCACGCGGCGACGATGGTGACGGCGGGCGTCTACCTGATCGCGCGGACCTATCCGCTGTTCCTCGTGTCTGAGTACGCCCTGCCGATCGTGGCGTGGGTGGGGGCCCTGACGGCGCTGGTCGCGGCGACGATCGGCATGGCCCAGTTCGACATCAAGCGGATCATGGCGTACTCGACGGTGTCGCAGCTCGGGTACATGTTCGCGGGCCTGGGCGTGCTGACGAGCACGGGCGCGGCGTTCCATGTCTTCACGCACGCGTTCTTCAAGGCGTCGCTGTTCCTTGCCTGCGGCGCTGTGATGCACGGCTTCGCGGGGCAGCTCGACCTGCGGAAGCTGTCGGGCGTAGGGTTCATGAAGGGGTGGCAGGTGGTGGCGCTGGCGATGCTCGTCGGGTGTCTGAACCTGGCGGGCTTCCCGTTCACGGCGGGGTACTTCTCGAAGGACATGATTCTCGCCGAGGCCTTCGTGACGCCCCACATGGCGCCGATCGGTTGGATCCTGCTGCTGACGGCGGGTTTGACTGCGTACTACACGTTCCGTGTCTTCTTCCGCGTTTTCGTCGGGCCGAAGTCCTTTGAGCCGGGCGATGAGGTGCATGCGCACGCGGATCATGCACATGGGGATCATGGGCATGGCGACCACGGGCATGATGCACATGGGGATCACGCGCATGCCGCGGATCATGGTCACGGGCACGCTGCCGGCCATGGATCTGGGGAGTTCCATCCGCACGCGCCGGGTTGGGCGATCAACTTCGTGCTTGCGGCACTGACGGTGCTCTCGATCGGCGCGGCGGGGCTGTACTTCCTTGGGGACCACGGCGGCTGGGTCGCGAAGATGGTGCACGAGTCTTCGGCAAACCTGCCGGCGGTCGCGCACGATGCGCACGGCAGCGAGGGACACGCCCACGGCACGTTCCTCGGCATGGACCCGCACAAGGTCATGTACTACGTGTCGGGCATCGTCGGCGCGGTCGGAATCATCATCGCCTTTGGCCTGCACTATCTCGGGCGGAAGACCGCGGCGACGGCGAACGCGGACAAGCTGGTGCCTCTGCTCGGGCCGATCCCGAAGCTGGCGCAGGGCAAGTGGTTCGTGGACGAGATCTACGACTTCCTGATCGTGAAGCCGCTGCACCTGGTCTCGATCGTCTTTGCGTATGTGGACAAGCTGCTGGTGGATGGCCTGGTGAACACGTTCGGCTGGATTCCCCGCGCGTTCGGCTCCGGGCTGCGTCCTCTGCAGGGGGGCAACCTGCACGGGTACGCGGTGCAGATGGCCGGGGGTGTTGCGCTGTTGCTTCTGATCGTCTTCCTCGCGTCGATCGCCGGGCTGTAAACGCCCTCGAAGGAGTTCCCGGTGGAGTTGGTCCTGCTCATCCTGATCCCGCTGGTGTTCGCGGCCCTGATCGCGCTGCGTCCGGCGCAGGAATCGAAGTTCCTGGCCGTGATCGGCACGCTGCTCGCGGCGGCAGTCGGCGTGAACGCACTGGGGCGATTCGACTGGGGCAGCCCGGGCGCGATGCAGCTCGAGGCGGCGTGGGCGTGGCTGCCGGCCCTTGGCCTCGAGCTCTCGGTCGGCGTCGACTCGGTGGCGATGCTGCTGATCGCGTTGACGCTGCTGCTCGGGCCGATCTGCGTCTTCTGCTCGTTCACGGCGATCTCGCAGAAGGAGCGGACCTATTACGCGTGGCTCCTCGTGCTGCAGGCGGCGATGACTGGCGTGTTCTGCGCCCGCGACGTGGTCTTCTTCTACACGTGCTTCGAGTTCACGCTGGTGCCAATGTACGTGCTGATCTCGCTGTTCGGGTCGACGAACCGGAAGGCCGCGGCGACCAAGTTCTTCCTGTACACCTTCACCGGCTCGGTCATCACGCTTGCGGGTCTTGTGTATGTCGGGTGGTACAACGCGACGCAGCTCGAGTCGGTGGGAATCGAGACGGCGGGTCGCTGGACGTTCGACATCGGGGCGCTGGAGGCGGCGGCCCAGGCGATGCCCGCGAACATCCAGGGGTGGCTGCTGCTGGCGATGATGTGCGGCTTTGCGATCAAGATCCCGCTCTTCCCGGTGCACACGTGGCTGCCTCTGGCGCACACGGAAGCGCCGACGGCGGGCTCGGTGGTGCTGGCGGGCGTGCTGCTGAAGCTCGGAACGTACGGCATGTTCCGGTTCGTGCTTCCGTTCGTGCCGGCGGCGATGATCGAGTTCGCGCCGGTGATCGCGACGCTGTCGATCATCGGAATCCTGTATGGCGGGCTGATCTGCTGGGTTCAGACGGATGTGAAGAAGCTGGTCGCGTACTCGTCGGTTGCGCACCTTGGCTTCTGCATCCTCGGCCTTGCGTCGCTGAACACGGTCGGGATCACGGGCTCGGTGCTCTACATGATCAATCACGGCCTGTCGACGGGAGCGCTCTTCCTCCTGATCGGCATGGTCTACGAGCGGTTCCATACGCGGTCGATGAAGGAGCTGGGGGGCCTCGCGGCACACATGCCGGTGTGGGCGACGTTCATGGTCTTCTTCACGATGGCGTCGGTCGGTCTGCCGGGTCTGAACGGATTCATCAGCGAGTTCATGTGCCTGATGGGCGCGTTCCAGGCGGGCGACGCCTGGGGCTCGCTGCCCGGCGGCACGGGCGGCTCGCTCGGCTTCTGGTATGCGCTGATCGCCGGACTCGGCATGATCGTCGCGGCGATGTACCTGCTCTACATGGTCGGCAAGGTCGTGTGGGGACCGCTGGTGCTTCCGGCGGGGCATCACCACCCTGGTCATGGCGCTGGTCATGGTGGGGGGCATGGGCACGGCCACCACGACGGACACGGGCACTCGCACGGCCCGCTGCCTCGTGATCTGTGTGAGCGAGAGATCTTTGTGCTTCTGCCGCTGGCGGTGCTCTGCCTGGTGCTGGGCCTGTTCCCTCAACCGGTGATCCGGGCGCTGGAGCCGGCGGTGAACCGCGTGGTGGAGACGATCCATCTGGCGGGTGAGCGTCCGGAGAAGGGCCACGGTGTGCAGGCGTCGGCGCCGGCGACCGGTTCGGCACCGGAAGTGATGATGGTGTCGAGCGGGCACGAGGGGGGTGGCAAGTGAACGAGAAACTCGCCCTGCTGGTGCCGGAGATCGTCACGTTTCTGACGACGTGCCTGGTGATGGTGATCGGGTTGTCGCCGAGTCTGCCGGTGCGGCGATCGTGCGGCCTTCTGAGCGCGGGTGGGCTTCTCCTCGCGGCGATCTTCGCGGTGAACGGCCCCGCCGGGGACGGGATGCTCCCCGGTATGGCGCCGTACGCGAAGGCGCTGGTCGCGCTCGTGGGCGTGCTGCTCGTTCTGCTGGTCGCGGGGACGGTCGATCGCGAGGAGGACGCGCGGGTGCTGCGCGGCGGCGTGTTCGACGCGCTTCGGACCAATCGCGCGGAGTTCTACGCGTTCCTTCTCTTCTCGCTGACGGGCGTGATGCTGTGCGCGTCGGCGACGGACCTGATCTGGCTTTTCCTGGCCCTCGAGCTCACATCGCTGCCGACGTATGTCATGGTGACGATGTCGACGCGGGGCACTCGCTCGCAAGAAGCCGGCGTCAAGTACTTCTTCCTCGGCGCGCTCGGCGCCGCGGTCTTCCTGTATGGGTTCGCGCTGATCTACGGCGGGACCGGCTCGACCAAGTTCGTGGAGATTGCTTCGTCGATCTCGGAGAACGGGCTTGGCCCGATCACGCTCGCGGGCATGGTGCTGGCGATCATCGGTGTGTCGTTCAAGATCGCCGCGGTGCCGATGCACTTCTACACGGCCGACGTCTACCAGGGCGCGGCGTCACCGGTGACGGCGTTCCTCGCGTTCGTTCCGAAGACCGCGGGCTTCCTGAGTCTGATTCTGCTGCTGTCGCTCGTCGGGTGGGACCACGTGGGCCACGCCTCGCACGGCTCCCATGACGCGACCGGTCACGCCCTGCCCGGCTCCCTCCGGTTGGTCCTGTGGGTGATGGCCGCGGTGACAATGACGGTCGGCAACGTGATGGCCGTGGTGCAGTCCAGCCCGAAGCGCGTGCTTGCCTACTCGTCGATCGCCCACTCGGGGTACATGCTCGTCGGGCTTCTGGCGGGCCCGGGTGACGCCGGAGCGACCTTTGCGCACAACGGGCTCGCGGCGGTCCTCTTCTATCTCGCGGCGTACGGCGTGATGAACGTCGGGGCGTTCGCGGTGCTCGCGGGGCTTGAGCGGCGCGGGCGCGACGGGCGGCCGGTGGAGGTCGATTCGTTCGACGATCTGCGCGGGCTGTGCGCCACGCGCCCGATGCTCGGGTGGACGCTGGTGATCTCCTCGCTCTCGCTGCTGGGTCTGCCCCCGCTGCTTGGGTTCTTCAGCAAGCTGCCGCTCTTCACGGCGGGGATCGCGGCGGGCGAGATCGTGCTGGTGGTCGTGCTGGGCATCAACTCTGCGATCGCGGCGTTCTATTACCTGCGGTTCGCGGGGGTGGCTCTGCTGGAAGATCCGAACAACGGCCCTCAGCCGATGTCGGCGCCGTTCCCGGCGCGGGCGTTCTCCGGGTTCATCGCGGCGGTGCTGGTGGTTGCGTTGTCGGTGTTCGGCAGCGGGCTGATGGAAGCCAGCCGCGAGGCGGCGCAGGTCCCCGCGAGCGGGCACAACGCGCCGACGCCGGAGCGTCACGAGCCGGGGCCGCACGCGGACTCGGGCGACCGTGCCGAGACCGCGTCGATGCGGATCGCCGACCGGAACTGAGGTTTCTGCAAGCGTGTGTTCGTTCGAGCGGACTCGCCAACTGGGGCGGTCGCTTGGATATCACGCGTCGCTTTGGGGCGTGCCGCCCTTCTTTGCGGTGACGGTGAGCTGGAGCACCATGCCCGTCAGGGTGGCGAGCGCGAGGGCGATGCCGATGCCGCGGGGCTGGAGTTCGAGCAGGTCCTTGCCGGGTGCGTCCGCCGCGCCGGCGAGCCAGACGGACGAGGCCAGAACAATCGCGGCGCCGGCGAGGGATGTGACCATGGCGGCGGAGCGTTTGGGCATGGTGAGTCCGAAGAGGACGCCGACGACGGCGCCCGCGAGCGCGCCACCGGTGAGGATGAGACGCTGGCTCGTCTCGACGGAGTCCCACGCGGCGTGCATGCGGGCGGAGATCTGATCGACGAAGGTTCGGGCACGATCGGCGTGGGTGAGCAGGGCTTTCTCGGTGTCGGAGGAGAGACCGGAGACACCCTTGCCATCGGCACCCGGAGGAAGCGTGAAGGTTGAGCCGTCGGGCGCCAGTGAGGTGATCGCCGAATCGGGGTTGAGGTCGGCGACGCCGGTGCTGGTTTCGGGGCGGTCGGAACTTGTGCTGCCAGCGGGAGCGAGGAGGAGGCGTGCGGGCGGGTCGATGGTGCCGGGGTGCTGGTGGTTGAGGTAGATGGCGGCGCCGAGCAGGCCCGCGGCAGCGAAAACGACGCCGCTGGCGATGCCGAGGGCGAAGCGGAAGAGCAGGCAGGCGATGACGATGCCGCCCACGGCACCTGCGAGGAGGCCGACGTAGACGGAGGGGAACGAGCCGACCTGGGAGACGCCCAGAAGGGGGAGTGCGATGGCGCCGGCAAGAGAGCCGGCGCACATGCCGAGGATGGCGAAGCAGGGCTTGAGGACCCTGGCGCCGAAGAGGAAGAGGGAGACGCCGGCAATCAGCGCAAGAACTGCGCCTCCATGAACTCCGATCGGCAGCCCTTGGAGGAGGGCGATGAGCCGATCGAGTCCATCGAGCGAGAGGGCTGGGAATGTGCGCACGTCCTGCACGCTCCTGTGATTCGGGTCGCTCCCGACCCTGTTTCCAGCCCGTCAAGCGTGGCGGTCTGGGCTTGACGCCGGTCCTGACCGATACTCGGAGCGCGACACGTGCGCGGGTCCGGATCTACGGTCCTGCTCTCGTTATTGTGCCACACGCTCTGGAGAATGCATGGCCCGTTCCGGAAAATCGAGTGATCGGTCCAAGAAGTCGGGCGCGAAGGACGCCAAACGCGGGCCGGGCGGCGCTGCGTCCGAGGGGGGTGAACGGAAGAAGCCGGCGTCCGCGAAGACGCCGGCGGCCCTGGACGGGCTTCGCATCAAGATCAGCGCGCTGGACGAGAAGCTGGTGGCGCTGCTGAACGAGCGTGCGAAGCTGGCGGTGGAAGTGGGGAAGGTGAAGCGGAGGCACAACGTGCCGATCTTCACGCCTCATCGGGAGCAGGAGGTGCTCTCGCGGGTGCTGAAGATGAACGAGGGGCCGCTGCCGGCTCGGGCGATCGAAGGGGTGTACAAAGAGATCATGTCCGGATCATTTGCCCTGGAGCGAGCGCTTCGGATCGGGTACCTGGGGCCGCCGGGGTCGTACTCGCACCTCGCGGCGGTGCGTCAGTTCGGCTCTTCGGTGGACTACGAGGATCTGCACGAGATCCGGGGCGTGTTCACGGAGGTGATCCGCGGGCACGTGGATTACGGGCTGGTGCCGATCGAGAACTCGACGGGCGGGGGGATCGTGGAGACGCTGGACGCGTTCACGGAGACGAAGGGGCAGATCAACGTCTATGCCGAGGTGCAGATCGAGATCCATCACGCGTTGCTGGCCAACTGCGCGCCGAGCAAGGTGAAGCGGATCCACTCGAAGCCGGAGGTGTTCACGCAGTGCCGCACGTGGCTGGCGACGCAGTATCCGCAGGCGGAGCTGGTGCCTGCGCCGAGCAGCAGCCGCGCGGCGCAGGTCGCGGCGGAGGAGTACAAGCAGGCGGAGGCGATCGGGGCGGAGGGGCGTACGGCGGCGATCGGGAGCACGCTGGCGGGGCAGATCTACGGGCTTCGGACGCTGTTTGAGAAGATCGAGGACAATCCGAACAACATCACGCGCTTCTTCGTGATCTCGCGCCAGCGGGCGCAGCGATCCGGCGACGACAAGACGTCGATCGTGTTCACGACGCTGAACAAGCCGGGCGCGCTGGTGGACGTGCTGGCGGTGTTCCGGGACGCGGGGATCAACCTGACGCACATCGACAAGCGGCCGGCGGGGCGGAGCAACTGGACGTACGCGTTCTTCATCGATGCTCAAGGGCATCGCGACGACAAGGCGATGGCGGACGCGATCGCCGAGGCGGAGAAGCACTGCAAGGAGATGGTGGTGCTCGGAAGTTATCCACGGGCGGCCCGGATCCTGTAGTTTGTTATTATTTTGTACGGCATTGAATGAAGCGGTTGGGGTTGAAGGGACGAGGCGGGTGGAGGGGGGTGGTTGCCCCAAAGTGCCTGAGAGGGGATTGGCGGGGTTGTGGAACCTTGCTTTCCGGACGACGTATCGGTAGATTGTCGGTCGTGGAGCGGCGCAGCGTGCGCGCTCCGGCCCTTGGGCGACCCCCGCTTGTCGCCATCGGGCCTGTCGGCTGGTGCTCCGAGAGCGTTCTGAACGCTGCGGGAGCGAGGCCGCGAACTCCGTCAGGGTTGCCTGGTTCGGATGGGAACGTCCGAGTCCGGGCCGACGACGGAGCCTTAGCAGAAGCACATGTCCGGGTCCGCGTTTGGGCGCGTCTCGGCACGAAAGAGGTCTCCCGCGGTGCACGCGTTGTCGCTACCATCCACGCCCCATTCCGAGCCGCGCCCCGGCGTGCGCCTTGCGAATGGCCGTGGCGCGGCGTGCGTGACGCGTGCAGCGCTCGAAGTTGTTGACACCGGCCGCGTTCCTCCGCAGGGACCGCGGCCTCTCGCTCTTGAGGAGCAGCCATGAAGGGTTCTCGTCGCTCCCGTCGTCCCTATTCGCGTCCTGTTTCTCAGCTTGGCCAGTCGGGCCTGGGTGGTTCCGGGGGCTTGGCGTCGCGGCACGACTTGGCCGCGGGCGGCGCGGAGCATCTGAGCTCGATGGCGGGCCTGGCGGTGGTGGAGCGTCTGGAGCCCCGCCAACTGCTGTTCTCGCTGACGATCACGCCGAGCGACCTGGTTGACAACGAGATCGGTGAGGTTCGCGCGGTGTTCGGCGTGACGATCCCGGTCCTGCAGACGCAGGAAGAGATCGAGGACGGGGATCCTGAGGTCGTGACCGAGGACTTCTCGGGTTACATCGAGGACGACCTGACGGCGCAGCTGCCGGTGCCGACGGGGACGGTCTTCGAGAGCGGCCTGCGGATCACGCACAACATCACGATCCCGCAGCGGATGGTCGTGCTGCGGGACGCGGGGCTGGGCAACGAAGAGGCGATGGCGACGCAGATGGTCGCGGGCGAGCAGTTCACGCTGATGCTGCGGAACGCGAACTCGACGAACAACACGAACATCGCGATGCAGCAGATGCAGATGGACTTCCTGGGGTACGGGAACACGGTCGGTCTGGACTCGACGCGGATGACCGTCACCCTGTTCTTCCGGGGCCAGGTGGTCCGGACGCTGACGGGCGATCAGCTGCGGGCGTTGAGCAGCAACCCCGGCAACCCCGGCATCGGAACGTACACGTTCACGACGGGGAGCACGGCGAACCCGGTCTTCGATCAGATCCGCTTCTCGGCGTCGGGCCTGGTGCAGTTCGGCGTTGACAACGTGACGATGACGACGCCGGCGGGCAACTTCGTCTCGATCGTCGAGTCGCGGGTTTTCGGCGTCGAAGCGGTGTTCTCCGGCCCGGTCGGGGCGACGATCCGCTTCCTGGACCTGTACGGGCGCGACATCGTCCAGACGACGGCGCTCGGGACGATCGACGGGCTGAACATCACGCTCGTCGATCCGGACGACAACGGCATCCCGAACTTCAACGACGGGATCGGCCGGATCGAGATCTCGGGCGCGGACCTTCGGACATCCCTGTCGATGGTCGGGGGCCGGATCAACAACGGCGAGTACGAGCGGATCGAGGACGTGCGTGGCCTCGGGTCTGACTTCGAGGGCGGGGGCTTCGGATTCCTCACGACGGTCGACGGCGTCGTGGGGCTGCCGGAAAGCCCGATGTCCGTCATCATCGGAAGCCCCTGGGTGCGTCCGCAGAACAACTACAACCCGGACGGACTTCCCGCGGGCACCGGCGGGTTCGTCACAACCGGCTTCAATCGCGCGGACCAGGGGATCTTCACGACCGACGGCTCGTCGGTGGGGTCGATCTCCATCCACGGCGCGGTCTTCGGCTCGAGCAAGTTCAACGGCGCCGTCCAGACCCTGGCGATCGCGTACCCGCTCGGCTCGTTCTCCGTGCAGGGCGATCTGGGCCAGTTCATCGGGGCGAGCGATGCGGGCATCTGGGTGCCGGATGCGGACTCGGACGCGGGCGATATCGACGTCGACCCGATCAACAAGACCGGTTCCGTGCTCTTTGTCGGCCGGACGCTGGGCGAGGTGGCGATCGCGGGCAGGTCGCTGATCGACATCACCGTCCTTGGCGATCGGTCGGACCCGACGCAGCGGGCGATGATCGATTCGCTCCGGTATCGCGAGCGCGAGGTCGCGCAGGCGATCCTGCTCTCCGCTGGCGTGGAGGCGTCGGTGAACGCCCAGCTCGACCGCACGAGCGTCAACTCGATCGACGGCGGCACGGGACAGGCGTACTACTTCGGCAACGGCTTCTTCCGCAACGACACGGCGCTCTCCTCGGAGTTCATCAACCGGGGCGGCACGTCGGTCATCATCAGCGGCAACGTCGGCTTCCGCGACCCGGTGAACACGGCAGAGGACCTTGCTGACGTGTACGGCTTCGTGGTGGACGGCACGACGGATGTTCGCGTCGAGATCTCCAACGCGACGGCTGAGTATGTCCGAGTCGTCGATCAGGACGGCCGGATCCTGGCGGCGAACTCGGCGCAGGTGCGGGGCAACTCCTCGGCGGTCTTCACGTTCAAGCCGAACGCGCCGGGCCAGTACTTCCTGGTGGTCACGATCCCCGGCAACAACGACGGGGGTGAGACCTCCGGCTCGGACTACGAGGTGACGATCTCCGGGCTTGCGCCCGTGACGTTCGGCGCGCTGCGGACGGGCGCCTCTCTCGGCCAGGACAACGTGACGAACGGGCTGGGCAACGACGTCAACATCGCGGTGCTCGAGGGGTCGATGGGCGCCGTGCGCGTCGGCACGGGCATCCGCACGTCCGCGGGCACCGACGCCGATCCCACGGAGTACATCAACACCGACGTGGACGACGTCCAGGCGCTCATGACCTGGGGCGGCGGCACGCTGTCGGTCTCGGGGAGTCTGTACAACATCACGACGGGGTCGGACCTGAACATCGAGTTCGAGGGCTTCCGCCAGGACGTGATCAACGTCTTCATCGGCGGGGACTTCGGCAACCTCGTCACGGGGCTTGCGGTCCCCGCGGGCGCCGGGAACAACGACGGGCTGGAGGGCGACCTCGGCAACCTGAACATGACGGTCGGCGGACGCGTGGGCGTCATCGACGTCCGCGGCTCGATCGGCGTCGATCGCGACGCGGGCATCTCCTCGACCACCGGCTCGCGCTTCACGCTCCGGACGGGGAACGAGGGGGGCGACGGATCCATCGGCATGTTCCGCGTGGGCGGGCACATCTTCGGCCCGTCGCTCTCGATCCGCATGTCACCGGGTTCGATCATGGGCGGGATGCTGGTCTCGCAGGACATCGGCGACACCGAGGCGGACAGCACGAACATCGGGATCTGGGGCGGCACGGGCAGCGGCCTGGCGACGTTCAACACGGGGTTCGGCTCGGATGTGCGCTTCGTTGACATCCCGCAGATCGACATCAACTCCGCGAACACGTTCCTGCCGATCATCGGCGGGCAGGTGCTCGAACTGGTCGACGACGGCGGCGCGAAGGTGAGGATCAGCGTGGCGGGCGCGCCCTCGGGCGTGCAGGTCGGTCTTGTGCGGTTCGTGCCCGTCGACGGGTCGCAGGGCGTCGCGATCGGCGAGATCTCGGTCGACCTCAGCGGCGCGGGCCAGCGCCTGGACATCACGAGCGACGGCCGGACCGGCACGCCGGTCTCGATTGGTCGGATCAACATCGCGAACGCGGTTGCGACGTCGAGCGTCAGCATCACGGGCGCGGGCGAGATCGACGTCTGGAGCATCGAGCAGACGGGCGGCGTGGCGATGGAGACCATCACCAACGCGACGCCTCTGGGCGACTTGGTTGCGATCGACGTGCTCGGCATCCAGTTCGTTCAGATCGGCACGGGCAGTCTCGGACGGACCGAGGTGGTGCCGTTCGGTCCGAAGCTGATCGGGCCGTTCCTGGGTCTTGCGTCGGGCCTTCAGGCGACGGTCGGCGGGGCGCTCGGCATTCTGGCGGCGACGGTGGATGGTGACTGGGCGGGGCAGACGAGCCGCCCGACCGACTCCTCGGCGGTGCCGGCGGGTGGCGCGTTCCTGGACGACATCGGGTCGCTGTTTGATCCTTACCTGAACGGCCTGGTCGTGCGATCGGGGAACGTGACCGAGGTTCGCGTGGACGGCACAGTCGGCGACGTGATCCTCCAGGGCGGGACGGCCGAGTTGATCAACCTGATCGCGAACGCGGACGGCATCACGCCGGCCGGCGCGTTCGAGGGGATCGTGGGCTCGGTGTATGCCGCGATCATCGCGAGGGTGGACATCGGCAGCGGCCTTGCGCAGCGGACGGATTCGCCGCTCTCGACGACGGGCATTTTCGCTTCGAACGAGATCCGCCTGGTGATCGGCGACCGGATCGCGGGCGCGACGATCTCGAGCACGATCTCGGCGTTCGACGCGGTGGTGGATGCCGCGGAGGCGGACGGCATCGGAACGATCGAGCTTGCCGGTGGCGGGCGGATCATCGACGCGTACATCTCGGCATCGAATCTGGACGCGTTCTGGAGCTCTCAGACGTACGGCGACGATCGGATCGGGCGTGCGAACCTTCGGGACATCATCACGCGTGACGCGAGCATCTTCCGGACGGAGATCTTCGCGGACACGATGGAGCGTGTGCAGATCCTCGGCGGCGTGTTCGACGCGGTGCTGCTGCAGGCGACGGGCGACGTCGGGTTCATCACGGCGGACGAGTATCGGAACTCGACGCTGACGGGCACGGCGATCGAGTACTTCCCCAACGCGATCATCATCGACGGGAACCTGGATCGGCTCACGGTGAACGGGACCTCGACGGTTGTCGGATCGCTCCTGGGAACGATCAAGGATCTGACGGTCGACGTGGTCGGGAATCTCAACACCGTGTCGGCGTCGGACCTGACGCGTGTCAGTCTGGATGTGGACGGGACGATCCTGTCGATCACGACGTCGCGGGTCCGCGCCAGCAACGTGACGGCGGGCGAGTTGAGGACGATGACGGCCTCGCAGAGCGTGGTCTCCTCGACGTTCAACATCTCCGGCCCCATCAACTCGTTCACGGCGACGGACAGCATCATCAACACGTCGATCAACGTGACAGGCCCGCGCGGGCGTCTGGACCTGGTCTCGGCGGCGAACCTGATCAGCGGCTCGATCGCCTCGGCCGGCCCGATCGGCACGATCCGCACCACGGCGGGCGATATCCGCGCGAGCGTGCGCACGACGACGGCGTTCGGCACCGTCACGCTGCTCGCTGCGGCCCGCGACCTCGATGTCGTCACCGACATCAGCGCCGGGATCGGGACGATGACGGCGGGTCGCCACATCGGCAACCAGTCCAAGCCCAGCGTCATCCTGGTCCGCGGCAACCTGGGGAGCGTCACGGCCGGCGGGACGCTGTACAACGACATCCGCATCGGGAACAACCTGACCGGGTCGATCGTGCTGGGCGGCGTCTCGGCCAAGCCCGGAAGCAATCTCGTCGGGAACGGCTCGATCATCGCGTTCGGACGCCTGGCGAGTGTCACCGTCAACGGCGACTTCGGCGGGAGCATCATCTCCTGGTCCGGCGGCATCGGCTCGGTGGCGATCAACAACGGCTCCTTCTACAAGGATCGCACGATCGCGGCCTATGACGGCTCGATCGACTCGCTCGTCATCACGAGCGGTCACCTGCTCGGCAACGTGCACGCCGATCGCGACATCACCAGTCTCCGCGTCGTGGGTTCGGCGGACGGGATCTTCGGTGATGTGGGCATCAACCCGGCGCTCTCGGCGTCGGTTCCCTATGACGCGCTGCGGAACCGCCTGCCCGCGGGTGTGGCGCCGACGATCGGCAAGGACGGCCCGTCGATCACCGCCGGCCGCAACATCACCTCGTTCGTTGTCACCGACGGCTCGATCTTCGAGGCGACGGTCTGGGCGGGGCGGTCGATCCTCTCGATGCAGGTCAACGGCGGAGCCTCAAACAACGGCGGCACCACCTCGAAGGCCACGATGATCGCCGCGGGCGATTTCCTGGGCAACATCGCGTTCTCGGGCGGCGTGAACCGTGCGTTCTTCGGCGCGGGTGTCATGTCCTTCGGCGCGGACAACCTCCCGGGCGGGACCGGAGCGAATGCCGACACGGTCAAGTCCGGAACGATGAACGGCATCACCGTCGGCGCGCTCAACACGGTCGACTTTGTCGCGGGCGTGAATGCCGGCGCGGACGGCCTGTACATCGGCGGCGACGACCGGACGGCGATCGGCGTCTCGCTGGCGCAGAACATCGTGGTCACGGGCAGCGTCGTGAACGCGCGGCTCACGTCCGACGGGCTCGCGGGCGGGATCGACGCGAGGATCGTGCGTGCCAGCGCGGAGAGAGAATCGACGGACGCCGAGTTCCTCGCGCCGGGCGAGACACAGCTCGGGACCGTCGTGCCTGCGGCGGGTCTGACCGTCAACGTGGGCGGCGTCTCGACCCGGATCACGCTGAGCGGCCCCGGCCGCGCGGCTTGGGACGCTTCGACGCGAACGATCTCGTTCACCGGCACGTCTGGCGCTTCGGCGCTACGGGTCGAGGCGGCGGGCGCGGGCGTGCTCAACAACCTTCGGATCGTCGGGCGCGACGACACGGGCATCGGGTCGATCACGGTCGTGGGCACGCTGTCGGGCGACAGCGCGATCAAGGTCGATGCGGACCTGAACTCGCTGGTGCTCGGCACGCTGAGCACGACCGGCCAGATCATCGTCGGCGGGACGCTTGGTTCGCTGACGACGGCGGACTTCTTCGGGGGCCACGTCCAGGCGCGGACGATCACGGCGACCAACATCTCGGGCTTCTTCGGCAACACCTCCCCCGGCGTCAGCGGCGAGGCGTCGATCTCGGCCCTCGAGCTCGGCTCGGTCTCGATCGGCAAGACGATGCTCGGCCTGATCTCCTCGGATCGCTCGATCGCGTCGGTCGTGATCGGCGGATCGGTCAACGTCGGGTTCGTGAGGGCGGGCGATTCGATCGGCACGTTCACGGCGGCCTCGCTCAATCGCGGATGGATCTCCGCGCGTGACGCGATCGGGACGGTCTCGATCGCGGGCGACATGTTCGACTCGTCGATCATGGCCGGCGTCGATCTCGGGGCCGACGGTCGATTCGGCGGCTCGGGCGCTGATGCCGATGCGGTCACCACGGGCACGATCGGCACCGTCTCGGTCGGCGGGAACTTCCGAGAGTCCGACATCGTGGCGGGCATCTCGCGCGGCTCCGACGGCTTCTTCGGTAACGCCGACGATCTCGTCGCCGAGGGCCGATCGACGATCGGATCGATCGTGATCGGCGGCAACGAGGTCGGCTCCAACGTCAACTCGGAGTCCTACCAGATCGGCGCGACCGGCTCGATCGGTGCCGCGACCATCGGCGGCGTCGCGGCGCGGAACCAGGCCAACCTGAAGGTCGGCGTGATCGATTACGATCCCGTCGCCATCCAGGTGACGAACCTGCAGGTCGATCAGGCGTCGCGCATCTTCTACGCGACGATGACGTTCAATCTCCCGATCGACGTCTCGACGCTCTCTCGGGCGCTCTCGGTCTCGGAGGTTCGCGGCACTGGCAGCGTGAAGATCCGACTGATCGAGGGCATCGATTACACGCTGGCCTACGACGCCTCGACGCGCCGTGCGACCGTGATGTTCTCCAGGGCCGTGACCGAGCGGAACCTGCCGCAGGTCGTCGGCGTGCCGGGCCCGGGCGTCTTCCGCTTCGAGCTTGAGCAGAGCATCCTTCGCGGCTCGCTGGTGAACGGGCGTCTGGACGGCGACGGCGACGGGTTCATCGGCGTGAACGACAACTATTCGGACGACACGTTCGTGGGCGATGCGGGCGACAAGCTGACGCCCGGCTCGACGACGACGGGCACCGGCTTCGGCGTGACCAACGTCGACTTCTACGGTCCGTTCAACCTCGACATCGTGATGGACAACAACCGCGCCTCGGACGGCGTGGCGGACGCGAACAAGCAGTACACGATCCGCGGGTCGATCGGCGACCACCCGGACACGAACATCGACTTCTTCAAGCCGGGCGGCGACGCGGATCTGTATCGCGTGACGCTCCAGGCGGGGCAGATCCTCCGTCTCGGCCAGATGCAGGGATCGGCCCTGCTGGCGGGTCGTTACGTGATCGATCCGACGGGCGCGATCGTGTCGCTCGGCGCGTCGTCGAGCGTGCTCCTTTCGCTTCCGGTGCCCGGACTGACGGAGTTCGACCTGGTCAGCGAGCAGGCGTTCCTCATCAAGCAGACCGGCGTGTACACCATCGCCGTGACCAACGCCCTGAACCTGGACGATCCGAGCGTTGTGACCAACATCGATTCGATCCCGGGCGCGGTCGGCACGTACCGATTCTCGGTCGAGATCTTCGACGACGGCGAATCGGGCTTCAACGCCTCGACGAACGCGGGCGACGGCAACTCGCTGGTCTACGCCCCGGCGCCGATCGACTTCGCGGGACCGGACCGCGTCTTCGGCACGGCCGACGACATCACGACGCGGATCGTCGGCTCGTACACGTTTGTGTACGGTGCGGGCGCGGACGGCGTGAAGGGCACGGCGGACGACATCGTCACGGGAACCAGCCCGGACGGGGTCAGCTCGATCTACGAGACGCAGACGATCGACGGCGTTGCCACGCCGGTGCGGACGGTCTCCGTCTCCTCGGCGATCGGTCCGAACGGCCACGCGGGCATCCCGGGCGACGTGTGGGCCGATGTGGACATCTTCCACCTGAACAACAAGCAGGCGATCGCGCCGGGCACGCGTCTTCGGTTCACGGTCAAGCTTGCGGACCTCGGCGCCGACCTCGGCTCACGCAACCAGCGCTCGGTCCAGGATATCTTCCTGCTCTCGACGTTCTTTGACTATCGCGGCTCGGTGCAGTTCGGCCTGTTCGACACGACGAACTCGACGGGCATCGACGACGGCGTGATGGTCTTCTCGCCGACCGACTTTACGGGACGCGAGGGCGTGCCGGGCGTGCTCGCCGACAACGGCACGAACTCCTACGGGTTCGACGAGAACGGTGACTTCTTCATCGACTTCGTGACCAGCGGGGCCATCGGCTCCGATGGCACGGTGCCGGCGAAGTACGCGCTGTACCTCCAGGGCGCGTTCAACACCGACTACCAGATCCAGATCCAGCAGTTCGGCGGCACGGTTGCTTCGGCCCCGCGCGAGGTCCAGAACATCCTGCTGGAGACGAGGGGCGGCTCGATAGACTGGCTTGAGGCCGGCGGCCTGACGACCAACCTGGCCGGGTTCGACGCCCGGATCCTCGGGTACTCCGGGAATGTGGCCGACGGACGCACGGTGGACAAGTTCCTGCTCGACAACATCGTCTCGCAGCTGACGAGCGCGTATGCCGCGGCGGGAGTGGATGTCC
>JAPKGU010000189.1 GCA_026647565.1 Phycisphaerales bacterium | reverse complement strand
CGGCTCCGGCAACGTCACCTTCGGCGTCGTCGCGTGGTCGAGCCAGAGCACGCTCGCGCACCTGATCGGGCGCTGGAGTGGATTGTCAACGCAGAACTCGACGAAGCAATGGCGCCTCGTCTACGACCCGACAACCAGTCCCAAGAGCGTCCGGATCGACTTCGCGCGAAGCAACTCTGTGACATCCATCTCGACGCCGCTGACGGGCGATTTGTCCGAGCGCACTCTTATCATGTATCGCGCGTCTACGGGAATCGACGCCGCGTGGGAAGTGTGGATCAACGGTGAACTGGTCAATAGCGGCTCGCCGATCCCGCTCTCGGGCAACACCGGAGCGAACAAGCGTCTCACGATCGGCGCGAGAGCGACGGACAACAACGACCCGCCGACGAGTTGGGGGGACTTTCTCATTACGGAGTTTCCTCCCCCCCCGCCGCCTCCCGAGCCGCCACCGCCTCCGGATCCTCTCGAAGAGATGCCCGGATCTGTGGACCAAGCGGTGATCTATACCGAGCGGCTTACGGATGGCGCGTTGAATCTCGTCTTCCATGAGATGGCCCGCCGCGCCGGGATCGAGTTCGGCACGCCCATCAACGTGCCGAGTCCCGCAAGCCAGGCGTATGGGTCCGACAACCCGGTTCCGGATCGTCGTCTCGATCGGCGGCCGATCGCGATGATCAACCTCTATGGCGGCAACAACTACGCGCAGGACCCGCTTGGGCGGCGCAAAGAGTGGTACGAGGCGAATACCGATTGGCTCAAGGAGCAGGTGCTGCGCTGCATCAACGGGTGCGACGATTACGAGATCCTGTTCAATCGACCGGCGGGAACATACGCCGATGACATCATCGCCTCGGGGATCTTCGGGGACCTCCGAGATGCGCCAGGCACGCCCTGTATTTCCGCGGTCCAATGGACGAGCATGGAGGAGACCTGGGACGAGTTCGGGATCTCCGACCACAACGCCCGCGGGCTGGGTGTCTGGCCATCCGAAGACAGACGCCGCGGCTGGTTCTACACCGGCGGCGGCATCTCGCTCGACGACGACGGTAACGTGACACAGAATGCGGAGATGCGCGCACGAATCATCGCGCCGCTCACGTCGAGTTTCTACCGTTCTGCGATCCTCGATAGGTGGACCGATCAGGACACGAGGTTCCGGTGCCTCATTCTCGACTCCGCCGAGCGATTCACCGGGCGATTCGTGCAACTTGTCCACTCCAGCGAGATCGGTGAGAACTTCACGCTGGTCGGTGAATCGATTGCGATCGATGACGCGGCTCGAACTCGCGCCCCATGGTTCGGGATGTCAGGGTTGGGCGAGGCACCGTGGTGGAACTCAGATTCAAGGAACAATGGCTACAACCCGGCGTGGACGAGCGATTGGACGACCAAGCCGATTTACGTCGGCATCCAGATGAACGAAGAGCTGGATCTGACCAACACGACCGGCGGCACGGGGAACGCGGTTCGCGGCGGCGACAACCTCCGCTTCGGCGACATATACACGTTTGTGCGTAAGGGCGCGACCCCGATCGCGTGGGGCGGCCAGTACGCGAAGGTCGGCGCGGCATGGGACTACGGCACGGATCGCATTCCCGTTGGCCGATTCACGATGCTCTCTCCGAGGAATGCCCGCGTCTGGCGGTGACGCTGGGGTTCGTTTCTGCACATCACAAACGAAAGAGGTCTTTGTATGCGTGTGACCTTGGTCTTGGCAATACTGCTCAGCGTGGTCGTATGTCGAGCGGGGGCGCAGAACAACTGGGTTCAGAACAACCCCAACATTTACTTCTTGGGCGGAAAGGTGGGAATCGGGACGGGGTCTCCAGCCTACCCCCTGAGCATCCGAACGGGCACCGAGCAACTCGTCGCCGGTTTGTATGTGCGGAACGAGACCACGACTTTGTCGCCGCCTAATGACAAGCCCTTTGGCCTCTTTGCGCAGGCAGACGGGCCGCTGGGGCGTGGCGCAATTGGGTTCTCGATTGCGACGACCGGAGAGGCGTATGGCTTCCTCGGCCAGGCAGATTCGACTTTGGGGCGAGGCGTCGGCGGTCTTGCGAATGCGAGTTCTGGCGAGGCATATGGTGTCCAGGGTCAGACGAACTCGACCTCGGGGAAGGGAGTGTTTGGGCTAGCGACGGCGACCTCGGGAAGCGCCCAGGGTGTCGCAGGGCTGTCGCCCGCACCAGCTGGAGTTGGAGTGTACGGAGAGGCGAGCTACACCGGCACGAGCGGTGACGCGATAGGCATGCGCGGTAGGTCTTTGGCGGTGGCTGGCATCGGCATCAAGGGCGAGGCACTTGGAATCGGAACGAGCTATGGCGTTCTCGGTGAAGCGCCCGGTTCCGGCTACGCGGTGTACGCGGACGGCAACTTTGCGTCCAGCGGCACCAAGACGTTCATGATCGACCACCCTTCTGACCCCGAGAACCGCTTACTTGTTCACTACTGCGCGGAGGGTCCCGAGCCGTTCTTGATCTATCGAGGCACGGCGACGCTCGATGCGTCGGGTGCTGCCGTCGTCACGCTTCCGGAGTACTTCGACCAGATTGCACGCGATCCGCAGTACCAACTCACGGCAGTTGGCGCGCCTGCGCCGTCGCTGCATGTGGCGAGCAAGGTCAGCGGAGGCAGGTTCACGATCGGCGGCGGCACGGCGGGCCTTGAGGTGTGCTGGACGGTGACGGCGGTGCGGAACGACTTGTGGGTTAGAGCCAATCCCCCAGCTGTCGAGAAGATGAAACCGGAGCACGAGCGAGGCACCTATCTCCACCCGGAACTATACGGACAGCCTGCCACGAGAAGAACGTTCTATACACCGCCCATTGAGCCTGGCTTGCCCATCGAACCAGTTGTCGTCCCGCCCCCGGAGTAGTCGCTTCGATCATCTCTCGGCTCCGTTCCGTCACAAATAGCGATCCCCGGCGATGCTGGGGTTTCCCCGGGCTGAAAGCGGTGGTCGCTGGGCGGATCGTGGGGTACATTGCCGGTAGATCCTCCCGGACGCTGTAACGAGCGGATGAACAGCAGCACCCGCGTCGCGGCCCGAGCGGGCCAAGCGTCCTCAGCAGCCAGCCTCTTCCTTTGCGGGAAGGGGCTGGTTTCGTTGTGGGGCCGCCCGGCATGAGCGGTCAATGCCGCGTTCCGCCGCGACGACAGCATCGTCTCCATCGCTCTAGACCTCGCAAAGCCAGTGCCTCCAACGCATTACGCGATACCTAAGCCGAAAGCTCGATGGAGTATCGAGCAGAAGTGCATTGCAAGCAGATGAAGATTGCATGTCCGGTCGCAGCACCATTGCGAAAATCGCGCCGTTCGGTAACATGCATCCAGCCCAACAGGTCAGAGAACACGGGAGCGATCATGATGCGAAATCTGTGTGTGCGAGTTCTGGCATTGTCGGCTGCTATCGGCATGTGCTGTGCTGTGGCGGCCGCCCAGATCACCATTCCGACCGTGCCGATCGGCAATCCCGGCAATGCGCCGGACCCCCTGACGGGCAATCTGTACGGCTCGGTGACGTACTCGTACAACATCGGGTCCACCGAGGTAACCAACGCGCAGTACGCCGCGTTTCTGAACGCCAAGGCCAAGTCGGACCCGTTCGGTCTGTACAATGGCAATGGGACCAGCACGGGCATGGCCTCGTCCTTCGGCGGCATCACGCGCTCGGGCTCGCCGGGGTCGTACACGTACAGCACCATCGCGGGCCGCGAGAACAACCCGGTGAACTTCGTCTCGTTCTGGGATGCGTGCCGCTTTGCCAACTGGCTGCACAACGGTCAGGGGAACGGCGACACGGAGACCGGTGCGTACACGCTCACCCCCGGCGGCATCAGCGCCAACACCATCATCCGCAACGCGGGCTGGAAGTGGGCGGTGACCAGCGAGGACGAGTGGTACAAGGCCGCGTACCACCAGCCCGCCAGCGCGGGCGGTGACAGCGACAACTACTGGCTGTTTCCCACTTCAAGCAACAGCGTGCCGTCCGCGTCGCAGGTGAACTACTACAACGTGATCGGCAACACCGCCCTCGTCGGCTCGTACGCGGCGAACTACTACGGGACGTTCGACATGGGCGGGAACCTGTGGGAGTGGAACGAAGCTGTCATCGGCGGTTCCCGCCGCGGCCTTCGGGGTGGAGGGTTTAGTAGCGGCAGCGTGGTCGTGGCAGCCGATTTTCGCGACTCCATATCCCCTGCGGTAGAGGTCACCAGCACGCCGGACCTCGGGTTTCGTGTCTCGCAGGCCATTGGCCTGCCGTCCTGTCCCGCTGACTACAACGGTTCTGGAGACGCGGGCGACATCCTCGACTTCCTGGACTTCATCGACGACTTCTCGGCCTGCGAGCAGCAATCGCCGCCCTGCGGCCAGTTCGGCAACCCCGACATCAACGGCGACACCTTCGTAGACATCCTCGACTTCCTCGACTTTATTGAGGCATTCAGCGCGGGTTGCTGAGCCCCATGCCTCGGTACCGCCTTGAGTGGGCGAACGTAGCCGACGGATGCCGGGTTCCTGCTCGCGGCATGGGCGTCTTCCCAGTCAACGGGCCGCATGGGCCGCACGGGTCCACCTAGCCGTCCGCACCCGTCGCCGCGCGCACAGCCGCCCGCACCCGCTTGGTCTCGTCGCCCGCTTGGTGGAACGCGGCGTCGAGCGCCTCCCGCGCCAGCCGCATCTGTTCCTCCCACGGCGTGCCGGGCGGCGGGGGAACTTGCATACTGGGGTTGAGATCAGCCAGCCGCTCGGCCTCCTGGAAGTCCCCGCGCGCCCACGCCAGCGTCTCCCGGATGCGCCTGAACGTCTCCGCGTCGGTGTGCTCGGGGCGAACGAGCGCCAAGCCCGGCTCGCGCGCCACCTTCAGGGCGCAGATCCGGTGCGTGAGCATGTTGTCGTGGGCGCGGCTCTCGGCGTCGTCGCGCCGCACCCGCTGCTCGATCCGGCTCAGGCGTGACTCCAGCGACCGCATGGACGGCTCCTCAGGGCGCTAGCCGACGCACACGCCACCGGCGGCCAGCCACGCATCCAAGGGATCCGGCACGGTCTCATCCAGCACGATGCGAACCACGTGGCTCACCCGCCCGCACCGGTCGCACCCGATCGGATCGCCCAGCTTGGTCGTCAGCTCGAAGTCCGGCGGTCCCTGCACGAAGTGGTGCGGCCAGCCCTTCCCGTGGCAGCGCGGGCAGTCCCCGGCCTCGCGCCGGTGCTTCTCCAGTCTGTTCAGGCGGCTCGTCAGGCGCACTGCTTGGCCCCCCAGGTGGCCGTCGAGGCGCTGGCCTGGGCCGCCCGCTCCTGCTCGTCCTTGACGCTCTTCTCAAGGTCGTCCACGCGGGTGGCGAGGTCATCCAGTTCGATCGACTCGCGGCTGAACTTCAGCAGCGCCGTCGCGGCCGAGACGCGGCTGCTCATGGGCGCGGACGTGTCGGTCATGATCTTGGCAAGCACTTGCACCGCCACCGGCGCGTACTTCTGGCTCGCGCTCATTGCCTGCGAGAACGACTCCCGGCGCGCCTTGCGGTACGCCTTCGAGAAGACGGGGTCGTCCATCCACCGGTACATCGAGCGGCGTCCCACGCCCGCGGCCTTCGCGGCGTGCGCAACCGTGGGCTCATCCAGCAGCGCGAGGATGGCCTTCTCCTGCGCTGTGGTCAAACCCGAACTGGACCGCCGTGTTGCCAATCTGCGCCCCCATGCGCCGCGATCATGCGGCCCCGGCCACCCCCAACCGCATCAAGCCCCTTCGCACCCGCCCGCACCCCATTGCGCCCCGTTGTAGGCAACTGCCTACTTGCGCATCCACATGTCCGCCCTGTCGCCCCAGTTGCCCACAAACCGCTCGGAATCCGCTGGAATAGAGCATATTCCGGCCGCTGACGCCTTGCATGTGTACGCAGTGCATGCCCTCATGTGTTCCACGCGGGCCCTCCACGAACCAACCCCCGCGACGGAGACCACGACCATGACGCACCTCGACAACGACGCCCCGCTGCACCTTCTCAAGGCCGCCGCCAGCACCGCGCACGAGCGCCGGGACGGTGGTGCTTGGCGACGGGGCCTTCTGGGTGGTCTGCCTCGCCGACGCTGAGCGGCTGGTGCGCGCCGGGTACGAGTACGCCCCCCGACCCGC
>JAPKGU010000188.1 GCA_026647565.1 Phycisphaerales bacterium | reverse complement strand
TGCTCTACATGTACCGCGAGAGCGGGCGAAACGTTGCGCTGTTCGGCACGACGCTCCTGCCGAAGGCGCAGCAATCGCTCGACGCCTCGCGATCGGGGTACGTCACCGGGCGATCGACGTTCCTGGACGTGATCGACGCCCAACGCCAGTTGCTCGAGTTTGAACTCAGCGCGATCGAGGCCAGGACCCAGAGGGAACTGTCGATCGCGTCCATCTCCCTGCTCATCTCGGGATCGGCTCCGGAGGGAGCCCCGGTCCTGCCTGCAAGCGGTCAACCGCGCCCCGAGCCGAAGGAGTCCCATCCATGAAGCGAAGCACCATCATCATTCTGGTCGTGTCCATAGCCGTGCTCGCCGCCGCCGGCGGCTACTGGCTCGCGCGTGGCGGCGTCGCTCGGCCTGCTCCCACCGGGGGCGCATCGGCGGCCGCGCCACCCGCTCCTGCCAAGCAGACCTACACCTGCTCGATGCATCCGCAGGTGCGCCTGGATCAGCCGGGTGACTGCCCGATCTGCGAGATGCCGCTTATCCCGGCGGCATCGGCGACTGCGGCCGCGGCGGGCGAGGCTCCCACGCTCCAGCTCTCCGAGCACGCACTCGCGATGGCGAGCGTGGAGACGGTCGCGGTTGAACAGCGACCGCTGGCCCGTGAGCTGCGCGCGGTCGGACGCATCGAGTACAACGAGTCCTCACTTGCCACGATCACACCTCGCGTGGACGGCTACGCCGAGCGACTGTTCGTGAACTTCACGGGAGTGGAGATCCGCCAGGGAGACCACCTCGCCGAGGTCTACAGCCCCGAACTGCTGGTTGCACAGCAGGAACTGCTTATCGCGCTTCAAGGCGGCGCTGCGGGCGATGCCCTAGTGAACGTCGCCAAGGCACGGCTGCGACTGCTCGGGCTCACCGAGGAGCAGATCGCCCGGCTCGTCGACCAGAAGCAGACGACCGATCGCGTCACGCTCTACTCGCCGATCAGCGGCACCGTCATCGAGAAATCGATCGTCGAGAAGGCAGCCTTCAGGGCCGGCGACATCCTGTACCGGATCGCCAATCTCGATTCGGTCTGGGTCTACCTCGAGGTCTACGAGTACGACCTGCCCTGGATCCGCTACGGCCAAAAGGTCCGGCTCACGGCCGAGGCGATCCCGGGCCGTGCGTTCGAGGGCCTGGTCACGTTCGTGCAGCCGATCGTCAACGACCAGTCCCGGACCGTGCGCATCCCCGTGCACATCGACAACATGGACCACGCGCTCAAGCCGGGGATGTTCGTGACCGCGTCGATCGAGGCTTCGCTCACGGCTGATGGCCGGGCCGCGCCCACGGGCGTCGAGGGCAAGTACACCTGCCCGATGCACCCGCAGGTGCTCACCGAGACCGACGGGGCGTGCCCGATCTGCGAGATGCCCCTGGAGCAGATCCCCGGCGAGCCGACGGAATCCCATGACCACGCATCTGCGCACGCGGCCCACAACCACGAGCACGGGGCGACGCACGGGGAGATGCCCTCGCTTGCGACGAAGTACTTCTGCCAGATGAAGTGCGAGGGCGAGAAGACCTACGACCAGCCCGGGCGCTGCCCGGTGTGCAAGATGAAGCTCAAGGAAGTCCCGGCTGAGGCGGCCGCATCTGGCGGCGCCGGTGGCGTGCTGGCAGTGCCGGTGGCGGCCGTGCTTGACTCCGGGACGCGGCGGATCGTCTACGTGGAGAAGGCCCGCGGCCTGTTCGAGCCGCGCGAACTCACACTCGGCCCGAGGGCTGGCGCGTACTACCCCGTTCTTTCCGGCGTCTCCGCGGGCGAGCGCGTCGTGACGCGGGGCAACTTCCTCATCGACAGCCAGTTCCAGGTGACCGGGCACCCGAGCCTGTTCTACCCAGGCGGTCTGCACGCCACGATGGGCCACGACCACGGAGCGGCGGCACCGAACCCTGCACCGGCCCAGCCCGCCGCGGCCCCGGACACCGCGCCGGCACCAGCGCCCACGAGCGGTCACAAGCACTAAGCGAAGGAGCCACCCATGGTCAACGCCATCATCCGCTGGTGCATGAAGAACACGTTCCTGATGTCGCTCATCATCCTGAGCATCTGCGCCGCCGGGTACTGGGCGATCCTGCGCCTGCCCGTGGACGCCATCCCGGACATCGGCGAGAAGCAGGTCATCGTGTACGCCGACTGGGAAGGCCGGAGCCCGCAGGACGTGGACGACCAGGTTACCTATCCCCTCACGACGAGCCTTACCGGCACGCCGGGTGTGAAGGCGATCCGCTCCATGTCGGGCTTCGGGTTCTCGATGGTCTTCGTGATCTTCGAGGACAGCGTCGACTACTACTGGGCACGCTCGCGTGTGCTCGAACGGATGAACGTTGCGCAGCAGCGGCTGCCGGAAGGCGTGACGCCGGTGCTCGGGCCCGATGCCACAGCTCTCGGGCAGGTGTATTGGTACACGGTCGAGGGTGAGGGGTTCGATCTTGCCGAGTTGCGATCGATCCAGGACTGGTACATCCGCTACCAGCTCCAGGCCGTGCCGGGGGTGAGCGAGGTCGCCAGCATCGGCGGATTTGTCAAGCAGTACCAGATTGACATTCACCCCGACAAGATGCGGGCTCATCGCGTGACGATGATGGACATCGCCCAGGCCGTCGGCAAGAGCAACATCGACGTGGGCGCGAAGGTCATCGAGCAGAGCGGTGTCGAGTACTTCATCCGCGGCCTGGGGTTCATCAAGTCGGTGGAGGATCTGGAGCGGATCGTGATCCGTCAGGAGGGTGGCACACCGCTGTATCTCCGCAGCGTGGCCACGGTCCAGCTCGGCCCGGACTTCCGGCGCGGAGCTTTGGACAAGGGTGGAGTCGAGGCCGTCGGAGGCGTCGTGCTCATGCGCTACGGCGAGAACCCCCGTGAGGTCGTCGCACGCGTCAACGAGAAGATCGCCCAGTTGGAGGCCGGCCTGCCCCGCAAGACCCTGGCAGACGGCCGGGTGTCGGCCGTTCGACTCGTGCCGTTCTACGACCGCACGACCATCGTACAGGAGACGATCGACACGCTGAAGGAAGCGCTCTTCGAGGAGGCCCTTATCGCAGGATTCGTCGTGCTGTTCTTCCTCATGCACCTCCGCTCGACGGCGACCGTGCTCCCGACGCTGCCGCTCGCGCTGGCCGGCTCGTTCATCCTGATGTACGCCTTCGGCGTCGACAGCAACATCATGTCGCTCGCCGGGCTGGCGATCGCCATCGGCGACATCGCCGACATGGGCATCATCATGACCGAGAACATCTACCGCCGCATCGCGGGTGCGACGCCCGATGAGCGACGGGAGAAGGGCCACTTCGGCCTGGTCTATGAGGGCGCGACGGAGGTCGGTGGCGCGATCATCACGGCGGTGACCAACACCATCGTCTCTTTCATCCCGGTCTTCTTCCTGACCGACCAGGAAGGCAAGCTCTTCCAGCCCTTGGCCTTCACCAAGACCTTCGCGATCGGCTCATCCGTCGTTCTCGCCATCACGGTGGTCCCGTTCCTGTGCTACCTGCTCTACCGGCCCGTGAACTGGAAGCTCCGCACGACGTTCGCCGTCGCCGCGGGCGTGGGCGTGCTCGCGGCCTTTGCAACTCACTTCGCGTTCATGTGGGGCCTCGGTGGCGCGCACGATCGCGGCTGGTTGGTTGCGGCCGCAGTGGGGATCGGCGTCGCACTGTGCGTGATCCGGATGACGCGGGAGAAGTTCCTGCCGCTGGAGCAGAACCCGGTGTCGCGGGTCATAGCCCGCGCGTATGTCCCGACGCTCCGGTGGATCCTCGACCACAAGAAGTCGTTCCTGTTGGTTCCGGTACTCATCCTTTTCGTGGGGCTCTCGGTCTGGCTGGGTATCCACAGGACCCTCGCGCCGCTGGAGTGGGGCGTGAACGCCTTCGCCCGCGAGCCCGCCTCGCCCGAACTCAAGCGCCTCATGTACACCGATCCGGACTCGGATCTGACGCGCCCGTTGCTCGAACTCGACCAGTTCCGGTGGCAGCGCATCCGCGCCATCGACGGCTCGGAGCGCACGCGGCTCCTGTGGCGTCGCCAGGACCCCGCCGAGCGAGATGCCGAATCGGCCGCCGGCCTCGCGGTGCTCAGGGAGGGCCGCATCCTGCCCGGTCTGGGCCGCGAGTTCATGCCGCCCCTTGACGAGGGCTCGCTGCTCTACATGCCGTCGCTGCTTCCCCAGGCGTCCCTGTCGCAGGCGGTGGAGGTCAACAGCAAGCAGGACCTCGCCATCGCCAGCGTGCCGGAGGTCGAGAGTGTGGTCGGCAAGATCGGGCGGGCCGAGTCCGCGCTCGACCCCGCGCCTATCGGGATGATGGAATCGATTGTGATCTTCAAGCCCGAGAGCCAGTGGCGGATGCGCCCTGTGGAACGCGTGTTCTCCGACTGGCCCGCAGTCTTCCGCACGCCCCTCTCGTGGGTCTGGCCGGAGGAGCGTCGGATTACCAAGCAGGAGATCCTCGCCGAACTCCAGGAGAAGACCGCGATCCCCGGTGTCCTCCCCACCTGGCTGCAGCCGATCCAGACTCGTCTGGTCATGCTCCAGACCGGCTTCCGGGCCATGATGGGCGTCAAGATCTACGGGAGCGACCTCCGCGAGATCGAGAAGGTCGGGCTCCAGATTGAGCAGTTACTCCGAGAGGTGCCCGGTGCGACGGACATCGTGGCCGACCGCATCGTCGGCAAGCCCTACATCCAGATCGAGATCGACCGCGAGCGGATCGCCCGTTATGGCGTCAACGTCCGTGATGTGCAGGATGTCATCGAGATAGCGCTGGGCGGGATGAACCTCATGGAGTCGGTCGAGGGCCGCGAGCGCTATCCGATCCGTATCCGGCTGGCCCGTGATTTCCGCGAGGACCTGGAGGCAATCCAGCGGATCAACGTTCCCTCCTCCACCGGCGCACAGGTGCCCCTCGCTCAACTGGCGTCGATTTCCACGGTCCTGGGGGCTCAGGAGATCAAGGGTGAACGGGGCTTGCTCGTCGGCTATGTGACCATGAACACGCGCGATCGGGATGAGGTGTCGGTGGTGCAGGACGCCGAACGCGTGCTCCAGCAGGCCCTCAAGGACGGGCGGCTGACGCTCCCCCCCGGCTACTACTGGGAATGGTCCGGCCAGTTTGAGAACCAGGTCCGCGCCACCAAGCGGATGCAGATCCTCGTTCCGATCACGCTGGGCATCATGTTCGTGATGCTCTACCTGGGCTTCCAACGCTGGTGGATCGCCCCGCTCATCTTCTTCGGCGTGCTGGTCTCCGCCTCGGGCGGGTTCATCATGCTTGCCCTGTGGGGCGTGAACCTCTCGGTGGCGGTGTGGGTCGGGTTCCTCGTTCTCTTCGGCGTCGTGGACGACGATGGCGTGGTCATCTCGACTTACCTCGAGGGAGTCTTCAAGGATCGGACATTCACCTCGAAGCGAGAGATCCGTGACGCGGTTATCGAGGCGGGGCTCAAGCGCATCCGCCCCTGCCTGATGACCATCGCGACGACCGTCTTCGGCTTGATGCCAATCTTCTGGGCTACCGGCCGCGGCTCCGACGTGATGCAGCCGATGGCGATCCCATCGGTGGGCGGGATGACTGTGTCGCTGATCACGCTCTTCATCGTGCCGTGCGTCTTCAGTGCCGTCGAAGAGTGGAAGTGGAACCGCAACCGGCGCAAGCAGGCCGCGGCCTGAGATGCGATGCCCTGCGGGCGGATCGCTAGTTCGGCTCTCTGGACGGTTTGGATTCTGGATGGTACTGAGCCTGACGGTCGCAAATTCCGAGGGCTGAAACCTCGACCGAACCCACGCAGCTCACTCGACGTATATACTGGGGGGGAGTATCTTTGAACAGGAGGATCCAATGAGCATCACGACCCAGTCACAGCCGGCCCAGTACACGCTCGCAATCGACGGCATGACGTGCGGACACTGCGTCCGGACCGTTTCCGCGACGCTCGGCGAAGTTCAGGGCATTGCGGTCCGATCCGTCGCCATCGGCAGCGCCGAGATCGACGCGTCCGACGGGCGGACCGTCGCGGCGGCCATCGCAGCGCTCGACGAGGTGGGATATCCGTCCCGAGTCCGAGACTCAAAGACGCTTCCCGCCCAAGGGCCCGCAGCGCGAAAGTCCTGCTGCGTCTCCGGCGACCGCGACAACGCTCGTCAGGGCTGCTGCGGCTAAAGCCAGCGAACGCCCGAGTTGATTCGCAGGAGTTCGTCCGAAGGAACATCAGCCATGAAGAACCGCAAGAACAACGAACCACGCATCGAGACTCTCAGTCCGTCACTCAGCGGCCACGGCACTTCCACCGCTTCGGACGCGC
>JAPKGU010000187.1 GCA_026647565.1 Phycisphaerales bacterium | reverse complement strand
ACTCGCTTGATGCGTTGGCGCTGGCGTTGCTGAACCACACGAACATCTCGATCAGCGAGCTGATCGGGAGCGGCAAGGATCAGCGGACGTTTGACACGGTGCCGGTGGACGTGGCGACGGAGTATGCCGCGGAGGATGCGGATGTGTCGCTGCGTCTGGCGCACGCGATGCAGCCGCAGTTGCGTGAGATGGGTCTGACGGACCTGATGCAGAAGCTGGAGATGCCGCTGGTGGAGGTGCTGGCGGAGCTGGAGTGGAACGGGATCACGGTGGATGGGGCGGAACTGGAGCGTCAGCGCGGGCGGCTGCAGACGCGGATCGATGAGCTGGCGAAGGAGATCCAGAGAGCGGCGATGGAGACGATCGGGCGAGGGTTCAATCCCGACTCGCCGAAGCAGCTCGCGGGCGTGCTCTTCAACAAGCCGGATGATGAGGAGCCGGGGCTGGGGCTGAAGGTGGTGAAGCGGACCAAGACGGGGGCATCGACGGACATCGAGGTGCTGGAGAAGCTCGCGGCGGACCCGGAGATCACGACGACGATTCCGTCGCTGATCGTCGAGTATCGGCAGTTGACGAAGCTGGTGAGCACGTACCTGGTGGCGCTGAAGGAGGCGATTCTGCCGGAGACGGGGCGCGTGCACGCGAGTTTCCACCAGACGGTCGCGGCGACGGGGCGGCTGGCGTCGAGCGATCCGAATCTCCAGAACATCCCGATCCGGACGGAGGTGGGGCGCGAGATCCGCAGGGCGTTTGTCGCGCCGAAGGAGCGGCTGCTCTTGACGGCGGACTACTCGCAGATCGAGCTGCGGCTGCTGGCGCACCTGTCGCAGGATCCGGGGCTGATCGAGGCGTTCACGCGGGGCGAGGACATCCACACCCAGGTCGCGGCGCAGATCCACAACGTCCCGATCAAGGAGGTCACGAAGGAGCAGCGATCGGGCGCGAAGATGGTCAACTTCGGCATCGTGTACGGCATCACGGCGTTCGGGCTGGCGCGGCGGCTGGGGATCGGGAACACGGAGGCGGCGGAGATCATCGACGGGTACAAGCGGCGATTCGCGGGGATCACAACGTTCCTGGAGGAGTGCATCGCCCAGGCCCGGTCGCACGGGTATGTCGAGACGATGATGAAGCGGCGGCGGCCCATTCCCGACATCGACTCAACGAATCCGTCGCGGAAGGCGTTCGCGGAGCGGACGGCGATCAACTCCGTCGTGCAGGGTTCCGCGGCGGACCTGATCAAGCTCGCGATGGTCGATCTGCACGCGCGGCTGAGCCCGCACGCGGGGCATCTGCGCGGCGGCAAGGCGCCGGATGTGCCGGGGACGCTGATGCTCCTGCAGATTCACGACGAGCTGGTGTTTGAGGTGCCGCGTGAGGAGGGGGAGCGGGCGCGGGCGTTCATCAAGGAGCGGATGGAGCGTGCGATGACGATCTCGGTGCCGCTGGTGGCGGAGGCGTCGCTGTCGGAGAACTGGTTTGAGGGGAAGTAGGATTGACCATGAACAAGGCCACGAAGTTCCTGAGCTCGGCGATTGGGCTGCTTGCCGCGCTGACGGCTTTTGCCTCTCCCCCCGACACCATCCTGCGCAACGCGACGTTCCACACGCTGGATGAGAAGACGCCGATCGCGCGGGCTGTGGCGATCACGGATGGGAGGATCGAGGCGCTGGGGACGGAGACGGAGATCCTGGGGCTGGCGGGGCCGGGGACCACGGTTGTCGATCTCAGCGGTCGGACGGTGCTTCCGGGGTTGATCGATGCGCACGGGCACCTGGCGGGGCTCGGTGAGTTGTCGCTCGGGGTGATCGATCTGGCGGGGACAAAGACGTATCAGGAGGTACTTGATGCGGTGGCCCAGCGCGTGAGCGCGTCGCGGCCCGGTGAGTGGATCATCGGGCGGGGGTGGGACCACGAGTCGTGGCCGCCCCCCCACCGCGAGCTTCCGACGCACGAGGCGTTGTCGGCGATCTCGCCGGAGAACCCGGTGTGGCTGGCGCGGGTGGATGGGCACGCGGCGCTCGCGAACAAGGCGGCGATGGATCTCGCGGGGATCGACCCGGGCGTTTCAAGCCCGGCGGGCGGGGAGATCATCCGCGATGAGCGTGGCGAGCCGACGGGCGTGTTCGTGGACAATGCGGAGGGGTTGATTGCGCGGGTGATCCCGGAGTCGGTCGGGGGCGACCCGCGGGCGGTGATCCTCGCGGCGCAGCGGCGCTGCTTCGAGGTCGGGCTCACGGGTGTGCACGACATGGGTGTGCATCCGGCGACCGCGCGGATGTATCGCCAGATGGCGGATTCGGGGGAGCTGAAGCTGCGCGTGAGCGCGATGATCCCGGCGAATGTCGCGCTGAGGTACATGAGTGAGAACGAGCCGATCGATCATCCCGTGGTGACGGTGCGGGGGTGCAAGCTCTACATGGATGGGGCGATGGGGTCGCGCGGGGCGTGGCTGCTCGCGCCGTACGCGGATCGGCCAACGGGGCCGGAGGGGGAGCCATATGTCGGGCTGGCGGTGAGCGACCCCGCGTTCATCGAGGCCGTGGCGAAGCTGGCGCTCGAGCGCGGGTTCCAGGTGGCGACGCACGCGATCGGGGACCGGGCCAATCGCGAGGTGCTGGATGCGTACAAGCGAGCGGCGGAGACGCGGGCGCCTTCGAGCGTGACGGAGCTGGGCGAGCTGGGGAGTCTTCGGTTCCTGGCTGAGGCGAGGTTCCGGATCGAGCACGCGCAGTTGCTCAGCCGCTCGGATATCCCGCGCTTTGCCAAGCTCGGCGTGATCGCGTCGATGCAGCCGACGCACTGCACGAGCGACATGCGCTGGGTGGATGATCGCGTGGGGCCGGAGCGATCGAAGGGGGCGTACGCGTGGCGGTCGCTCCAGCGGGCGGGCGTGCGGATCGCGGGCGGGAGCGATTTCCCGGTGGAGAGCCACAATCCGTTCCTGGGGATCTATGCGGCGGTGACGAGGCAGAATCTGGAGGGGGAGCCGACGGGCGGGTGGCACCCGCGTGAGCGGCTGAGCCGCATGGACGCGCTGCGATCGATGACGATCGACGCGGCGTACGCGTCGTTCCACGAGGGAACGCGCGGGTCGCTTTCGCCGGGGAAGTACGCGGACCTGATCGTGCTGGACCGGGACGTGATGACGTGCGACCCGCGCGAGATTCCGGGGACGAGGGTGCTGATGACGATGGTCGGGGGCGAGGTGGTCTTCCGCACGGAGTGATCGGTTCGGACGGATCGGGTCGGATGGATCGGGTCGGGCCGTTCGGAGTAAGGGCAGCGGGCGCGTGCGGGCTACTTGCGTTGGGCTTTGCCGACGCGGGCGAGGAGTTCTCGCTCGAATGCCGCGGCGGCGGGGCTTGGGGCGCGATCGCGTCTTCGGATGAGTGCGAGCGACCTGGCGAGGCGTCCGTCGCGGCAGGCGATGCCTTGCCCATCGGGGAGCGCGAAGCGGCTGACGAGCGCGACGCCGATGCCCGCATCGACCATTGACTTGATGGACTCGATGGATCGGAGTTCCATGACGACGTTGAGGGTGACGCCTGCGGCGGCGGCGGCGCGATCGACGATGGCGCGAACGGCGGTGCCGGCCTCGAAGGCGACGAGCGGCTCGTCGGCGAGGTCCTTCCATCGGAACTCTGCGGAGGCCTGGGCGCGTCGCGACGCGCGTCTGGCGGGCGCTCGTGCGCTGCTCATGCGATGGGCGGGGGGCACGATGAGTCGAAGCTCGTCTTCGACGAGGGGGATGCGAACGAGGCCGTCGGAGTCGGGGATTGCGACGGGGAGTGTGACGATGCCGAGGTCGAGCTCGCCGGAGAGGACGGCCTTGGCGACATCGGTCGAGCCCCCCTCCCGGACGAAGAAGCGAAGTCCCGGGTGGGACTTTCGCAGGGCGGAGACGACGGGCGGGAGGAGGTAGGCGACGGCAGTGGCGCCGCCCCCGACGCGGATGGAGCCGCGTTCGAGCCCGATGACCTCGCGAACGGCGCGTGCGGCGGCGTCGGCGGCGCGGAGGGAGTCCTCGGCGTGGGTGAGGAATGCGCGACCGGCCTCGGTGAGCTCGACGCCCTTTCCGGTGCGGTGGAGGAGCGGAGCGCCGACCTGTGTCTCGAGGCGGCGGATGGAGGCGGAGAGTGCGGGCTGGGTGACGCCGAGGGCGATGGCGGCGCGGGTGATGTGCCCTGCGCGGGCGATGGCGACGAAGTAGCGGAGGGGGGTGAGTTCCACCACATGGAGGGTATGAAAGGGGTGGTCGTCGTTCCTGGTGATGCTGCAGGAGTATGCGACGCTGGGGAGGGCGAGCCGCAGGCCGATCGTGGACCCGGCGGCGTTGTCCGGGGGTTGAGACGCTTCGGCGCTCACGCACGGCGGCGGACGAGCATGGACGCGGCGCCCGCGAGAAGGACCAGCGCCGGAATCCCGAAGGCGATGGTGAGGCGAAGGGTTCGGAGCGGGGCGGGGTCGATGGCGCGGATGGTGGGCGAGTCACCGGCCTCGGGGCTCTGGGCGATGAGCGCGTCGAGACCGGCGAGATAGGCGATGGAAGCGTCGAGGAGTTCGAGGTTGCCGGGATGGGTGCGGACGGGGCGGCCGTCGATGACGCGCTGGTCGTGCGTGATCGGGTCGGCAAGCCAGCCGTACTGGCCGTACGAGTGCGTGCCGACGACCACGAGGCGCTGCGTGCCAGTTCCGGCGGGCGAGGCGCGCTCGATCGCGCAGGCGAGGGCGGCGTCGGAGGGCTGAACGGGAAGGGGCGCGTCGCGATCGTCGCGTGAGGGTGGGTTGGAGGCGTTGGCCTGGTTCTCGAGGGCGATCTGCCAGAGCGGGAGCCACTGGGACTCTCCCCAGACGATCTCGCCCGCGGGGGCGGGATGGGTGATCAGCGGCCATACCTCGACGCCCGCTGCGTTCGCGGCGGCCTCGTTGAGCGTGATGCGGAGAGGCCAGGCCATGAAGGTGGGAAGGCCCCTGATCGCGCCGGCGATCGGGTGGTCGCCACCCGTGCCTGAGGCGGCGAGGGGCGTGGTGACGGATCTGCCGGCCGTGGTGAGCCGCTCGCGGACGAGGGGGCGGGCCGAGTCGCAATCGACACCGAGGGAGCGGAGGAACGCGACGGTCGGATCATCGGAGCCGGTTGCGGGGATGATCGAGGGGCTGACGGAGATGAGCAGCCGCTCGCCCTGTTCGAAGAGGCGTGCGCAGACGCGTCCGAGGAGCTGGGCGCGTTCGATGCCGGGGAGGACGCCGGAGCCGCGGCCCTGGGCGGCGGAATCGGTGGAGAGGATGATGTAGACGACGGGGCGTTTTGCGTCGGGGTTGATCTCTCGGAGCGAGGGCGGCTCCTGGGAAGCGACGACGGGCCACATGACGAGGTCGATGGCGCGTGCGGCGAGGTGCTGTGTAAGGCGTTCGAAGAGCGCGGCACGGGCGAGGAGCGCGGGGTTCTCGGCGTGGACGAGGACGACGATCGGCGGATCGGGATTGAGGAGGGTGCCCAGAGCGGTTCCGAGGATGGACTCGACACGGGCGCGTGCCTCGGCGGCGGGCGCGGCGGCGGCGGCGACGAGACCATCGATGTCGATGGCGACGATTCCTGCGGCAACGGGTCCGACGGCGAGCGCGGCGCGATCGGACTCGATCGCGCGAGCGGCGCGCAGGACAGAGGGGACGGGGTGAGTCCTTGCGTCCTCGGCGGCGCGGGCGAGGACGGATCTGGCCTGGACGACGACGGAGGCGAGGCCTCGGGCGGCATCGCGCGATTCGGGCGTTCCGTCGGGGGAGCGGGCGTACTCGGCGAGTTCGCGGGCGAGTGAGTCGAGCTGGGCGTCGGCGTTCTGGATTGAGGGCAGGGCGGCGCGCCAGGCCGTGTCGAAGGCGGGGAGGATGGTGTCGGCGTTGTCGGCGGCGCCGGCGAGGGTGGTCGCGGTCGCGGCGCCATCGCGGGCGAGGACGCGGAAGAGGGCGGCGCGTTCCTGGAAGGCGACGCGTCCGCCGCTGGACTCGGGCAGGAGTGAGCCGACGCGGTCGAGGGACGGCGCGATGGCGGCTTCCATCTCGGCGCAGGCGCTCGCGAGTGCGGCGGCGGCGTTGGCGATCACGGCCCGGTAGGCGTCTATCGCGGGGGCCTGCACACGGACCATGTCGCCGATGGCTTCCTCGAAGCGGGCGCGGCCGGTGTCGCTGCCGGTGTCGATCCAGTCGGTGTCAAGCCGGTCGGAAGCGCGTTCGAGCGTGTCGAGCATGTCCGAGAGAAGGGTGCGAGCGGCGGGTTCGATGGCGCGACGATCGGTCGCGATGAGGATTCGTGTGCCGCGGGGGAGGGACTGGAGGACGCGGGCGGTGCGCGGGGAGATGCGGTGCTCGCCGGTCGAGGTCACGTCGAACCTGACGCGGGCGACGTCGGCGAGTCGTGCGACGGAGAGGAGCGAGACGAGCGAGG
>JAPKGU010000186.1 GCA_026647565.1 Phycisphaerales bacterium | reverse complement strand
TGGATCGGATTGGCGGGGCGGAGAATGCCGCGCGGGAGATCGGGGAGATCCGCGCGGCGCTGGCGCAGGAGGAGGGTGGGTGGTCGGAGCTATTCTCGGCATACCGTCGCCCGCTTGCGATCGGCGCGCTGCTGGCGGTGGCCGAAGGGAATCTGATGACAGAGCGCGAAGGGACTGAGTCGTGGCCTCCGACCATGCCGGAGATGTTCCAACTTTACAAACAGTGCGTGGTGCGGATCACGACGAAGAATGAGCATGGCGACTTGGCAAACGGAAGCGGTTTTCACATCGGTGACGGCTACATCGTGACCGCGCGTCACGTCGTGGAGAATCGTCCCATCGTGGAGATCGTCGGGGAGGGATACCCGACGGAAGTCACTTGTCGGGGGATCGTGTATCCCAAAGACCCACGGATAGACCTTGCCGTGCTTCAGACGGACTTCTCGCTAGAGCGATTCATAAAGCTCACGACCACCATGCGCGACGACGGGAGAGAGGCACCTAAGACAGACCATATCCCGCTGGGTGGACACCTTGACGACTGGCTTGGTGACGAGCTGGTCCTGTCCAAAGCCCTCGTGATGGGATTCCCTCCCGTTCCCACGAGTATCGCTCCGTTTCTCGTCGCCTGCGAAGCCGAAGTGAACGCCATCATCGACCGCTACATCGCTCCTCACCCGCACTTCATCCTCTCGCACCTTGCGCGGGGCGGGTTTAGCGGTGGACCTGTGATCAGCGAGTACGGGTTTCTGCTTGGCGTTACGACAGAGTCACTTCTCGGAGCTGAGCACGTCTTGGAAACGGGATTCGCAGCCGCGATTAGCATTGAGCCGCTGCTCGTGCTTCTCCACGACAACCGAATCTATCCGGGCGAGAACGGACGCATTATTCGTGAGCTTCTCTCGGCAACGGACGACGACGCAGAACCGGCGAAATGAGCCCCAACCCCAAAGAGAGGCTGGTCGTGCGAAAACTAGCACGCCTTCCATCCTTCACGGTCGTGCACACAGTCGTCGACTTAGACCCCGACCGTCACGGCCACTTGCGCACAGCCTGAGAAGGTTGTGCCCACCCGCCGCGCTCACCACGATCGCACGCTTCACCGACTCCTGACCCCGCACCTCCGCAAAGTCCACCGGCGCCGTCGCCGTGCCCAGCATCGAAACGATGTCCACACGAGGCGTGGGATCCATCTCGATCGCGCCCGTCACCAGCCCCACCACCTCCGCCAGCGTCCGCACCCCATACACCTCAAGATCCGGCACCAGCGCCGCCTCGCGCGCGTTCTCCGCCGGCACGATCACCGTCTTCATCCCCCGCGCCCGCGCCATCGACGCCAACGCGATCGCTCCGCGGATCGGCCTCACCCTGCCATCCAGCGCCAGCTCCCCCGCCACCACCGTCGCGCGAAGGTCCAGCCCCTCCTCCGACACCTGCCCCTTCTGCGCCCCGCTCCGGGGCGCACGAATCACACCCTGCGCCACCAGCAGCCCAACCGCGATCGGAAGGTCATACACCGGCCCTTCCTTCCGCACATCCGCCGGCGCCAGGTTCACAAGCACCTTGTCCGTCGGCAGCACGTACCCCGAGTTCGCAAGCGCCGCCCGCACCCGCTCCGTCGCCTCCTTCACCGCTGTGTCCGGAAGACCCACCACGATGGTCTTCGGTTCCATCGACTCCTGGACGTGCACCTCCACCTCGCACGCCAGAGCGTCGATCCCCTGCAGCAAGTACGATTGAACCCGGGCCAGCATCCCCAAAGCGTACCGAACGTCTTGCGATCATGGTGCCCACTTCAGGCCAGACGCCGGTCGAATCTGCCGATCATGGACCCAGGCCGCCACGCCGACCACGCCCGATTCCTTCGATCGAGGAAGCCCCGTGACCCTGACACACGCGACCAACTCGCTGCAAGTCGAGAAACTTCCACTGGTTAGCGGCGTTTCCCTCATCGAGGGCAAGCCCGCGGCAGGCCCCTCGCGCGATCCCATGGCCTTCGTCTCCATCTCGCCCCCCAGCGGCGACCCGATCGGCGTCGAGTTCCACGCCGCGACCCTCGAAGACGCCGACGCCGCGTGCCGCGCCGCCTGGCGCGCGTTCCACACCCTCGCCAATCGCGCCGCCGAAGATCGCGCCGCCTTCCTCGATCGCGCCGCCACGAAGATCGACGCCCTCGGCGACGACCTCGTCGCCTGGGCCTGCGCCGAAACCGGGCTCACCCCCGCGCGCATCCGTGCCGAGCGCGACCGCACCACCTACACCCTCCGCATGTTCGCACAGGTCGTGCGCGAGGGCGCCTGGGTCCGCGCCGCCATCGACCTCCCCGAGCCGAACCGCAAGCCAACCCCGAGGCCCGATCTCCGCCGCATGCTCCGCCCGCTCGGCCCCGTCGCCGTCTTCGGCGCAGGAAACTTCCCCCTCGCCTATTCCGCCGCAGGAGGCGACACCGCCTCCGCGCTCGCCGCAGGTTGCCCCGTCATCGTCAAGGGCCACCCCGGCCACCCCGGCACCGGCGAACTCGTCGCAAGGGCCGTGTGCGACGCCGCCGCCGAGATCGGCCTCGACCCCGGCATCTACTCCTATCTCCACGCCGGAGGCGCCCGAGAGATGGAGATCGGCGCCGCCGTCGTGCGCCACCCCTGCGTCCGCGCCGTCGGCTTCACCGGCTCATTCGAGGGCGGCCTGGCCATCGCTCGCATCGGCGCTGAACGCCCCGACCCGATCCCCGTCTTCGCCGAGATGGGCTCGACCAACCCCGTCTTCCTCCTGCGCCACGCCCTCCAGTCCCAGTCCGATCCGATCGCCGAGAAACTCGCCTCCTCCATCACCGGCTCCAACGGCCAGATGTGCACCTGCCCCGGACTCATCTTCGCCCTGCGCGATGAGCTCACCGACGCCTTCCTCAGACGCCTCGCAACCCTCCTCGACCACACGCCCCCCCAGCCCATGCTCAACCGACGCACCCTCGACACCCTCCTGCGCCGCCTCGGAGAGGTCGCCTCCGTCAAGGGCGTCGAGCTCCGCGCAGGACAGGCCGGACGCGCCGCGGCCCTCGGCGGCGGCACCATCGCCTCCGGCCCCGCCCTCTATCGAACCTCCCTCGCCACATTCCGCGCCGAACGCCGCCTCCACAAGGAATGCTTCGGACCCGTCGCCATCGTCGTCCTCTGCGACACCGAGCAGGAACTCGTCGAGGGCGCCGCGCTCATCCAGGGCTCCCTCACCGGCTCCATCTTCTCAGGCGCCATGGACGCCACCCTCGCCGCCCGCGTCCAGAGCATCCTTGAGCAGCGCGTCGGACGCATCATCCACAACGGCGTGCCGACCGGCGTCGAGGTCTGCCACGCCATGACCCACGGCGGCCCGTTTCCCGCCACAAACCAGCCCCACACCACCGCCGTCGGACCGCTGGCGATCGAGCGCTGGTGCCGCCCAGTCACCTACCAGAACACACCCGACCAGCACCTGCCCGTCGAACTCCGGAGCGACAACCCAAGACGCATCGAACGCCTCGTCAACGGTGTCCCCACCCGCGAACCCGCCTGACCATCCCGCCATCAGACTCCGATACGCGCGCACACCCGCAGCCAAGACCCGCGCCCCCCGCGCTACACCCCGAAGAGCCGCCACTCCAGCATCACCTCAGGTCGCGTGCGCGCACGCCGGATCGAGAGTGCCTGAGCGGCAGATCGAACATGAAGTGATCAGAGATCCACACCGTCTCCTCAAAGACCGGCTCCCGATACTCGTCAACCAGGAGTGCCGCACGATCAAACGTCGCAGATCTGCCGTCCGCGGTCGCAATCGCGTGACGCCCCCGCCTCGACAGGTCCCCGACGCTCTCCACGTTCTCTGTCCATGGACGCTTCGCGATCAGCAACGCCTTTGCGGACGGGAACATGACCTCGTCCGCGCGCGTGGGGCGGAGTTGCCGAAGGCCGCTTGTGCGGGTCGTTCCATCAAAGAACCTCGGATCAGCGAGAAAGACGCACGGCAACTCGTACTCCGTCGTCATCGCGATCGAACTCCTCGAGAACGGCGTCACGAACGACTTCGCCCGATAGTCCCCCGCGTAGTAGGCATCGGCGAGACCCACGTTCCAGTACCGGGAAATGACGAAGTACGGCATCTCAATCGCAACGTCCGCGGATTCACACCGCACGACCGAGGATGTCGCATCCGCGTAGACGAGCATGGGATACATCCCCGCGTAGTCCCCCGTGTACGACGTCACCACTGTGGCATGCTGGCGAAGATTCGACTCGTTCATGCGCGATCGAGCACCGTCGCGAACGCCGCCGAGCGAGGGGGCCAGAAGCGTCGCGAGCAAGCCGATAATCGCAACGCAAAGTACACATTCGATGAGCGATACTCCGGGTCGATTGTGCTGCCCTCTCTTGCCGAACACTTCACCGCATGTCTGAACTCGTGATCCGTGCTGCACACGCCGAGCAAAACACGCCGCGAGAAGACACCCAAGTATGACCGCGTTCTGCACAAGCGACAGCGTTGCGTTATCGCGCATTCTCAAGAACCGACTCAGTTCACCAAAGCAAGCGCACGTTGGCTTCTCGCTGGTCATGAGCTGGATGACGTACAAGACTGAGAAGGTGACCACGCACGCGGCTGCCAGGCGTAACAGCCCTCTACGGATCGCAGGGATTGCAAACCATGATCCAGCGATCGCGCACTCGAACACCGGAACGGCCACGGCTACAACAGGCCTCGTCGCGCGGGGAACGACCGTCCACGTCGATAGCGATTCAGCAAAGTGCGGCAGATTGATCAGTTTCATGACGCCAGCGAGGCCAATGATGATGATAGCGACCCATCCGAGGGCTATCGCGATGGCCGACGCGCGTACAGATAGTGCGATCAGCTGTCAAGACGACTTGCTCACGATTCCGTCATTCCTTCACGCACCGCACGTCGGCGCCGACTCGTCAGGGCATGGCACCTCTACTCCATAGGTATTCGGCGGCCATGTTGGAACACAGAACCCTCCCGAACACCTCATCTTGATCCAAACTACGGTACACGGATCGTCATGGCACGAATGAATGCCGGTCCACCCCGATTCTTCCGCAGGATTGATGACTTTCGATCCGGACATTCCCGGATCTGTATCCAACTCATCAGGGCACGCGAGCGTCCCGCCGTTGCACGTACGCGTGAGGTTCCACGGCGGCTCGGAAGCCCATGTCGAACACGGCGCGAGGAGCCAGTTATAGCAGCAACACGTCGCCCATGCCGACACTGTGGTCGAGGCCAGAACTCCTGACACGATCAGCATGTGATTCCAAGTTCGCATGAGTACTCCTTTCATTGTGCAACAAACCTATCATCCGCGCGATGCTCGCGCTCGGATGAATACGAACGTCATGCACAGAACAGCGAGCAATACCCATCCGAGCAGGCGAAGTCTGGACCTGTCCAAACTGCCGGGCTGCGGCAGAGTCATGGGCGAGAACTGACCGCTCGCATCACGCGCTAGAAGAACTTCCTTGCTATCTCGCTTGTCCGTGACCTGTGTATATGTTAAAGGACCCCGAATCGCATCAGGATTCTGAGCCGACGGTACGCGAACCAATGACTCGAACTCCTGTCGGCTGAAGTCCCGCACACCCTTGAGAGTTGATGTAATCGTGAACGAACCCTCGCTATCCTCAACTTCGTGTGACGCGACGCGAGCAATCAAGAGCCCGCTACCGGGCAAGGGTGTCCAGTCGGTCGCCTTGATTGTCGAACGACTCACTTCGGAACCGGAAGCGTCTTTGTCTATCACGACGCTTCGCTCGATCGTTCCCGCTTGACCATCCCAAGTGCCGCTCGCTTCTACTGTTCGCACACCGCCGTCCTCCAGCGGCATCTCGGCGTTCAAGGTCCACATTCTCTCATCAGACATGCGGGGCCGTGTCTCAATTCCTTGTGCCGCAGTGTGCGACAGCATGCACGACAAAGATCGCGAAACGAGCGTGCTCAGGTCAGTGCCGGCGGCGTCGAGGCGGTGCCTCGACGTCTCAATACCTGCCTGGTCGTCCACGAATAGTTGCTTGTCAGTAACCTTCCACGCCACACCGTTCGCCCAACCCGAGTCAACGTATTCGTTCGCCGAGTTCACCGTACTGCGGTTGATCCGCCATTCGTTGTCAATGCGCCACAACGTGACCTTCGTAACTGGGAATCCGTGCACGCTCACCTGATCGATCCGCTGAAGATACTCCCTCAGCGGGTGATCCGGCTTATCACCCACCATCGCTCGCATCGCCTTGATCTCCGCTTCAGGCGGGATCGGCATGCGGTGCTCAACATCAAACTCAAGCGAGATCCCGTCGATGTTCGGGCCGAGGCTGCCACCCTCAGTAAGCTTCTTCCACCACGCCTTGAACTCCGGCGAAGGCTCACCCGCATCCTGCGCGATCGCGCGTGGGACAAGCATCGAAGCAAGCAGAAGAATGGTGGCAACAAGCCGCACGCTCAGCATCGCGTGCTCCTCT
>JAPKGU010000185.1 GCA_026647565.1 Phycisphaerales bacterium | reverse complement strand
ACCATCGTCTTCGGTCAGATCATGACCCAGCGCGGCAGCGGCGAGTTCGAGGGCATCCGCTTCACCCTCTACCTCTGCGCCGCACTCCTCCCCTGGAGCGCCTTCGCCGAGGTCGTCGGACGATCCACCCACGCCCTCGTCGGCGGCGCGCCCTACCTCCGCAAGCTCGCGATCGAGGAGGAGGTCTTCATCGCCCAGGGCGCCGTCAGCGCCGCCATCTCCCTCGCCATCAGCTTCGGGCTCCTCGCCGTGCTCGCCCTCGCGCTCGGACTCTCCCCCGCATGGACGTGGCTCCTCGCCCCGATCCCGATGGCCCTTCTCATGCTCGTGGGGCTGGGCGTCGGCACCGCGCTCGGCACCGTCTTCGTCTTCGTCCGCGACATCAAGCACCTCGTCGAGATCGCCCTCCACGTCGGCTTCTGGACCGTCCCCATCGTCTACGACCCGGCCATCGTCCCCGCCTGGTTCCAGAAGACCTTCCCCTTCAATCCCGTCCATCCCTTCCTCGAGGCCGTGCGAACGCTCTTCCTGCGGGGCGTCGTCCCTCCCTGGGATCACTGGGCCGTCATGCTCGCCTGGACCGTCGCGTCCCTCGCCCTCGGCCAGGTCGTCCTCTCGCGCCTTCGCTCCCAGGTCCGGGACAACCTCTGACACCGGCCGCCCATCTCGCAGCCACCCGCGCCCCTCGGCTGTACACTCCCCCGCCCATGCCCCAGGCGACCCAGACTCAACCCTCCACCCCGCCCGCCGGAGCGAGCAGAGACCTCGTCGCCGAGCTGCGAGGCGTCAAGAAGATCTACCGGAAGCCCGACGGCACCGTCATGGTCGAGGCCCTCAAGGGCATCGACCTGACCATCCCAAGGGGCCAGTACCTGGCGATCATGGGCGCATCCGGCTCGGGCAAGTCCACCCTCATGAACATCCTCGGCTGCCTCGACCGACCCTCCGAGGGCTCGTACATCGTCGACGGCGAGGACACCAAGAACATGCCCGACGAGCAGCTCTCGGTCTTCCGAGGCCGCAAGATCGGCTTCGTCTTCCAGGCCTTCAACCTCATCCCCCAGCTCATGATCGAGGAGAACGTCGCCACCCCGCTCTTCTACCAGGGCGTGCCCAAGCAGGAACGCCTCAGGCGGGCCGTCGAGTCGCTCGCGCTGGTCTCGCTCGACGACCGGGTCGGCCACCGTCCGAGCGAGCTCTCGGGCGGCCAGCAGCAGCGAGCCGCGATCGCCCGCGCGCTCGTCACCAACCCGGTCATTCTCATGGCCGACGAGCCGACCGGGAACCTCGACTCGACGACCGGACGCGCCATCCTCAAGCTCTTCGAACGCCTCCACGAGCAGGGCATGACCCTGATCATGGTCACACACGACGACTCGATCGCCAAGCGCTGCGAGCGCGTGGTCCGACTCAAGGACGGACTCGTCGAGCACGACCGCATGGTCGAGAACCGTGTCCGCGACTGACGGCCCGCCTCACGCCGCCCGACGGGCCGCCGAGGCGTCCTTTGCCGCGATCGCAAGCGCCGTCACGTCGTCCGCCTGGTGGAGCGACCCGGCCTGCTCCGTCAGCGTCGAGCGAAGCTCCGCCATGGACTCCTCGAGCGACGCCGCGTTCTCCGGCGAGCACAGACGCGCAAAGTGCTCGACGTAGGTGTTCGTGGGCATGCGCAGCTCGTGCCCCGTCGCGCCCGCCCTCGGGAAGCAGGTCTCGAAGCCGTCCGTGTAGATCAGCATGGTCTGGCCGGGAGCGAGCGTCACGTCGGTCACGCCGAACGTCGCGTCCTCGAAGACCCCGAGCAGCGGGCCGTCGGTCTCGATGCGTTCCACGCCGCGCCTCGAGATCTTCAGCGGGGGCGGGTGACCGGCGCCGGCCACGCGGAGCCGGCGCGTGACCAGGTCAAGCGTGGCGTAGATCGCGGTGACGAAGCGGGTCGAGCCGGACTGCGCGACCATCAGGTCGGCGTTCAGACGCCCGAGCAGCGCCGCCGGGTCACGCTGCACGTGGATCGGCGCGGACTGCACCGATCGCGCGATCACCATCGTGAGAAGCGCCGCGGGCACGCCGTGCCCGACAGCGTCTGCGACGAGGATGCCCACGCTCCGCTCGTCGATCCCGCGGACGCTGTACATGTCGCCCGAGACGTAACCCGTCGGCTGGTACAGCACCGCGATGTCGAACGTCTCCGTCCGCACCGGGGATCGCGGCATGAACTCCCGCTGGATGCGGGCCGCGAGCGAGAGCTCCTCGTGCATCCGCGAGATCTCGCCGTGCATGCCGCCCTGGCAGTGCTGCGCGACCGCAAGCTCCGTCGCGAGGCGATCGACCGTGGGCTGGCGCTGGCCGAGCGCGAACAGCACCGACGCGACGATCGACGCATCCGTGGCATGGGGCATCGTGACGATGCCGGGCACCGATCCGGTCGTGGCGAGCGCCGCGTCGTCCAGGAGCACGACGGCGGGGATGCACCGACCGTCCAGCGCGTCGAAGAGCTGGACCAGGCGCGGGCCGCCGATCGACTCATCGCCGACGATCAGGACCGGCGAGCGGCACGAGCCCCGCTCCAGCAGCGCCGAGCCGACCGGGAGCAGCCGGATCGCGGGCGCTTCGGACGGAACCGGCCAGCGGCGGATGATCTTCTCGCCGAGCGCCTGGGCGAGGCGTTCGGCGTCCGGGCCGTCGCCGTGTGCCACGATGAGTGAACGCTCGGGCAAGTCCGCTCTCCCTCGCGTGCCGTCGGGGTGCGCACGCGGAGGGAGGATCGGCTCATCGAGCGAGCCGCTTCAGACGCTCCAGATCCAGCGCAACAGTTGCACCCGGCTTGAGTCCGAGCGTGCGGACTGTGCCGCCCTTCAACTCGATGGCGAATCGCATGGGTCCGCCGCTCGGGTAGGGCTTCAGTCGATCCTCGTACGCGTCGGGATTCTCCTCCGGGCCGCGGGGCGGCTCCGGCTGCATCTCGTGCATCGCGAGGATGCGGCCGGCGTCGTCGAGATAGATGATGTCGATGGGGACTGGGCAGTCGCGCATCACGAAGTGTCGTTCCTGCACGTCCGGAAACACGAAGAGCATCCCGCTGTCGGGCGCGATCTCGAGCCGGCCCGAGAGTCCCATCATGCGGACCGGGTCGCTGGCGGCCAGCTCCAGGTGGAACTCCTTGCTCCCGAGGACGACCTTCTCCAGCTCGGAAGCCCGGCTGAGCCGGTCGATGTCCAGGTCGATCTTCTCGCCCTGCGCGATCCCGAGCTTTGCGGCCATGCCGCCCTGCAACTCGATGGCGTACTGGGCGGGGAAGCGGCTCGGATACTTCTTGAGGCGCGCGTCGTAGGCCCCGTCGCTCTCGCCGGGCCTGCGCGGCTCCTCCGGCTGCATCGTGTGGATCGCGGTCACGCGCCCGGACGGATCGAGAAAGATGACGTCGATCGGGATGGGGCAGTCGCGCATGAGGAAGGTGAGACGCGTGGCCCTGGGGAAGACGAAGAGCATGCCCGAGTCTTCCGGGACCTCGGTGCGCCCGCCCATTCCCTTGATGCGCGCCTCGTTGGTAGCGGCGACCTCGAGTCGGAAGGTCCGGCCCTTGATCTTGACGGGCATCTGGGAGTCGAGCACCACGCGTCCCGCGCCTTTCGAGCCGCGATCGGACTGCCTCGAGACCGTGAAGGCCACGGCGCCCGCGATGGCGAGCAGGGCGACGAGGCCGAGGATCGATGTCGTGGAGGACGCTCTCCGGAGCGAGCGGGTCAGTGTCGGTTCAGGAGCCATGCGTCGTCCTCGGGCCGGCAGGTGATGGGAGTTCTCGGGATCGTATCGAGCGAGAGCCGCTGGCGGAACTCTCCGATCTTCATGGGTTCCGGGGCATGGGTGATGCCGCACCAAGCGGCAAGAAGCCCGATGACGCGCTCGGGCGTGACGCCAAGGTCCCGGTATCGGTCGATTCGGGTGTCCCCGTGGCGCTTGGCCAACCGGCGTCCGTCCGGTCCTCTGACGAGTGGCAGGTGCGTGTAGCCCGGCCTCGGCCCGAGTGAGAGCGCTTCGGCGAGGAGGATCTGGCGCGAGGTGGAGTCGAGCAGGTCGTCGCCCCGCACCACCTGCGTGACGCCCTGGCGGGCATCGTCGACGGTCACGGCGAGCTGGTACGCGGGGACGCCCTGCCTTGTCCAGACGATGAAGTCGCCGGCGATTGCGCCGACGTCGAAGGACTGCGCACCTGCGAACTGGTCGTGGAAGGGCACGGGTCCGGGCGGAGCGACGAATCGCCAGGTGCGCGTCGGATCGTTGAAGCCGAGTGCGCGCGAGTCGTCGGTCATGGGCGGGCGCAGCTCGGGCGGGAATCGGACCTCGTGCGAGCCGTCCTGCGGAGCGGAGGCCGCGGCGTCGGCGCTCCAGCGTTCGATGTCGGCGCGGGAGAGGTCCGTGGGGTACGCGAGCCCCGCGCGTGCGAGCGTGTGCATCGCGTGCTTGTAGGGCGTCAGGTCGCGCGACTGCCAGACGGGTCCTTCGTCCCAGTCGATGCCGAGCCACGAGAGGGTGTCGATCGCGTGCTGGTCGGCGCCGCGCTTGGTGCGTGGCCCGTCGAGGTCCTCGATGCGGAGGAGGATCGACCAGCCGCGAGCGCGAGCGATGGCCCAGTTGACGAGGAAGGTGCGCGCGTTGCCGAGGTGGAGCGCACCGGTCGGCGAGGGCGCCAGTCGCGTCTTGTGGGGAGGTGCGGGCTTCGTCGCCTCGGGTGGGATCACTGGGTGGCGCCTGTCTGGGAGGCGGTCAGGCCCGAGAAACCCGCGTTTCTCCGGGCGTGCGCGGCGTTCGAACGCCGGAGCGTGCGCGACGCACCGGACTCTGGTAGCATATCGGCACGGGATCGGACGCCTCTGGACGCGGAGCGTGCATGCAGAAGTTGAGCGACGACCAGATCAACGCGGAACTTGCCAGACTCCCCGATTGGTCGGAGACGGGCGAGGCGATCCAGCGGACGTACAAGTTCGCGGACTTCGTGCGCTCGATGGCGTTCGTGACGCGCGTGGCCGAGGAGGCCGAGCGGAGCCAGCACCACCCGGACATCCTGATCCGGTTCAACAAGGTCACGCTCACGCTCTCGACGCACGACGCGGGCGGGATCACGATGAAGGACTTCGCGCTCGCGGCAAGGTCGGACGAGTTTGCCAAGGGCGTGAAGTAGCCGCGCCGTCGGCCCACGGGGCGGGGAAGGGTGAAGAGGAAGAGGGGCAGCACCGAGATTGGTGATGGGTTTGTTGTGGGCGGGCCGATCTGCGGTGGCACGCGAAGCGAGCATCTTGGTGCCACCGGCCGGAATCATCCGCCCAAGGGGTGGGGACCCAGCCGAAGAGGTGATGAAGCAAGTGTCGAGCATGGCATTCGGTGCGGATTCGTCGCCCGAAGGGCGCACGGATGATTGCCACGGGTTTCAACCCGTGGGAGACGAGGGCTCACCACTCGTCTTCATTGCCCTTGCCGCCCCTTGGGCGGACGGCGTGTATGCTGCGGCGGGAGGTGCCGTATGCCAGGGGCGTGGACACAGAACTTCTATCACGCGGTGTTCTCGACGAAGCGTCGGACACCGTGGATCAGCGCGGAGGTGGAGGGTCGGCTGTACGCATTTCTCACCGGGATCGCGCGGGATCTTGACTGCGAGGTGCTGGCCTTGAACGGAATGCCGGATCACGTTCACTTTGTGGTGAGGTACCCCGGTGATCTCTCGCACGCCGATCTCGTGCGGCATTTGAAGGGGCGATCGTCAAAGTGGATTCATGAGACGATTCCCGAGTTGCGTGAGTTCGCGTGGCAGGAGGGGTACGGCGGGTTCACGGTGAGCCGCTCCGCGCTTGATCAGGTCGTTGAGTACGTGAAGCGTCAGAAGGAGCATCACCGACGCATGACGTTTGAGCAGGAGTTCATGGCGATGCTTGAGAAGCACGGGATGAAACCGACGGAAGATGATGCACTGGGATGAGGTGATCACGGATTCCGGCGAGTGGTCGGCAACAGCTTCGTCCGCCCAAGGGGCGGGACGAGGAGAGGAAGATGGGGTGGGGTGGATCGCTAACCACGGGCTGAAGCCCGTGGCAACCAGCCGTGCGCCGAAGCGGCGAAGAGGGGAGCATCGAGATCGGCCCCAAAGCTGGCCGGCCGAGGCGGAGCGCGACCGGATGCGGGAGGAGCTCATCCGGAGCCAGGCGGAGCTGCTCGCCGAGCTGTCGACGCCGCTCGTGCCCGTCGCCGAGGACGTGCTCGCGATGCCGCTGGTCGGCCGGATCGATCGGGCGCGCGCCGATCGCGTGCTCAGCGTGCTGCTCGAGGGCGTCGGCGGCGCGGGCGCCCGCGTCGCGATCCTGGACGTCACCGGCGTGCCCTCGGTCGACGCGGAGGCCCTGCGCGCGCTCCTGCGCGCGGCCCGCGCGACCCGGCTGCTCGGCGCCGAGATGATGATCACCGGCGTCCGCCCCGAGGTGGCGCGCGCGATCTGCGCCGAGGGGGAGGGCCTCGGGGGCGTGACGACCTGCGCGACCCTGCGGCAGGGCATTGCGCGCGCAATGGCGGGCGGCCGCCGACCCGCCCGCGGCTGACGCGCCCGCGCGCCCGCTCAGCGCAGGAGCGCCGCGGCGAGCGCGCCGAGCCCGGCCACCCCCGCCGCGAGCCAGGCGACGTAATCGCCGGGGTGGCC
>JAPKGU010000184.1 GCA_026647565.1 Phycisphaerales bacterium | reverse complement strand
AGACCCTCCAGCGTCCGGCGTCCAATCCCCTTCACCCCAGACAGCTCGTCGATCGAGCGAAAACCGCCGATCGTCTCGCGAAACTCAACGATCCGCGCCGCCGTCGCGGGGCCGACGCCCGGCAAGAGATCCAGTTCCGCCGCCGTCGCGCTGTTCAGATCGACCAGCGCCGCACCCCCCTCGTCCGCACCTGTCGACGCCCGGATCGCACCCGCGCTGACCGGATCACCCACCCTCGCGCCCGCACCGGCGGATCCGCGCCCGGACCACCACGCGCACGCCAGCATGAACGCCACGATCACGCACACCGCAAAGACCTTCGTCGCCCCGTGCAGCCAGTCCGGCGCCCCCGCCGCGTCGCGCGCCCGCCGGGCATCAGTCGGGGCATGCTCCGCGGTCCCGCTCGCCATGTTTCGCTCCACAACGATCGATCACGAAGGCCCATCAAGAAGGCAAGGACAAAAGCCCCGCGCCCAATCGCCCGTCACGGATGGACCGGCGCATCTCCATCATCGATCTGGCCACCGGCTTCGTCTCCCCGTTCGGCCCCATCATCCCGCCGAACGGCATCTCGCGTGCCTTGCGCGTCGAGTCGTACAGATCCTGCCAGACGACGCTGTGCACGAACGGACGGGAGAGCGCCATGGCCGTGAAGTCCGAAGCGAACGCCGCCTGCGTCTCCGGCGACCACGGCGATCGCCACCACCCCGCATCGCGAAACGCGTCCTCTTTCGAGGGGTCGCTCAAGGGCTGGCTCGGCACGCCGGTCGCCGTCACATACACCGGACGCTCAAGAAGCGCAAAGCGGTCCAGCATGATCGACAGCGCCATCAGGTCGCGCGCCGATCCGCCCACGCCCGGACGCCCAAGCTGAACACGAAGTCCCACACCGTCGATCCCCACACCCGCCTGGTTCAGCAACTCGACGTACGCCAGCGGCGGCAGCGCCCGGCGGCTGTACGCGAGATACTCCCCGAACGGCTGGTTCACCTCCACCACAACCTTCGCCGCCGGGTGCAGCTTCCGCGTCACCAGCACGCAGATCCGCGTCATCTCGATCATCTGGTCAATCGTCATCGAGAAGTGCCGATTGATGTGCAGCCCGGAGACCACCGTCCAACGCGTGACCGTGCGACGGTACCGCGTCACGATCTGGCGCACGTGCTCCGCCACCAGATCACGGAGCGTCTCGTAGTCGTTCTCCCAGATGTACAACCACTCTGGCACCACGTCCGGCCGGAAATCGATCAGCGGACCGGCCACCACGGGCACCTTCGCCGTCCGGATCGCCCACTCGATCCAACGGTCCGTGGTCGCGAACGCGTACTCGCCCTCTTTCGGCTCCATGTCGATCCAACGCATCGGCATGACGAGGAAGTCCGCTGACCCCTGGATCACCTTCTGGAGCGGTTCGGTGAACTGCGCCGGATCGACCGACACGCCCACCATGGGCCGAGTCGGCAGCGTCACGCCGACCGTCCCCGGCACGAGAATCGACGCGCTCGCAGGGGGCGTCTCCTGGTGCACCGACCTGTAGATCTCGACCGCGTTGTTGTACCGCTCCCCAGAGACCCGCCTCGGAAACTCGCGCTCCGCGTGCGCCAGCGCCAGCCGCTCCGCCGCGTCCACCGCAAGCCCCAGCGCCTCACGCGCCAGCCGGTCCGCCTCCGCCGACATCGTCACCCGCGTGCGATCCGTGGGATCGTCGTGCTTCTGCGCCACGAGCGCCGCCGTGAAACGCCGACGCGCCGCCTCGAACTGCTCCAGGATCGGATCCGTCGGAGACAGATCGAACATCCCCCAGTCCTCAAACCGATTCAGAAACTGCATGATCTGACGCCGAGCCAGCTCAAGACTCAGCAGGTACGGCTCCTTGCGCGAGCGCAGCAGGCACGTGTCAAGCGTCAGCAGGCCCAGCGGCCGAGGCGGGTCGCCCGGCAGCACCACCGGGAACTGGAGCATCAGCCCGGTGGACTCCTGCGAGTTCCGCTCGCCCACGATGCGGCCGTTCTCGAACCGCACGTCACCCGGACACGGCACGTCCCCCGGTCCGATCAGGCACGCGTGCTGGAGTGGCCAGGACGACGCAGGCGAATCACCATCAAAGACCGCGAACGACAGCATCGACGCCTGCTTCCTCCGTTCGACGACACAAGCCGACACGCCCGACCCGACGCCGATCCGCCTCGGGCCGGACGCCCATCGTAGCGTCCGACCACTCCCGGGTTCAGCCACGCCCGAACGCCCCGCCCGATCCGGGCCGGTACCATCGAGCCGGATGACGCACCCCGCCACATCGTTGGGATTCGGAACCGCCCTCTTCGAGTCGCACCTCAACCTGCCCGGCCGCAGACGGGGGAAGGTCCGCGACATCTACCGGATCCCCGCCGCGCCGGGCCGGCCCGCCCGCGTCCTCATGGTCGCGTCGGATCGGCTCAGCGCCTTCGACGTCGTCATGCCGACGCCCATACCGGGCAAGGGACGCCTCCTCTCCGAGATGGCGACATTCTGGCTCCGATTCATCGAACTGAAGGGGCTGGCCCGAACCCACCTCCTCTCCACAGACGCAGGCGAGATCCCCGATGCCGCGTTCGGTCCTGACACCACATCCCGAGACTCGCTCCACGGCCGCGTGACCATCGGACGCCTCTGCCGCGTCATCCCCGTCGAGTGCGTCGTCCGCGGCTACATCGAAGGATCGGGGCTCAAGGACTATCGCGCGACCGGACAGATCTGCGGCATCTCGCTCCCGCCGGGACTCCGCCAGTGCGACCGCCTCCCCTCTCCGATCTACACGCCCGCGACCAAGGAAGAACAGGGCAAGCACGACGAGAACATCACCTTCGACGAGGCGTGCGCCCGCGTCGGCCACGACCTGATGGACCGGCTCCGCCAATCTTCGCTGGCGATCTACGCCGCGGCCTCCGCCCACGCCCTCTCGCGGGGCATCATCATCGCCGACACCAAGTTCGAGTTCGGCATCCCCGTCGACGACCACGGACACGACATCGGTGCCGATCCGATCGTCATCGACGAGGCCCTCACGCCCGACAGCTCGCGATTCTGGCCCGTCGACGGCTACCAGCCCGGACGCCCGCAGGCGTCGTTCGACAAGCAGTTCGTCCGCGAGCACCTCGAAGCGCTCGTCGCAAGCGGCGACTGGAACAAGCGGGCGCCCGGCCCCGCCCTCCCTGACGAGATCGTCGCCGGCACCCTCGCACGCTACAAGGAAGCCAGGGACCGCCTCCTCGGCTGACCCCGCGCACAACCCCCGCCGGTCACTTCACCGCCGTGCCCTCGCGGATGCGCCGGCGCTCCTCCAGCGCGTTCTGGTACTCGACACGGAACTCCTTCATGCCCTGCGGCTCTGGGAAGATCTGGCCGAACGGCCTGCCGCCCGCGGCCTGGTCCGCGTCGATCGACTCCTTGAATCGATCGACAAGCGTGTCATAGGCGTACCGGCGCAGATCCTCCGGCGCGTTGTCGTAGATCGTTTCGGCGTCGTCCAGCGACAGGACGCCGATGATGTTCGAGAGGTGCTGCCCCGCCACGATCCGGAAGTCGCGATCGAGAAACTCCAGCCGCTTGTAGGCGTCACCGGTGGGCGTCGAGCGCAGCTGGTTCTCCATGAAGAACCGGTGGAATCGCTTTGCATACTCGAACTGCGAGCCGAAGAGCTCGCTGTCGCTCCCGAGCAGACCGCTGATATAGGCCCCGTCCAGCGCGCCGAACACCTCGGACGTCGCGACCGACGGAGACTTGAACCGCTCCGCGAGCTCCTCCTGCACGAACTCATCGAGCGGACGCGAGAAGAGGTACTTCCGCGCCGGGTCGTTCATGTTCGCGCCCTCCCACGTCGCGCAGGTCATGTACCACTTCTCGGCCTCGCGGACCTGCCCGCGCCGGTAGAGATACCGCACGGCGTCCTTGAGGAAGTTCTCGTACCCAGCCGCGATGACGCGATAGGGACGCTTCCGGGTCCGCTCCAGCGGATTGCGCTCGAGCAGCTCCCCACTCGTGACGAGCTGGTGGTAGGGCTCGATGAAGTGCGCGTTCGGGATCGCGATGTAGGTCGCGACCTGTCCGGACTCCCAGTCGAGATAATCAAAGTACATCTCGCCCGAGCGATACAGCTCCTGGAGCGACTGCATCACCACGCGATCCGTGTTGATGAAGTCGTAGTCCTTCATCGTCTCGTCCGTCGCCCGGGTCAGAGCCTGCTCGACGCCCCGCGCCGACCAGTACAGCGCGTGCGCCGCGGGGTTGCGCCAGTCGATCGGGCCGTACTTCTCCGTGAACCGGACCATCCGCTCCGGCTCCATCTTGTAGGTCTCGATGAGCACGCGCCGACGCAAGTGCGCCAGGTACGCGTCCCACGCCGGCTTCAACGCGGGGTCCGCGAGCATCTGAGAGAGCGCCAGCGACTTCTCGCCCATGTGCCGCTGGATCAGCGCTTTCTGCCCGGACCGCTCGAGCGCCGAGTTCAGCGCCACCCGCCGAAGGAAGTCCGCCGGGTCCGGGAACTGGCCCACGCGCGCCGCGATCTGCCCCACCAGCGCCCCGACCTCCGGCTTCGACGCAACCAGCTCTTCGAGCGAGTCCGGCGCGTCCGCGATCGGCTGGAGCCACTCGATGTGCTTTCTGATCGCAAGCTCGCGCGAACGGTCACGCTGGTCCGGACGGGGCGGATCCCCAAGAACCCCGGTCCACTCCGCCGCCACCGCCCGCTTGTAGTACTGGTTCGCGTCGTCCGTGTACCCCTGGATCTTGTGTAGATAAACCCACGCCAGCTCCTTGTGGAGAAGCATCGCGTTCGGGTTCGCCGGAATCCCCTGGTCGCGGAGCAGCCGGATCCCCGCGTTCACCCACTGCCAACGCTCCTCCGGCGTCTGCGTCATCACCGAGATGTTGTACGACATGTTCCAGGCGTGGAACGCCCAGACCGCCGGGAAGCGCGGCTGCAGCTTCGTGATCGCGCTCGACAGCTCAATCGCCTCGTGATAACGCCCCGCCTGCTTCAGGTCGTTCGCACGCATCCACAGCATGTTGACGAACAATCCCCGGAACGCCCCCATCGCGATCCCCACCGCCACCTCCGGCGGATCGCCGTCCTCAGCCCGGTCCGTGTACGCCAGGTGATGCCGACCCACGGAGGCCGCCAGTTCGACGGAGATCGCGGCCGACGCGGAGAGGCAGAGCACCATCACGAACGCCGCCAGCATCTGGATGATCCGATCGCGTCCCATCGCCGATGCTCCTGCCGGGAGGACCCACCCTCCCCGATACCCCTTACTGCCCCGAGTACGTCGCCAGTTCACGCTTCCTGAAAATCCCAACCGCGGCCCCGTAGAGAACCACCGTCCACACCCCCAGAACCGCCATGCCCCCCGACATCGTGCCGAACGACAGCAGCCGCCCGTCCACCAGACGCGTGGTCGGCTTCAGACCCGCGTAGATATCGAAGATCCTCTGCACGCCCGTCGCGATCCACGACGCCACCGACTGCAGCACCATCATCTTCCCTTCGCGATCAACCGTGGAGTAGTTCTCGAGCGCTTCCTTCAGGAACCCGGAGCTCTCGGCCATCAGGAACACACCGATGCTCACCAGGCACGCGACCGGGAAGCTCACGAAGGTGGACACGCAGATCGTCAGCATCGAAAGGAACGCCAGTTTCAGCAGCAGCACCAGCATCACACGCAGGAAGTTCCCGCGATAGCTCCCCTTCGAGTACGAGATCTCAAGCCCGTCCCGCGGGAACGAGATCGTGAGCGGATTGACAAACCCCGTTTCCAGGTCCGCGTTGTACACGATCACCTCGACCGTGCCGTCCTCGCCGATCGCCGCCGGCGTGAGCGAGATCGTGTGCCAGTTGCCCAGCCCGCACTCGCGCACGATCTGTCCGGAGCGATTGAACACGAACGTCACCTTCGCCGTCTGGTCAGGCCGGTTGGATCCCATGTCCACCCGATACCTGAACGTCAGGGGCGAACCGTCTCGCTTGGCGGGCCCCATCCCGCGGAAGGAGAAGCGCTCCGCCCTCCCCGGCTCGATCGCGCGATACGCGTCGGTCGCCGACTTGTACAGATCGTCGATCACCTCCTGGCGCCGAGACGGCGTGTCGCCGAACGAGGGCTCGCGGAGCTTCTGGTCCTCGATGTACTTCTCCACCGCCTCGATGAACTCGGGATCCGACTTCTCGAACGGATTCGCCGCGAGGATCGGCACCCTCGCCGCCAGGATCTGCGTCTCAAGCACCAGCCGATCATCGCTGATCGCCGCGCCGTCCGACGCGACATACGCCGAATCCTCTCCCGCCGCCGGCTGCGACCTGAGATACTCCGTAAAGAGAAAGATCGTCGTCGCGCAGACGGCCATCAGCACCGCCGCCAGCGTCACGACGCCCAGCCACTTCCCCAGGATGTACTGCCACGACGCGACCGGCTTCGTCACCGTCTGCCAGATCACCCGGTCCCGCTGCTCCAGCGTCACGGTCGATGCCGAGAAGAAGAGCGTGAGCATCGCCACGATCCAGAACGCGCCGCCCGACGAGTACTGGAGGAACGACTGCACCCGATACCGCAGGGGCTGCTGCGGGTCCAGCCACTGGGGCAGCGCCGCCAGCAGCACGAGCAGCACCACCACGAACACCAGCGACACCTTCGCCCGGACCGCCTCGGCGAGCACGTTCCTCGCGACCGCCAGCGTCGGACCAGGGCCCGAGAGCAG
>JAPKGU010000183.1 GCA_026647565.1 Phycisphaerales bacterium | reverse complement strand
ATGGGAGTTCGCCGCTCGTGGCGGCCTCGCGGGCGCGTCAAACACATGGGGCGAGGAGCCGATCGATCCAACCCGTGCCAACACGTGGCAGGGCTTCTTTCCTTTGACGAACTCGAAAGACGACGGCTTCGAGGGCACCGCTCCCGTCGGCTCGTTCCCCCCGAATGGATATGGGCTTGTTGATATGTCGGGGAATGTGTGGGAATGGTGCTCCGACTTGTACAGCGCAACCGACTACGGCGATCGGCTGTCCACCGGGCGCGTCACAAACTCGGGGTCGACCGTCAAGACCCTCGTCGACCCGCGTGGTCCTTCAGTCGCACGCGATCCGCGCAACCCCCTCGCCGCCGACAGCCGCGTCCAGCGAGGCGGCTCGTTCCTCTGCAACGACAGTTACTGTGCGTCGTATCGTCCCGCCGCCCGCATGGGCTGCGCCTCCGACACCGGTCTTTCGCACGTCGGATTCAGGTGCGCAATGGATGCCGGAGATGCCCGCCGCTGAGTGCGGCGCGTGCGCTCCGGGTATACTCGCCCCGCATCAGCACGACGCGTCCGCGCATCGACGCGAGTTCCCTCGCTGATGGGAACATCGGTGCGTGCGTTGTAACCGAGTTCAGCTGCTTTCGACCGCGATCCCACCAGGTGAAACACAAGCCATGAACGCCACGAGAGCGCGAATCCTGCGATCATCGTTCCTTCTTCTCACGTCCCTGCTCGCCGCGTGCTCGTCCCCGAAGCGCCTCCCCGCCGTGCCCGATGAGCTGGCGGATCGCGCCGCCGTGCTGGGCAGCCCCGCCCTTCGAACCTGGGACGACACGCTCAACGAGGCCTTCCTCGAGGAGATGTTCCGCGCGGGCAAGGTCGAGTTCACCGAGCTCGCCGCCGCGGGACGCGCCGACTCCATACCCACGGCGCACTATCTCGCGATCTCAGGTGGCGGTGCAGAGGGCGCGTACGGCGCCGGCATCCTCTGCGGCTGGTCGACCACCGGCACCCGGCCGGAGTTCAAGATCGTCACCGGCATCAGCACCGGCGCGCTCACCGCTCCCTTCGCCTTCCTCGGACCCGCGTACGACGAGCGGCTCCGCACGGTCTACACATCGGTCACAACCGAAGAGATCGCCCGCAAGCGCGGCATCCTCGCCGCCATCTACGACGATGCTCTCATGGACACCGTCCCGCTCCGCAAGCTCCTCGCGCAGACCGTGGACGAACAGATGATGCGCGACATCGCCACGGAGTACGCCAAGGGCCGGATCCTCATGGTCGCCACCACCAACCTCGACGCCAACCGCGGTGTCATCTGGAACATCGGCGCCATCGCCGCCACGGGCAAGCCCGAGGCCCTCAAACTCATCCACAACATCCTGATCGCCTCCGCCGCCATCCCCGCGGCCTTCCCGCCCGTCATGTTCGACGTCGAGGTCGACGGAGCCAAGTACCAGGAGATGCACGTCGACGGCGGGGCCAAGGCCCAGGTCTTCCTCTACCCGCCCACGCTGCACCTCAGCGAGACCGTCGCCGCCGCGGGCTTCAAGCGCGACCGCGTCGCGTACGTGATCCGCAACGCCCGCCTCGATCCCAAGTGGGTCGATGTGCGCCGCAAGACTCTCACCATCGCGGGACGCGCCATCGACTCGCTCATCCAGACGCAAGGAGTCGGCGACCTCTACCGGATCTACATGACCGCGCAGCGCGATGGCGTCGACTTCAACCTCGCCTTCATCCCCGCCACCTTCAACGAACAGGCCAAGGAAGCGTTCGACCCCGCCTACATGACCAAGCTCTTCGATGTCGGATACGCGCAGGCCACCGCCGCCGGCGGCTACCCGTGGCTCAAAGCCCCGCCCGGATTCGATTCGCACGACGCCGTGCTGCCGGTTCCGCCGAGCACCAAGTGACCATCACCCGCGGCGATGTTCTCCGCCGCTTGAAAAGGAGTCTCGTCTTGCCCCGAGTTCATGCCCTCCTCGTTTCGGCGCTCGTTGCCGCCTCATCGATCTCCCCGGTTTCTGCATTCGAGTTCCAGCCGGCGAACGCCTCCGCCTCGCCGGCGAACGCCGAGGCCCTCGCCATCGCGACCGAGGCCTATTACTACTTTTACCCGCTGATCTCCATGGAGATCACCCGCCGCCAACTCACCAACATCGATGCGGGCAAGGAGATCGGTCGCGGCCCATCCAACACGTTCAGCCACATGCGCGAGTTTCCGCCCGCCGATCTGAAGGCGGTGGTTCGCCCCAACTTCGATACCCTCTACTCCTCCGCCTGGCTCGACCTCACCGCCGAGCCGGTCGTGGTCTCCGCTCCCGATACTGCGGGTCGCTACTACCTCCTCCCGATGCTGGACATGTGGTCCGATGTCTTCGCGGTTCCCGGCAAGCGCACGTCCGGCACGAAACCCGCATCGTTCCTCGTCGTCGGTCCCGGCTGGAGCGGAGAAGTTCCCTCCGGACTCCAGCGCATCGACGCGCCCACACCGCACGTCTGGGTCATCGGCCGCACGCAGACCAACGGCCCCGCCGACTACGCCAATGTCCACAAGGTCCAGGACGGCTACACCATCACACCGCTCTCGAACTGGCGCTCAAAGTCGCCCTACACGCCGCCCCCCGTCGTGGTCGATCCCGCCGTTGACATGAAGACGCCGCCCAAGACCCAGGTCGACACCATGAAGGGCGTCCCCTACTTCACGCTCGCCGCCGAGCTGCTCCGCACCAACCCGCCCCACACCACCGACTGGTCGACCATCGCTCGCCTCCGCCGTATCGGCATCGAACCGGGCAAGCCGTTCAACCCCGCTGCCATCGATCCCGCGATCCTCGATCGCGCCGTCGACGCCGCTCAGAAGAACATGGCCGACAAGCTGCCGAACCTCGCCCGCGTCGCGAACGGCTGGCAGATGAACACCGACACCATGGGCGTCTACGGCAACTACTACCTGAAGCGAGCGATCATCGCCGCGCTGGGTCTTGGCGCCAACCAGCCCGAGGACGCCATCTACCCCCTCTGCATCGCCGACTCCGACGGCAAGCCGCTCGTCGGCGAGAACAACTACGTCCTCCACTTCAGCAAGGAGCAGCTCCCCCCGGTCGACGCTTTCTGGTCCATCACCATGTACGACGCCGAGGGCTTCCAGGTCGCCAACCCCATCAACCGCTTCGCCATCGGCGATCGCGACGCGCTCAAGCGAAATGCCGACGGCTCCATCGATATCTACATCCAGCACGCCAGCCCCGGCGCCGACAAGGAGTCCAACTGGCTCCCCGGCCCGGCCTCCGGATCGATCGGCGTCACCATGCGCCTCTACGCCCCACACGCCGAAGCGCTCGACGGCCGCTGGTCGCCTCCGTCGGTGCGCCGCACGAACTGATCCAGCCCTCACCACACAGCCACAAGAAAGGCACGAACATGATGACCCTCCGATACGCCTGTCTCATCGCTCTCTCACTCATCGCATCCGCCTTCCTCGGCGCATGCTCCACCGCTCCCAAGTCGGAGAACCAGGAGCTGTTCATCGAAGAGGCCCGCGCCGCCACCCGCTGGTTTGAGCGACAGGTCCCCGGTCTGAAGGAGCAGATCAACAACTCCGCCGGATACCTCATCTACCCCTCCGTCGGACAATGGGGCATCGTCTTCGGTGGCGGCCAGTACGGCCGCGCCATGGTCAACCGTCCCAACGGCACCCAGATCGGATGGGGTGCTCTCAACACCGGCTCCTTCGGGCTCCAGGCCGGCGTCCGCGGCTTCAAGATGCTCGTCGTCATCCAGGACGAGGCCACCATGACCAAGTTCCGCGACAACAAGCTCTCCGGCTCCGTCTCCGGCGTTGTCGTCGTCGCACAGGAAGGCACCAGCGGCGTCGGACGCTTCGAGAACGGCGTCGCCGTCTACCAGGGCGCCAGCTCCGGCCTCATGGCCGGCGTCAACGTCGCCCTGGACTACCTCCGCTACCAGCCGCTCGGATACACCGAGTAATCTTCACGGAATCATGCATCCCTCCCGGGGTGCGCCAACGCGCATCCCGGGGAGTTTGAGCCAAACCGAATGAACAAGACCTCTCAAGATAGCCCGCCGTCAACCGTTCAAAGCACCGAAGCCACGCTCACACGCATCCTCAACGCCGTTGAGTCCCGCGGACGGCGCGGCCGCTTTGAACTCACCATCGCCATCCTCCTCGCGATCACCTCGCTCGCTTCGACCTGGTGTGGGTACCAGGCGAGCAACTGGGGAGGCACCCAGCACGCCAGCCAGGGCGCTGCCGACACCGCTGAGCGTCAGGCCGCGGAAGACACCATCGTCGCGCTCCAGCTCCGCACCTTCGACGGCATCACCCTCCTCTCGCTCTGGGACGCGATTCGAAGCGGGGACACGCAGTCGCAGGAGACGATCCTCGCCCGAATGCGACCCCAACTCCGACTCGCCGTAGAGGCAGCCCTCGCCGATGGTGTCCTCACCAATCCGTCCGCTCCAGGCCCCCTTCAGCGCCCCGAGTACCGCCTCGTCGAAGAGGAGAACGCCCGCGCACGCCGCGAGGAGGCCGCTCGACTTCGCTCCACCGTCCAGGTGGCGGGAAGGGCCTCTGGGGACTACGTGCTCCTGACGCTCATGTTTGCCATGGTCCTCTTCTTCGGTGGCGTCACGGGCACGCTCGGCTCTGCCCGCGCGCGCAAGTTCCTCGGGGCAGCCGCCCTCGTGATCTTCCTGATCGCCCTCGCCCGACTGGCGTTTCTGCCAATATCCATGGGTTAATCCGTTCGCCTTTCCGACACTCCCACATAACGAGAACAAAGCGTGCGACACACACGAAACCCGTTTCTTGCTCTCATCACTGCCGCGTCAATCGCCCCGGTGGCCCACGCACAGCCCGCGCCCGAAGGCACGGTCGCGTCAGCGCCAGGATCCTCCGAGGCCACCGCCGACCCGGCGCTGGTCACCGACGCGTGGCATATCTCGTTCACCACCTACCTCTGGGTCCCCGCGATGGACGGCACGCTCACCGTCCGTGGCCGCGAAGCCGACGTCGATGTCTCCGTCGGCGACTCCTTCGAGAACCTCGTCGACAACTTCAAGTTCGCCCTCACCGGCCACATCGAGGCCCGCAAGGACCGCTTCATGATCTTCGGCGACATCATGTACCTCGCCACCGAAGACGACGTGGACCGGCCCATCATCGGCGACGGCGACATCGACGTCTCGCAGGGCTTCTTCGAAGCCGGCGTCTCCTACGCCATCGTCGACAACCCCATCAACGACAACGCCGCCCGTCGCTTCCGCATCGAGCCCCTCGCCGGTGTCAGACTCTACTACCTCGACATGGAGGTCAACTTCGACGCCCTCTCCCGCAGCCCCGGACGCGACGAGATGTGGGTCGACGGCTTCGTCGGCGCACGCACCTCCATTGATCTCGCCGAAAGACTCACCGCATTCGCACGCCTCGACATCGGCGCCGGCGGCTCCGACCTCGCCTGGAACGTCATCCTCGGACTCGACGCCCACCTCGGAAAGCACAAACGCCTCTCGCTCGTCGGGGGCTACCGCTGGTTCGACGTCGACTACGACGACGGCTCCGGCTCCGACAAGTTCGAGTTCGATGTCCTCATGCACGGTCCCTTCCTCGGTCTCGGCTTCACGTTCTGAACACCAAACCGGCGTGCACGTGCACGCACATCGGCCCACCTCCGACCACGCCGCGTCCGACGTCCAAGCAACCCGCGCGATCCCCAGGTCGGGAGGTTCCGCGCCGCTCAGAGCCCCAAGGAGCACCACATGCGATTCACAGCGGTTCTCGCGGCTATCGCGACGATCCTCGCGATCTCGCTCGCCGGTCATGCACACGCACAGCAGAAGAAACCCAACATCGTCGTGATCTGGGGCGATGACATCGGGCAGTTCAATGTCAGCGCGTACAACATGGGCATGATGGGCTATCGCACGCCCAACATCGACAGCATCGCTCGGGACGGCGCGCTCTTCACAGATTGGTACGGTCAGCAGTCCTGCACCGCCGGCCGAGCCGCCTTCATCACCGGCCAGTCCCCCATCCGCACCGGCCTCACCAAGGTTGGCCTCCCCGGCGCGCCGGAGGGCATGAAGAAGGAAGACCCGACGATCGCCACGCTCCTCAAGGCCCACGGCTACATGACCGGCCAGTTCGGCAAGAACCACCTCGGCGACCGCGACGAGATGCTCCCGACCGCACACGGCTTCGATGAGTTCTTCGGAAACCTCTACCACCTCAACGCCGAGGAAGAGCCGGAGAACCCGGACTACCCGAAGAACCCCGAGTTCAAGAAGAAGTTCGGCCCCCGAGGCGTCATCCACAGCTTCGCCGGCGGCAAGATCACCGACACCGGCCCCCTCACCCGCAAGCGCATGGAGACCATCGACGACGAGGTCACCGAGAAGGCCCTCGACTTCCTCGAACGCGCGAAGAAGGCCGACAAGCCCGTCTTCCTCTGGTACAACTCCACCCGCATGCACATCTGGACCCACCTCAAGGAAGAGTCCAAGGGCAAGACCGGCCTCGGCGTCTACCCCGACGGGATGGTCGAGCATGACGCACACGTCGGAAAGGTCCTCGCGAAGCTCACCGAACTCGGCATGGACGAGAACACCATCGTCATGTACGCCACCGACAACGGCGCCGAGACCATGAGCTGGCCCGACGGCGGCACCACCATGTTCCGAGGCGAGAAGAACACCAACTGGGAAGGCGGCTACCGCGTCCCCTGCCTCATCC
>JAPKGU010000182.1 GCA_026647565.1 Phycisphaerales bacterium | reverse complement strand
GATCGCGACGGTCTCGTTCGTCCGGTAGCCGGCGCCGGACGATCCGTTGGCCGCGTTGAAGGACGTGAACAAGGCATTCCAGGCGTCGGCATCGGTGAGTTTCGCGGTGAGTTCGCGATAGGTCTCGATGATGTCGACGATCTGGATGACGTGGTCCGCCGCGTCGCGCAGATACGGCTTGACGAACTCGTCGAGCAACGGGTGTCCGTCGCGCAGAAGGTGCGACAACGCGTCCCTCAGCGGCCACGTGGCACGCCGCATCGACATCATCTCGCGCTTGAGCGAGTAGATGCGGTGCAACGCGGCGCGGCTCGGGGCGTTGATGATCTCATCCTCCATCCGCTCCAGCTCCTCACCCACGCCCTCCAGCGCCGGGAAGTACCCGTCGATCACGCCGTCCACGATCATGCAGCCGAGGAACCCGGCCCCGTGCTTCCGAAGCGACTGCTTGCCCTGGCGCAGCCGGTCGCGCAGCGCGTCCAGGCAGTCTCCCGGCGTCTCCTGGAACGTGGCGACAAACCCCTCGCCGATCGCGATCGCCATCTGCTCCCACGCAAAGCCGTGCTCCGGCTCGCGCTGCGCCAGACGCACGACCACGAACAGCACGCTCCCGTAGTCCTCGACCTTCGGCCTCTGACCGATGTTCACCGCGTCCGCGAGCAGCAGGTGGTGCAGCCCGAGCGATGCGCCGATCTGCTGGATGAACGCATGGTCACGCAGCCCCTGCACGTCGATCCAGAGCGTCCGGCCCGGCGCCCGGTTCTCGATGCGCCCCGTCTCGCTGGGTCGGAGCTCAAACTCCTCGATCGCGTCCGCGCTGTACGACATCACCCGCACACTCGTCGGCTCGGCCTCGGGCTGGGCGACGAGCGTCCCGGGCGCCGCCGCCGCGGGCGTGAACCGTCGAAAGAAGGCGCCACGATGACTCCGGAGCCGACGCTTGGACATGACCGATAGATCGGCTGGATGTGGCGGTGGGGCTCCAGAACCGGCCCGAACTTCGCCCGCGGCAAGCCCGCCGCTCATAGAGTTGGACCCATGACACCGAACAGCTCCAAGCCCCGCATCCTGACCGGCGACACCCCGACCTCGACGGGGCTCCACCTGGGGCACTACGTCGGCTCGCTCGAGAACCGCCTCGCCCTGCAGGATTCGTACGACTGCTACTTCCTCATCGCAAACGTGCATGCCTTCACGACGCTCGCCGAGAAGCCCGACGACATCCGGGCCAACACCATCGGGATCGTCAAGGACTGGCTCGCCGTCGGGCTGGACCCGGAGCGATCGACCTTTGTGCTCCAGTCAGAGATCCCCGCGATCGCGGAACTCACGTTCCTCTTCGCGATGCTCCTCCCGTTCAACAAGGTCATGCGGAACCCGACCCTCAAGACCGAGATCGAGAGCAAGGGCCTGGGCGACCACTACTCGTTCGGCTTCCCCATGTACGCCGTCGGGCAGTGCGCCGACATCCTCGCGTTCAGGCCGGAACTCGTGCCGGTCGGTGAGGATCAGGAGGCGCACATCGAGATGTGCCGCGACGTCGCGCTCAAGTTCAACCAGGTCTACGCGGGCGTCGGGAACCGCGTGCTCCCCGAGGAACACTTCAAGTCCGGCGGCGTCTTCCCGATCCCGAGGGCGAAGATCGGGCGGATCGCGCGCCTGCCGGGGCTGGACGGCGTCAACAAGATGAGCAAGTCGCTCAACAACGCGATCTTCCTGTACGACGACGAGAAGACGGTCCAGAAGAAGATCAACAAGGTGACCGTGCTGGCCGACCCTGCGACGGGACTGGTCTCACAGGATCACATTCTCCTGAAGCTCTGCGACGCGTTCATCCCGAAGGATCGGGCGGACGCGATCCGCGCCGAGTACGCCTCGGGCAAAGAAGTGATGCACGGGCATATCAAGGCCGAACTCGGCGGGGCGATCAACGCGCTGCTTTCGCCGATGCGCGAGCGCCGCGACAGGCTCGAAGGCGAGCAGGGCGACGCAATCGTGCAGGACGTGATCAGGAAGGGCGTCCGCCGCGCCAACGCGGTCGCTGAAGAGACGCTCTATGCCGCGAAGAAGGCGATGAAGATCGACTTCGGAACGAGGACGGTGGGATGAATGAACGGCCGGGGCGAACGCGCCTTGCAAAGCGCATCGCGTGCGCCATCACGCTCGCGACATGCGTCGCAATGGCCGCCTTCGCGTCGTTCTACGTGCTCATCTCATTTCAGGTCGATTGGGAGCGTGGCCAAGCGATCCGTGTTGCGACATGCTCGGCCATCGCTGCGCTCGCATCGGCTGCAGCGGTCCCCTTCCTTACTCGTCGTTTCAATGCTTGGTGGGACTATGCCGCTCGCGTGAGCGTAACACTCCTTTGCCTTGCCGCACTCGTCGCGAACATCGTGGTGTGGGGCGCGCCAGATGGCCTCATCTTCGGCGTCGCGCCCACCATCGCGTCCGGAATGATCTGGCTCACGCCCGGCCCGCTCCCGCCGTTCTACTGCACGAGATGCCGCTACGACCTGCGCGGACTGCCCGAGTCGGATGACGTGGCGACATGCCCGGAGTGTGGAACACTGCAACCGACACCAAGGGGATGCGATGCGCGTGGGCTGCGCGGGCAAGAGCGAGCCAGCGGTTAGGAACGAAAGCATGCTCCAACGCGCGATCCCGACTTTCCGCATCACATCCTCACGAGCGTCGGAGACGTTCTACACCGAGCGCCTCGGCTTCCGCGTCGAGTTCGTGCATCGTCCCGAGGGTGTGACGGACGATCCGTGCTACATGGTGATTGCGCGGGACAACGTCGAGATCCATCTCTCCTCGCACGCTGGCGACGGCGAGCCGGGGGGCATCGCCATCATCATCGTGGAGAGCATCGACGAACTCCATCGCGAACTCGTCTCGCGCGCGACAGAGATCGCGGTCGGCCCGGTCGACCAGACCTGGGGCTCCCGGGAGCTGTACGTTCGCGATCCCGATGGGAACACGCTGCGCTTCCAGCAGATCAGATGAACGCTTGTCCGTCGCCCATGCTTCTGCCCGCGTTTCCACCCAGGTGCGCCGCAAGGCGCAGGTTGAACTCGCGCACGATCCCCGGGATCAGGAACGCATCGACGAGCCACCACACGCCGATCGCCATGAAACCGAGGAACCCGATGAAGACCAATGCCAGCGGGAACGAGAGCAGCATGATGACGAGCATCGCGACCGCGCTCCCCGTCCGACCCATGTAGAAGCGGTGTGCGCCGAATGCGCCGAGAAACCACCAGAGGATGTAGGCCACGGGCAGCGACTTCTTCGTCGCGTCGTACATCATCACCGTCTGCGCATCGTTCATCGTCACAGCACACCTCCCATCGTTCCCGACTGAGCACGCCACCGCCAGCGTACCGGACACACGCCTGCCAAGCAAAGCGACTTCCGCCACGCCCTGCCTGCTGATACCCTGAGAGCCATGCCCCGACCGCGATCCCACCATCACCCGCCGCGGCACGCGTTCACGCTCATCGAACTCCTCGTCGTCATCGCCATCATCGCGGTCCTCGTCGGGATCCTCGTCCCCGCGCTCGGCAGCGCCCGTTCCCACGCCCGGGCGACGCTCTGCGTCTCGAACGTGCGTCAGCAGGGCGTCTCCGTCATGTCGTATGTCAATGACTTCTCCGGCTCGCTGCCGCCGCGCATCATCTACTGGAAGGAGCCGTCCGACGAGCCGCCCGGCTTCGTCTCCGGCCCCTGGTTGATCAACGCATTTCTGGCTCGCTACGAGGGCCGCACGTTCACGCGGCGCGACGCCGGCTGGGACGGACCCACGGATGTCTGGCGCTGCCCCGAGATCCGTTCGGACGATGACGACCGGCGCCAGACGCACAGCGGCGTCCTCCACCACGCGCCGAACTTGTGGCTTTTCTCACAGGTCACGCTCGACGAGCTCAAGGGCACCCTTCGCATCGAGAACGCCGCGCCGGATCCGTGGGCCCATCGCTACGCGTCGGGGGCGTGGCGGTCTCTCGATCATGTCAACCGCACCAGCGACATCGTCATGCTCATGGACAACGTCGACTACTTCTTCACCGGCCACGGTCATCGCGACACGCGCGAGAACCTCGCGTATGCCGACCAGATCATCATCCCGACGTCATCCTCGCCGTACGACAATCGGGGCACTCACGATGCGCTCGGAGTCCGCCCCACGGTCTTTGCCGATGGCCACGCGGCGCCGATGAAAGTCAACGCCAACGAGTGGCTCAACGCCCGCCACGCCTACACGGCGGGCGGCACCACCTCCACCGAACTTCACGAGTCCGAGGCCAGGCACCTCCTCTGGTTCGTCAACCCCGGCTTCTTCCGCACCGGCGGCGGGGACGACTGAAGGTCCGGCCCTCCCTCAAGCCCATTCCCCAGAAACCACTTCTGTGCTACTTTCTTACGGGAGGACCGCATGAACATCCACGACCGCGTTGACCTCACCCGCTGGCTCAACCACTTCCCGCTCGACAAGCACTACCAGCGACTCGACGACGAAGCTGTGCCTGCCTTCCGATACGCCCCTGACACTGACATCTACTCGCCCGAGGACCTCGCACTTGTTGTACAGATGCGGCAGCGCGCCGGCCTCGATCCTCACTGGGGCGTCCCGTTCGACCTCCTCCTGCCCGCCTACGGCGAGCCCTCGAATCGAGCCGCGAGCAAGATCTGCGGCACGCCGTATCGCCCCAAAGGCGAATGGCCCAAGGACAAGAACGGCTCCCCACTCCTCTTTCTCGCGCAGATCTGCTTCGCCGATTCACGCGATGTCCTCCCGACATCAGTTCGCTCACAGTTGCCCGGAGATGTCCTCTTGATCTTCGCTGAGAACATCCCTGACGAGATCGTGTGGACGGAGGATGACGGCCTTCCTCTCTATTTCGAGTGGCATCCGCTCGGGATTCCTGATGATCAACTAGAGCCGCTTGGCATCCAACGCGAGAATCTCTTCTCTCCAACCCACTTCCAGATCCTTCGCACGAGGGAGTCCGAGGCTCATGGTGAGTTCACTTATCGCCAGCTCGACATCAGCGTCGATGCGCAAGCCAGATCCAGCAGAATCGGCGGCATGCCAATCTGGCAACAGCACGAAAGCGAGGCCGATGGCCTCGGCACGTTCTTCGCCGCCCTGCACGCCGTCATTCCGTGCGGCATGGACCACCCGTTCCCCAACGTCCCCGTGCCGCCGTGGGGTCAATACTGCTACTCACAGAACTTCTTCTGCTTGGGCGATGCAGGAACACTCTATCTTTTCTGGGACGGCTCACGGGTGCGATGGCTCATGCAATGCGGCTGAAGCCGCCACGCAGCGCATCCTTGAAACACCTCAGAGTCGCGCACGAGCGCAGCGAGGAGCGACCGAAACCTCATCCCCGTCGCTCACGCCTCACGACCTACTTCCCCCTCAATCAACCGCGCCCTCACCTCAACCTCCGGCAGCGCATCCACCGCCTTCGCTGACCTCACGCCGCTCTCCTCAAACTTCCGGATCGTCGGCAACAGCCGCGACTCCACGCTCGACGCAAACCTGTTGTACTGCTCCGCGGCTCGATTAATCGTCTTCCCCAAATCCGACGCATACCCAAGCGCCGTCGCCACGCGATCGTGCAGCTCCTTGCCCAGCTCAAACAACTGCACCGCATCCTGCGCCAGCTTGTGCTCCCGCCACCCCACAGCCACCGCCCGCAGCAATCCAATCAGCGTGCTCGGGCTCGCCAGGATCACGTTCTTCTCCGCCGCCGTCTCCAGCAACTGCGGCTTCCGGGCCAGCGCCGCATCCAGGAACTGATCACCCGGCACGAACATCACCACGAACTCCGGCGCACCATCAAACTGCGACCAGTACCGCTTCTCCGACAGCTTCCGGATCTGTCCCTCGATATGGTCCGCAAACCGCACCAGGTGCGTCTCCTGCTCCTCCGCCGTCGCGCTGCTCGCGGCTTGCACATACGCATCAATGTTCGCCTTCGCATCCACCGCGATCACGCGCTCGTTCGGCAGCCGCACCACCATGTCCGGCCGCAACAGGTTCCCCTCCCCGTCCCGCGTGCTCGTCTGCTCCGTGAAGTCGCAGTAACTCGTCATCCCCGCGAGTTCCGCCACGCGCCGCAGCTGGATCTCCCCGTATCGCCCGCGCACCTCCGGCCTCGACAACGCGCGGCTGAGTTTCTGCGTCTCAACCCTCAACCCCTCGCTCACCATCCTCGACTCATTCACCCTCGCCTCGAGCGCCGCAAGCTGCTCCTGCGCCCGGCCGAGCGTCTCGCTCACCGGCCGGATCGCCTGCATCACCACCTGCGCCCGCTTGTCCAGCTCCTGCTGCGACTCCTTCCCCTTCGCATCAAACGTCTCGTTCGCGCGCTTCAAGAGTTCATCGCTCGCGCCCTTCAGCGTCTGCGATGCCAGCGCGGTGAACTTCTGCTCCATCAGCTCGTCGCGCTTGCGAACCTCCTGCTCGAACCGCTCACGCTCCCGCACCAGCCCTGCCGCACGCTCCGCGTGCTGTCGCTCGGCCGATTCCAGGCGCTGGGCGTGCATCACGCGCTCGCTCGAGAGCTCCCCCTCCAATCTGGTCACCTGCACGTGCAACTGCTGCGAGCGTTCGACCGCCCGCGACAACTCCTCCGCCGCCCGCGCCGCCGCCGCCGCCCCCTCCGCGCGCACACGCTCAACCTCCGCCCCCAGCCGCGCGACCTGCCCCTCCATCTCCGTGGCCCGCGCCGCCGCCGCCGCCTCCGCGCGCACCGCCTCCCCCCGCGCCTGCTGCGCCCTCATCCCCCACCTCGCGCACACCGCCGCCAACCCCAGACCCAGCAACTAACGTTTGTCTTCCTTCAGTCCATCTTCTATTGGCCGCACTTCGATGCTGCCGAGGCGCGCGGACGGCCACTTTGCTGCC
>JAPKGU010000181.1 GCA_026647565.1 Phycisphaerales bacterium | reverse complement strand
GGCCTTGGCCTTGCGCAGCGGCTGGGCTGCCTCGGTGAGCAGCTTGGCCGCGGTCTGCTGGACCTGCTCGGGCGTGGGCGCTTCGGTGCCGTGTTCGACCTTGGCGCGCTCGACCTGCGTGTCCGGATCGAGCGCGGCCATCAGGCCGCCGACGATCTCGGTTAGCGATGCGCCGTCCGTCGCATCGCGGATCTCCTGGCGTTGTGCGTCGTCGAGCCGGTGATCGAGGCGGGCCAGCCGGCCGGTGAGCGAGGAGATGACGTCCGTATCGGTGCTACCGAACGCGACCGCCTCCATCAGCTTCTCGAACGACACCTGTCGCTTGCGCTCAAGCGGAACCGTGTCGCTCTTGCAGGCCTCGCACACGCCGACCGCGTCGACGATGATGAAGTGCGTCTTCGTGCCATCCGGCGTGACGGCCTTGAAGTCGGTGTCGCTGATGACCCGCACGCCGCGACCCTTCATCTGCTCGAAGAACGTCCGGCTGCGCACCGAGCGCATGAAGAACACGATTTCGAGCGGCTTGATGTCGGTGCCCGTCGCGATCATGTCCACGGTGACGGCGACGCGCGGGTTGTAGCTGTTCCGGAACTCGGCGATGAGCTCCTCCGGCTTGCGGCCGGTGGTCTTGTAGGTGATCTTCTGGCAGAACTCGTTGCCCTTGCCGAACTCCTCCCGCACGATCTGCACGATATCGTCGGCGTGGCTGTCGTCCTTCGCGAAGATCAGGGTCTTGGGAACGTGCGTGCGGTCGGGGAACAGGTCGCGCCCCAGCGCGTCACGGAAGGCGCGGACGACGGTGCGGATCTGGTCGGTCGCTACCACGTCGCGGTCGAGCTTCTTGGCATCGTAGATCAGATCTTCGTCGAGTTGCTCCCAGCGTCGCGCGCGGGTCTCCCGGTCACGCTTGTCGACGTAATACCCCTTGTCGACCTTCGAGCCCTGCTCCGTGATACGCGTCTTGATGCGGTAGACGTCGAAATTGACGTTCACGCCGTCAGCCACGGCCTGCTCGTGGTTGTACTCCATGACCAGGTTGCGGTTGAAGAACCCGATGGTCTGCTTCGATGGCGTCGCCGTCAGGCCGATGATGAAAGCGTCGAAGTAGTCGAGCACCTGCCGCCACAGGTTGTAGATGGAGCGGTGGCATTCATCCGTCACGATGAAGTCGAAGGTCTCGATCGGGATCGCCGGGTTGTACTCCACCGGCGCCGGCTGCTTGAGCAGGGGGTTGGCGGCCTCGAAAACCGACCCTTCTTCGAGGTCCGGGTCGAGTTCCTCGCCCTTGAGCATCGCGTAGAGCCGCTGGATCGTGGTGATGCACACGCGGCTGACGCGGTCGATGTTGGCGCCCTGGAGATGCTGGACGTTGTACAACTCGGTGAACTTGCGGCCATCATCGGGCGTGATGAACTGCTGGAACTCCTTCAGTGTCTGGCGACCGAGGTTGCTGCGATCGACCAGGAACAGAATGCGCCGGGCGTCGGCGTGCCGGATCAGGCGGTAGCCGAAGTTCACCGCCGTGAAGGTCTTGCCGGAGCCGGTGCTCATCTGGATCAGCGCGCGGGGGCGGTTCTGCGCGAGCGACCGCTCAAGGCTGAGGATCGCGCGGCGCTGCACATCCCACAGGCTGCCGGGAACGAGCGGTGGCAGGCTGCGCAGGCGAGCCCGCAGCTGGTCCGGCGCCGTCGCCCAGTTGACCAGGGTCTCGGGGCGGTGGAACGTGAACACCTCGCGGCTGCGCGCGTCAGGATCGAGCACGTTGGTGAAGCGGGTCTCGACGCCGGTGCTCTCGTAGGCGAATGGTAGGGGCCGGTGGTAGGCGGGGAGGGTAGGGGCCAGGCCCTGCGTGTACTTGGCGGATTGGACCTCGACGCCGGTGAGCGTGGTGCCTTCGGGTTTCGCCTCGACGACGCCGATGGCCTTGCCGTTGGCGTAGAGGAGATAATCCGCCTCGTCGCCACCGGCGAGCGGAAACTCCCGGATCGCTACGCCGGGCGCAGCGGTGATGTCGGCCGCATCCCGGTGCTGCACCGTCCAGCCACAGCGGGTGAGCTGCTCATCGATCTGCCTGCGGGCTTTTTCCTCCGGCGTCTCCGGCACGATCACGCCCCGCTCATCAGTAATTGCCGATATCGGGCGGCGCCACGAGCGGCATCGCCCAAGATGACGCCAATGTTAAGTCCTTTCCTGCGCGATGGGTAGGCGTACCCGACATCCCGGAATCCGGCCGCCGGCGCCCATATTCCCTGCCCAGTGCCACACCGAGGGGTAGGACAGGCGGGGTCAGACCCGCCGGGCGCATCGCCGCCACGCGAGGCAGATTTTCGGGTCTTGTACGGGATATGGCTTGACATGGCTGTTGCCGTACATTAAGCTAACACGATGATCGGCCGCGGTCATCGGCCGATGCCAGCCAAGGCTGCCCGGCGCGGCCAAGGAATTGCTCCCCACGGACGGGGTCGCCGGGCGCTTTACGGCGTGCGCAGACGATTCCGGGCGACCGAACACACGGCCAAGCCGTGGCGGGGAATCCCTGCGCTGCTCATCAGGAGATCGGAGATGACGCAGGCTATCACACACTCTCTCGGCCGATCCGCCGGAGGCGGCGACCGGCCAGAAGCCCACCGCATCAAGTCAATCAGCGTCGCGGGCGGGTTCCTCGACGGCGTCGAGTTCGAGCTGGCCGACCGGCTGAACTGCCTGATAGGGCATCGGGGTACCGGCAAGACGACCGCGATCGAGTTCGTCCGGTACGCGCTGGAGGAGTTTCGCGGCGACGGCGACGGCACCCTCCGGCGCTGGGTCGAGTCCCTCGTTCAGACAAACCTGGGCGGCGGTCGAATCACGATCGTCGTCGAGACGAAGGACGGGATCGAGTATCGCGTCAGCCGCACGGCGCACGAGCCGCCGGCCGTCTTCACGGCCGACGGCGAGCCCACCAACATCGCCCTCGGCACGACCGGCGTGTTCCGCGCCGACGTTTTCAGCCAGGACGAGGTGGAGACGATCGCGGACGATCCCCTCTCCCAGCTCGCGCTGCTCGACAGCTTCATCGCGGAGTCCGTCGCCGAGATCGAGGCCCAGATTCGAGTGGCGATAGGTGCACTCCAGACGAACGCCGTCTCCGTTTCGGAATTGCGCGACGCGCAGGCGGGGCTCACCGACGCCCTCGGCGAGCTGCCGGCGATCGAGGAAAGGCTCAAGAAGTTCGCCGCGACCGCTGGTGGCTCGTCGGAGGCGATCAACCAGGCCCATGCGCAGAAGGCGCTCCGCGACCGCGAGGTCCGAGCGGTCGCTGCCACGCTCGAAGTGCTGCGCCAGGAGCATCGGGGCCTTTCCGCTTTCACCGGGCGAATCAATCGGCAGGCGCCGGCCCTCGAGCCGGACATGCTGGCCGGCCCCAATGGAAAGGTGCTTCAAGCGGTCGCCGCCGCGATTCGCGAGTGCGGAGAAAGAGTCGACGCTGCAATCGCGGAGGCCTGCGCCGCGGTCGAGCACGCGGGGCGATCGATCTCCAATGCCCAAGACGGCCTGCGCAACGAACATCAGAAGCAGGAGGCGGTGTTCCGCCAACTGGTCGAGAAGCACAAGGTCGCGGAGGCCCAATCGGCCGAGCGGGCGCAGCTCGAACGCAAGCGCAACGAGCTTCTCGCGCACCGAAAATCGAAACAGGACCTCGAAGCGCGTCTCGCGACCGGGCAGCAGGAGCGGCAGGAGCTGCTGGCTCGGCTGTCGGAGCTGCGCGATCGCCGGTTCAAGCTCCGCACGGAGCAGGCAGCCCACATCACCCAGCAACTCCGCGAGGCGATCCGCGTGCGGGTCGAGCAGTTCGGTAACCGCGATGCCTATCGCCAACTCGTCGAGAGCGCGCTGGAGGGGGCCAGGGTCAACCGCAAGGTCGTCGCCCAGAAGATCGTAGACGCGATTTCGCCGGCGGAGCTCTCGGCGATCGTATCGACCCGCGACCGCGACGCGCTGATCGATCAGGCCGGACTGAACACAAACCAGGCCGACTGGGTCTTCACGGCGCTGGCGAAGGACCAGCTGCTGTTCGATCTGGAGACCGTTGAGTTGATCGATCGCCCGTGGATCGAGCTGCTCGACGGCGAGCAGTACAAGGATTCGCTGTCCCTCTCGACCGGGCAGAAGTGCACGGCCATCCTGCCGATCCTGATGCTTGACAGCGCCAACCCGCTGCTGATCGATCAGCCTGAGGACAACCTCGACAACAGCTTCATCTACGAGACGATCGTTAAGGGCATCCGGGACGTGAAGACCCGCCGCCAACTGATCTTCGTCACGCACAACCCGAACATCCCGGTCCTGGGCGACGCCGAGCGCGTCTTCGTCCTGCGCTCGGATGGAATGAAGGCGGTCGTCAGCCGCGTCGGGACCGTGGACGAGTGCAAGCAGGACGTCGTCACGCTCCTGGAGGGCGGCGAGGACGCGTTCCGGGAACGCCAGCGGAGATACAAGTACTGATGCACGCCGAGCTGACGCCCGCGAACGTTCAGCAATTGGTCAGCCGCCTTCGCGAGAACCCCGAGGCGGTCGCATGGACCGAGCGCCGTCACCTTCCCCGGCCGCTCGTCCTGGCACTGCAAACGAGTGGGTCGGCGACCGACGCGGCCGCGGCGATAGAGCTCATGAACCGGCTTGCCGCCGACCCCAAGTGGGAGGTGCGCAAGGCCGTCACCGACGCTCTTCGGCACGCGCCCGACGACCGGTTCACAAAGACCCTCGTCCAGCTCAGCGACGACGAGAATACGTTCGTCCGCCGTGCGGCGGACGGCGCCCTGGAGCGACGCCGGTCCACTCCCGGTCCCACAAACGGCGGACGGCGTGCCTCGACGACCTTCGCCGGCAAGCTGGCGCAGCTCGAGCAGAAGCACGGGGCCGAAGCGGCCCGTCTGGCGCGTCAGATCGGCGAGACCTACTACGACCAGCTTGTGGGCGCGACAGCGCACGACGCCCGTGGCATTCTGACGCCGCTCGCGTCGAGGCTCGACCGGATCATCGACCAGTTGGCGCATACGCCGATCCAGCCGGGACGTCTGAGGCGTTCGCTCCAGCACATGCGCGAGCGCGTCGACCTGCTCGCCCGGATGGTTGATGACATGCGCAGCTACGCGCTGCCCGTGCCGCCGACGCGGCGCCCGGAACGCCTCGGCGACCTGCTCTCGGAGGCCGAACGCCTTGCGCGCGAAGCGGCGGAGGGACGCGGATACCAAACGACGGATATCGCCGTAGATCAAGCCGTCGACGGTGGGATCACAGTCGAGGTCGTCCGCGACCGCGTGCTGATGGCGTTCGTCAACGTGATCAGGAACGCATTCGAGGCATTCTCGCAGGACAGCGCGGTGGACGCACGCTCGATCGGGATCGCCGCTCGGGTGGACGAGGGCGTGGCGCAGATCGTGATCCGGGACAACGGAGCCGGCATGTCGAAGGAGGACTTGGCACAGATCCTCGAGTTCCTGCCCGGGGCGAAAACCAAGAAGAACGAGGGCACCGGTTTCGGGTTGCCCATCGCGCGCCGCAGCCTCGTCGCCCACGGCGGCTCGCTGACGATAGAGAGCGAGGAGGGCCGCGGCACCACCGTGACCATTGCCCTGCCGTTGGAGCATGGAGCGGGTGAAGCATGACGTTCAGAGCACTTATCGTCGAGGACGATCCCGGCATCGTGGAGGAGGTGGCTGACATCGTCGAGTCTCTGGGCCACGCGTCGGACTCGGCACCATGCATGCACTCGGCCCGGCAGCGGCTCGAGGCAAGCCGCTACGACTACATCCTGCTGGACCTTGAGATTCCCGTCCGCGCGGGGCGAAACATCGCCCGGATACAGAACGGGATCAACCTCCTCAAGGAGATTCGACAGCGATATGCGATGCCCGTCGTCGTGATGACCGGGCACGGAAACGACGGCCCGGACCAGGCGGTCGATGCCATGCGTTTCGGCGCCACGGATTACATCGCTAAGCCGTTCAACCGCAGCAAGCGGCCTTTCGACGAGATCATTCGCAGCGTTCTGCCGGCGGGCGGGGCACCACCGACCCTCCCGCCGGCCGCGCTGCGGAGTTTCGAGGGAGGCGACATGGTCTTCTTCTCGGGGCGCGTCGAGCTTATCGGCGAGACGATCGCTGAATCATCCGAGCGCGGGAACTTCTGGCCGGTCCTGCAGCGCCTGCGCGATAAGCACCCGGACGGAAGATTCAAACCGGCACGGGCGAACGAACTGGCCCGACTTTTCAAGGGCGGCCGGGCCACGCAGAACACCGTGTCGTCGTGCATCGGCGATCTGCGCGAACGCATCACGAGCGTCCTGGCGAGACAAGGCATCGCCTGCGGTCCGGACAACGTGATCGTCAGCGGCGGCCCCGGCTACCGCCTCAGGGAGTGGATCACGGTGCGGAACGGTTGCGGGGACGTCGCGGGGACATCTGGCGGGGACATCGCGGGGACATGCGGGGACACGGATGTGTCTGATGTCCCCGCGCCGAGGACCGATGTCCCCGCAAGCCCGGCCAATGTCCCCTTGAGCGATCGGCAGCACTGGGTGCTCGACCAGCTTCGCCAAGGTGTGAGAATCGAGCGCGCGCGCCTCGAAAAGCACTTCGAAATCGTCTCGAAAACGGCGAAGCGCGACCTCTCCGACCTCGTCGGGAGGGGCCTGATCGAGTTCGTGCGGACGCCCAGACCAGGGTACTACCGGCTCGTGAAGCGTTGACCCTCAGGCCGGCCGTGCTATAAACACTTCCAGTCGAGGAAGATGCAGCACGGGCTGCGTGAACTCGTCGGCGAAGCCCCGCAGCGCCGGTTCAAACGAACGCCAGTTAGCCCGACTTTTCGAGAGATCAAGCCCTTCGACCAGCACGTCGAAGGGCTTTCTCGTTGTGGGACAAAGGGTTGCGCCTTCGAGGGTGCAGTTCAAACAGACGATTTCGAGGATTCGTCGCTTGGTGGCGT
>JAPKGU010000180.1 GCA_026647565.1 Phycisphaerales bacterium | reverse complement strand
AGCCAGACTGCGCGTCATGGCTGGGAACGCGATTCTGTCATGAAGATGGCAGCGGCCCCGGCCCATCCACCAGCGCGGACGAGGATGCAGAAAGATGTCTCGCACGACTTGACATTTGGCCTCATAGCAGCCATGACATTTGCCACGAGGCAAGGCAAACCGCAGCGGTTTCGCCGTCAATCCGCGACATGTGGGCAAGTTCGGCCCGATGTGGGCAAACAGGCGGAGTCGGCCGGAAATCGCCCATCTACGCGCGAAACAAACTCTGTCTCCCCGCGCGGCTGTTCCCGTAGGCATCGCCTTCGACCGCCGCCCGCCAAGTACCTACGCCGGGGGAGGAGGGCGTCTACGTCTACAGAATCCCCGCCGACGGCTGCGTGAGGGGGGTTTTCGTTTGCGTAGACGCGGAGACGGTTGCCGCGTCGAGGGGGCCGTCGCGCCCACCCCCGTGCTGCCTCGTCGCCCCAACGTGCCGCCGGTCGCGATGCCCAGACGCTGGTCGTTTGGGCAGTTCTGTCGGGTGTCAGGCGGGATCAGCGGACGGGCGCAGACGCGTGGACCATCGCCGCGATGCCCGCGCGGACGGCGGGCGGGAGTGCCGGCCATGCCGTGACGACGGCGGCCAGGTCGGGCGGAAGCGGGGGTTCGGCCGCGGGCGCTGCTGCCGGCGCTGTTGGCTCGGGCGGGACGTCGCGCAAGTCCGTAGTTTGTCGGGGGTTCGGGCATTCGCCCCGTTGACTGTCGATCCGGTGGTTGCGGGTTCGAGTCCCGTCCGCCTCGCTTGAAACGGCCCTGCATGGGGCCGTTCTTGTTTTTGAGGTGTGCGTCTTTGCGGTGCGCGGTCGGGCAGATGCGGGGGGCACGCACGGCGCCGAGTGTCACGGCTCCCCGCTCTCGGCCTTGAAATCGAACCTGCGAGGCGTTCCGCCCTTTGTGAAGCCGATCGTCGCGCTCAGGGCACCGTCGGCGGACAGCTCGTACACGATGCGCTTCGGGTAGTCGTGGCGAGGATTGTCGAACGTCGCCCGCCGGGAGCCGCCTTCGCTGGCGAGGTCCGAAAGGACGAACTCGGTTGGTGTCGCTCCGCCGGGCTGCGCGATGTAGACCAGGCCGCCGTCGCGCTCGATGATCCGGAGGTACTCGAACCCGACCATTTTGCCGCTTGTGTTGACGGTGCGCGACACGCCGAGCATCGCGCCGCCCAGCGGAGGGCTCCATCGCTCCTCGACCGACGAGCCCGAGCTCCTCGTTCCCACCCATGCGCCCGCGAGCCACGTCAGGTCGCCGATCGCGGCGGGCGCGGGCGTGGGCATCGGGATGTCTTCCGCGTGTCGGTAAAGCCCCACGGAGCCGGAGGGATTCCTCTCCGTCGTGACGCGCACGACCAGTCCGTCGGCCGTGGGGCGGAACTCCCTGCGGATGAGTCCTTCGGGTTCCCCGCCCGGGGATCGCACGAAGTCCGTCTCGGTCGCCAACGTGCCGTCGCTCCATTGGGCGCGATAGCGGGTCGTGGAATCGTCCCCCTGCCTGGTGCCCGCCATCTCGGTGATCGAGCCGTCCAGCGGAACGCGCACGTCGCGATGTCCGGAGCCATGCCCGCTCACGAGAACGATTGCGCCATCCTCGACGCGGAACGAGAACTTCGAGCTCATCGGCGGCCCGAGCTGTTCAAGGGCGCGGCCCTCGGTCAGGTCTTCCACGTAGATCCACTCGCCGTCCAGCTCGCGCATGCCCTGGGGTGGCGAGGGGGGCTGCGTCCATCGCTCGGTCGATGCGGAAGCCGCCGGGACGGTGCCAAGCGTTGTGATGCTTGCGATGGCGGCCGCGAGGCAGATGATCGAACGCATTGGGAAATCTCCGTGGGAGGCCGCGGGCGTGAGACTGGCCTTCGGGCGGCAGTGTGGCGTCAGTCTACATGAGTCGACCCGTGAGCGAGCACGCGGGCGGCGTGTGGGCCTGTCAGCGGGGCTTTGCCCGCGTTTCGACGCTCAGAACCGGAGGGACTCTGCGTACCCCGTCCGCACGATCTCCTCGAACGCGTCGATCGGCGCCGCCTTGCTCCAGTACCACCCCTGCCCGTAGTCCACGCCGGCGGCGCGGAGGAAGAACGCCTGCTCGCGCGTCTCGACGCCCTCGGCCGTCAGACGGACGCGCAGCGGCCCTGCGAGGGCGACCACGCCGCGGAGAAGCCGCTCGGCCATGACGCTCTTGAGCAGCGGCTGCACCTGCGACCGATCGATCTTCAGGATGTCGAACTCCAGGCCCATGAGCTGGGCAAGGCCGCTCTGTCCCGTGCCGAAGTCGTCGACGGCGACACGGATGCCCGACGCCCTGGCGCGGGCGAGGGCGTCTCGTCCGAGGTCGGTCAGGGCCTGGCGCTCGGTGATCTCGGCGACCAGGCGCGTCCGATACGGCTCCATCCCGGAGGCGGTCATCAGACGGGAGATCTCGCCGGTTCCCAGCACCGACGGCGGCACGTTCACGCTGACATAGAACCCGGGCACGCGATCGAAGAGCGGCGCGGCGTCACGCGCGAGGCAATCGAACAGCCGCTCCATGAGCGTGACCACCGCCACGGGATCGGTCTCGATCCGATCGATCAGACCGCCCTCGGCCGGCGAGGCGAGCGAGCCATCGGCCCGCACGAATCGCATCAACGCTTCTGCGCCCGCCACCGCTCCGGTGTGCAGGTCAACCACCGGCTGGTAGTGCATCGTCAGGGGCGGAACGGAGACCGAGCCGGAGGGGTGTGGCATAGGTGAGCAGCGTATCCGAGCGGGCCCGGGCCAGCCCGATCACATCAGGATCCGGGAGAGCACCAGACCGATACCGACGGCGGAGATCGTTGCGACGAGGCCCGGCCTCATGAAACTGTGGACAAGCACGAACTTCCCGATTCGGGTCGTCCCGGTCTGATCGAAGGCGACCGCGGCGACGATCGTGCCATAGGTCGGCAGGAAGAAGTACCCGTTCACGGCTGGGAACATGGCGATCAGTGTGCCCGCCGGAAGGCCGAGCGCGATGCCGACCGGCATCAACGCCGCGACGGTCGATGCCTGGCTGAAGAGCACCACGGACAGCCCGAACAGCCCGATGGCGAAGACCCACGGGTGGGCCCTGATGATCTCCGACATGGAGCCGATGATCTCGGCCTTGTTCCCGTCGAAGAAGCAGTTGCCCATCCAGCCGAGTCCGGCGATAGAGACGACGGCGACGACGCCCGCGATGGCGACAGGCGTCTTCACGGCATCAGCGGCCCGCGCCCCGAACGCGAGCATCATGATCCCTGCGGCGCTGAGCATCACGATCTGGATGAGCACGGCCATCTCGACCTTGACCTCGCGGGGCTTGGCCTCCTCCGCACGGATCTCTTCCAGTCGTTGCTTCAGCTGCTCACGCGTGATGGCCTCGTCCAGACGCTCGGGATCGCTCAGGTTCGCGATCGCGCTCGAGACGAGCGTCGGGCTGAACCCCGCCTCCTTCGGCGGCGTCACCGTGTACGTCGGGCGAAGGTCGGAGAAGAGACCGAAGACGACGATGATCGCCGCGGCGGAGAGGAAGGTCGCGACTGACCCGATCGCGTTCCGACGCGCGCGGCCCTCGAGCTTCTTCTGCTCCTTCGGCTCCTCGACAAGCCCCTTCTCCAGACGCTCCTTGTAGATCGGGTCGTCCTTCAGTTCGACGCCCTTCCTGTACACGGAGAGGGCGCCGAGCATGCACCCGATGAAGGTCGAGGGGATGCAGATCATGAGGATCTGTCCGAGGCCGATGGTGTCGTTCTTCGAGAGGAGAGCCAGCAGTGCGGCGGTGGCGGCGGCGAGGGGGCTGGCCGTGATCGCCTGTTGCGACGCGATCACGCTGATCGACATCGGTCTCTCCGGGCGGATACCGGCCTTGCGGGCGACCTCGGCGATGACAGGGAGGATCGCGTAGGCGACGTGCCCCGTGCCGGAGCAGAACGTGAACAGATAGGCGACGGCGGGCGCGATGAACGTGATGTACTTTGGCTTGGCACGCAGGGCCTTCTCAGCGATCATGACGAGCAGATCAAGCCCGCCCGCCGCCTGCATCGTCGCCGCGGCAGTCACGACGCACAACACAATCGCCAGCACGGTCGCCGGCGGCGAGGACGGAGGAAGCCCGAAGCCGAAGACGAGGACCGCGAGGCCGATGGCGGCCATGGTTCCCAGTCCCGCGCCGCCGACACGGGCGCCGATCACGATCGCGCCGATCACGACGAGAAACTCTGCCCAGATCATGCGGCCTCCCTTGGGGACCCGGCGCCCCGTTCGGCTGTGTCACAACGTGCCCGCCATGCGTCGCGGATCGAGCACGGAGCGGATCTGCGCATCGGTCAGCAACCCTTTCTCGCGGACCAGCTCGACCACGCCCTTGCCGGTCGCCAGCGCCTCGGCCGCGAGTTCGGTGGACTTGTCGTAGCCGAGCACCGGGTTGAGCGCGGTGACGATGCCGATGCTCTGTTCCACCAGTCGCTTGCACACGTCGGCGTTGGCCGTGATGCCGTCCACGCAGTTGACGCGCAGGGACGCCGCGGCGTTGATGAACAGCACCTGCGACTCGAAGATGCACGCGGCGATGACCGGCTCCATCACGTTCAACTGCAGCTGCCCGGCCTCTGCCGCGAGCGTAACGGTCAGGTCGTTTCCGATGACGCAGAAGCAGACCTGGTTTACGACCTCCGGGATGACGGGGTTGACCTTGCCTGGCATGATCGAGGAGCCGGGCTGCATCGCGGGCAGGTTGATCTCGTGGAGCCCCGCGCGCGGACCCGAGGAGAGCAGGCGAAGATCGTTGCAGATCTTGGAGAGCTTGATCGCCATGCTCTTGAGCACCGAGGCGTAGAGCACGTAAGACTGGGTGTCCTGCGTCGCCTCGACGAGGTCGTCCGCAAGACGGATCGGACGTCCCGTGATGCGTGCCAGGTGCCTGGCGCACTTGCGAGCGTACCCCTTGGGCGCGTTCAGCCCGGTGCCGATCGCGGTGCCCCCCATGTTGACCTCGCAGAGGATTCGCTCGACCGCGCGGAGCGTGCGGACCTCGTCCACGAGACTGTCCGCCCACGCGTCGAACTCCTGCCCGAGGGTCATGGGCACCGCGTCCTGCAGCTGCGTGCGTCCCATCTTGACGATCTTCGCGAACTGACGCCCCTTCCTGCGGAACGCGCCGACGAGCCGCTCCATCTCGGCGACGAGATCGTCGTTGCCGAGCATGATGGCCACATGCAGCGCGCTCGGGTACGCGTCGTTTGTCGACTGCGCGAGATTCACGTGGTCGTGCGGGTCACAGTGCTCGTACTGGCCCTTGCGTCGGCCCATGTGCTCCAGCGCGCGGTTCGCGATCACCTCGTTTGCCGCCATGTTCGTCGAGGTGCCCGCGCCGCCCTGGAAGACGTCGATATCGAACTGCTCGTGCAGCTGTCCGTCGATCAGGTCCTGGCAGGCCGCCTCGATCCCGCGCAGGACACGGCGCGGCATCGCCTTCGGGTCGCACTCATGGTTCGCCCTGGCCGCGGCCATCTTGACCATGGCCAGCCCCTTGATGAACACCGGATAGGCGTGGACCTTGACGCCTGAGATCGCGAAGTTCTCCATCGCCCGCGCGGACTGCACCCCGTAGTAGGCGTTGGCGGGGATCGCCTTCTTGCCGAGCAGATCGTGCTCGGTGCGCTTGCCGCCGCCTCGCCTCGCGCCCCGTTTCGCACCGGTCTTCTTCCTCGCAGCCATCTCCGTCTTCCTTCCTGGCACCTTTCGTGCGTTCGTGCCTTTGGATCGCTTCGTCAGAATGAGAGGCGCAGACGCGCCGAGAAGACGCCGACGACGTCATCGTCGGGTGCGTTGCTCGGGTCGAAGATCGCCTCGGCGCCAATCGTGATCTGGGCCGACTCGGTCACCTGGAACCTCTGGAAGACCTCGACGACCTTCTCATCTCGCTTGTCCTCATCCTTCGGCTGCGACCACGCCGCCGCGATGCCGAGCATGTTCTCCTTGCCGAGCACGCCCTTGATGCCGACGCCGCCCTGCACGGAATCGGTGATACCCGTTGCGTCGCCGTCCGCATGCCCGTAGCGGGCGAACGCCAGGAGCCGCTCGCCGAGATCCTGGTCCATGGCGAGCGTGAAGCCGTCGTCGGAGGGCTTGTGGGCGTCGTCCCGCTCGTCGATGTGCCAGAGGGAGAGCTTGTACCTTCCCTGGCCAAGCCCATCAAAGGTCGGCGTCAGTCCTCCCTCGACGAAGTACATGAACTCGTCGTCGTCGAAGAACCCCTCGAAGTTCCCGATCGTCGCCTTCCCGTTGGCGTCGGTGATGCCCGCCGTGACGAACGACCACGTTGTCGGTTTGACCTGTGCCGCGCCGGTCAGCCCCGGGCCGGGATAAGGAACGGTAACGTTCCCGGAGAACGCCTTGTTGAGGAAGAACGTGTTGGCGCTCTGGAGCCGGTGAGAGCCGAAGACGTTCTCAGGGTCGATACGCCCCAGCCCGAAACGGAATCGATCCTCGAAGAGCCGCTGGTCCCAGTAGAGTTCCTTGATGATGAATGGTCGCTCACCAAAGCCGTTGGTTGTCGGGACGAGCGTGCCGATCTCGCCTCCGAGCGAGCCGGGGGGCATGTCGCCGATCTGGTAGCGATACTCGGAAGCGAGCGCGAGGATGCCCTTTGTCCTTGGTGCCAGCCCCGATCAGCGTCCACTTGGCGAGGATGTCGAGGTCGCCTGCGGCGCCGGTGCGACGACCGGGCCCGCCCGTCGCCTGCTGGACGAGCATCGTGTGCGCAAGACCGAGCCGGATGCTGGTCTTGTCGGCGATCTGATCGAACCGTCGCTTGATGCGAACCCCCGGACGAATCTGCTCAAGCTCCTGCTCGATAGCGGTCGGTGCGAAGACGCTCGTATCAGCCGGTCCGGGCGGACTCGTCGCCTCTTGCGCGGGAGCTGCCGCCGGCACGGGGGCGGCGCTCTGTGCGAGGGCGTGCGATGTCGTGCCGACGGCA
>JAPKGU010000018.1 GCA_026647565.1 Phycisphaerales bacterium | reverse complement strand
GCCGAACCTGCTCCACCTTTGAGCCATATTCTCCAGGAATGTGCCAACAACCTGGCCGAATTTGGCCCCACCCGGCTTGAGGCGTCATGAAGGTCCTCCTGCCCGCTCGGCCCCGACATGGCCCGCGGCCGTGTCCGGATCGAGCGGGAGCGGACGATCAGGGCGATCATCTTCCGCAGGGTCAAGTCGAGAACTCTCGGGTTTTCGATGCTCCGCCGGCGCGATGCTGGCGGCCCGACTGGCGCGGACGCCGCCCCGGATGCGCTCGCGGTGCCATCGGTGCACCGCGGCGGCCAGCGTGGCGATGACGGCCTCGCGCCGCTTGGCGGCGGAGTCCAGAGGGTCCTGCTGGTACACGAACGGCTCCTTCGCGGGTCAACAGCGACCCGCCAAAGAGCAACTAACCCGTCGGAGGACGGAATCCCGAAGAGCCTTTCACAATGCGTCGAGCCCGGGGCGCCGCGTTGCCGCGGGCAATGTGTCCGCAGCCACGACGCCACCTCATAGCGGCGTTGCGAGGTCGGGCATCAGTGAACCGTTGCCGTGCGGAGCTCCGCCTCTGCATGCACAAGGACTAGATCGTGTAGCAGATCAGCAGATGCCTGTAAAGTGCCGCATCTCTTCGGACTCCTTGACCTGCTGCGGGAGCAGCGCATGAAGCCGTGCATTGACTTCCGCCAACCGATCAAACTCCTCAGCGGCAACGTGCTTCTTTCCTGCATCGATGAGGTTCTTGGCCTGAAGCTGGTCATTCAGCATTTCGCGCTTCTCGATCAGGTGCTGGAACCAACCAATGAGGAAATCAGGGGTACGACGAAGAATTTGGAAAGAGATCCGGTCGAGGTGGTCCACCGCAGCCTCGATCTTGCTGGGGTTGTTTGAGTTCAGGAACGTGTGCTCACGAGCGACGATTTCATGCAGTTGGCGGCGCTCCTGGTCGTTCCCGCTCTCGGTGACGATCGCGGTGACGCGCTCTTTGGTCTCTCGATATTCGCCGCGGAGGCGCTCGACCCTCTTGCCTGCGATCAATCCATTCATCTCTTGGGCGATCTTTCGCTTGCGATCCTCCAGCTTGTAACGGGAGTCGGTCACGTCGTCTGCCGCCAGCAGGCCGGACTCCACATGCAGCTCCTTTAGCGGCGCCAGGAGTTTGTCGAGGTGGTCCACGACCTCGAATCTTTCGCTAGCAAGCGCCTCAGCCTTCTCCTCCTCCAAGCGGGTGCCGAGCATCCTTACCTCCTCGGCCAACGTGGCAGCGGGCACATCCCGTCGTGTCGGCGTGAACACCTGCGAGAATTCCGGGCCGGATGGGTTAACGAAGGCCTGGACAGTGAGGTCTCGGGATTCGGAGACTTCGAAAGTCAGATCGATCTCAGTTCCGCGCATCAGGTCACGCTTCAGACCTTTTCCGGAAATGACCAAGTATCCAATGCGCTTATTCGCGGTGAAGTGATTGTCGGACGGACCCTCTACGACGATGATTTGGATTTGGTCGTCCGAGCCATGCACGATCGTCTTGCTCACCTCGACCGTCTTCTTCGTACGTGCGGGCAGCACAGTGTTCTTCACGAAGATCGGCTCTAGCTTCGTGTCACCGGCCATGTCATCCTTTACCAGCGCGAGATCCTCGGGGAGAAGCTGTCCGGCGACGCTGTACTTTCCCTGAGCGATCTGAATTGTATCGACGTCCGCCGGCACCACGTTATTGTGGCGATCCAAGATCTTCAGCGAGAACAGGTTGTAGGCGTCAGCCTGAAGTGGAAGATCTTCCACGATTCGAACAGCAAGGGTCTTCAGTCCGCTGTCGTAGCCGCCGTCGTTGCGGACAATCCTATAGAACAGGCCTTCCGTGCTCCCTTCGACCTTCGCCGAGAACATCTCTTCGGCCTCCTGCGATGCACGGTTGTAAGCCACTCTGATCCGAATAGCGTCGGGAGCGGTCGGCTTGGCATCCTGCTCGCGAAGATTCACCTCTCGCGTGGCTGCGAAGTACGCGGCGCCCACCGCGATCGCGTTCGTCGGGTCAATCCCGGTGTTCACGGGGATGCCAAGAAGCTCCTCAATTCTCTGTCGCACAAAAGGGGAATATGTAGAGCCGCCGACCATGAGGACAAACTTCAAATCCTGCGGACGAAGCGAGTTCCGAGTGAGGATCGTCCTCAGCATTTCCGCCGTCCGGTCGATGGAGTCCTTGATGATGGACTCAAACTCAGAGCGAGAGATGGGAAGGATGGCCTCGACGGTTGTGCCAGAGTCGTCCTCCACCGTGACCTCGATCTCGGCGGAGGACCTCGCAGACAGTTCAATCTTCGCCTGCTCAGCGAGGTTGAGAAGCCGATACCACAGTCGGTTGTGCTTCCCCGACTCGCTTCGCATTTGCGACAGCAAGTCCTTGAACTGACCCCGCTTTGTCAGCGCAGGAACAACAATTTGTTCAACGATCAACGCATCGAAATCCGCACCGCCGAGGTAGTTGTCGCCCTCATGGTCGACCACCTTCAGTTCGCCTTGAACGATCTTTACCAGCGCCACGTCGAACGTGCCTCCTCCAAGGTCGTACACAATCCACTGACTGTTCTTTAAGTCGATCCCCTTTTCCTTGTTCGCATACGCCAGGCTGGCGGCGATCGGCTCCTGGAGAAGCACAACCTGCTTGAACCCGGCCGCGTAGCCCGCCTCCTTTGTGGCGTTCGACTGCAGCATGTCGAACGACGCGGGGATGGTGAGAACCACGGCATCCGGCACCTCGCCCGTGCGGATGAAGGTCTTCAGCTCCTTGAGCACGAACGCCGACAGCTCGATCGGCGTCTTGGACTGGCCTGTGGACTTGATCTTGAAAGTCTCAGTCGTGCCCATCTTTCGCTTGAACTGGCTCACCACGCTCTTCGGGTCCTTCTCGGCGAAGGTCCGTGCCTGCTCTCCCACCAATATGCGATCGTTGCGGAACCCGACGATCGACGGAAGCGTCTCCTTGAACCCGTTTGGGTTCTTGAAGACTTCCACCTCACCCTTGTTGAACCGCGCCAGCAATGAGTTGGTCGTCCCCAGGTCGATTCCGAAGTTGATCATGGAGCCCATTGATTAACACTCCTTCCGCGATTCGACCACAACGATGCCCTTCTGGACAACCTTGGAAAACTCGCCAGCGCCGTCCCGTAGAACGGCGCGGATGATGGGCTTGATGACCTCAACAACTACCAGATCGCTCGTCCCGGAGCCTGAAATCGACGCTTCAAGGTCCGTACGGGTTTCCTTGAATGACTGGCCCATGGGGTCCTCATAGACCAACCGTATAGCCGTGACCCCGCCACTGATGTCGGCTGCAGCGACGCCCTCTTCCGCGAAAGCAGCCCGAATCTTGTTCACATTTCGCGTGATGTTCGCAGCATCCCCTGCCTTTGCAAGCTTTCGCTCCATTTCGTAGAGCTGGTTCAGCGCCGTGAGGATGCACTTGGGTACCTGAATTCGCATGTCCATAGCGGGAGTTTCCGGGTCGTCAGTCTGAGCGTTGTGTCATCAGCGAAGGCAGAAACGGCAAGAGGACCGCATTGTCGGTATCACGCATGGGAAGGGTACACGCAACGCCCTCCTGTGACCGACTCCGCACAACGATGTCTCCGTTTCGAGTCTCCGCGACGACGTCACCCCACCGGAGATGGCGATCCTTTCTGAATATGAACCCCTGGGTTTGGAAGGCCACACCGTGGCGATCGAGCGTGCAGGCCCCGATCGTGACAGGTTGCCCCGAAAGGATGCGTGCATGAAGACGAGCAACAACGGCTTCGGCGAGATAGCTCAATGCCGCCCTGATCATTGCCGAAAAGTGCTCGCGCTGCTCCAGTGCGCCGGCGCCTTGTGATCGCCAGGCCACCGTGATGGACTTCCCAGCCTCGTCCTTCGCCGCCAGGAGGAAATCGTACTCATCGGCACCTGAGCCTCTCGTAATGCTTGCTCCCCAGCGAACGGCAGCAACACTTCCGGCCGGAAGGAAAGTGTCGCCGTCACGGATGCCCTCCTTGGTGATGGCTACGGGCCTACTCGCACCGAACTGCAGTCGCGACTCATGTTGCCGCTCCTCCGCGATCAAACGCTCAATGGTCTTGTAGTCCTCCTTGAGCCGGGCAGTCAGTTCGACGCTTCGAAAATTGAATCGATTGCAGAGTGCGAGAACGTTCTTCGAGAGCTCAGAGTCGCCGTGCTCATTGAAGCAGGCAATCGCCAGGGACCGAATCGAAGACACGAGATCGCGCTGAGCCGAAGCAAATGGAGTTGGTAGAAGGTTGAACAGTTCGGGAATGCTGTGCTGCTTGAACAACGCCAGGATCTCCGAAAGTTCGATTCGTTTCGTGGCGCCATCGACCGCTTTCTGTCGCATCAGTTCGACCATCGCTCCGACACGTTTGAAGGCACCCTCGAAACAAACATCCTCATCCTCGGACCGAACCCAACGTCTGCCGTCAAAGAGAACCTCGACGACCGGCAGGAGCTTTCGTTCGATCGCTCGCGTGAGCAAGAGGTTGTACTGTCTCGCAAACGGCGCGCTGAGGAAGCCGAGGAAGTCCTCATCCTCCTCAGTGCGCTCGAGAGTGCGCTCGGGGAAATAGTCGTCCGAATAGAGAAAATGACCGACGTCGCCGCGTGTCAAGAAGCGGAGTAGTGGGGTATTCCGAAATACCTCGCAGTGATACTCCCGAAGGGTCGTGTCGTGAAGCGCATCCTCGGCTTCGAGAGCTCGCGATCGGTCGATGTGGCAATTCTCAAGCCAGCTTACGGCGCCATCGTTGAGCTCAATCTCCTGAAGCAGTCGCTTCTTGGCTCGTTGGACAGCCTTGATGTCCATCTCCCCACTCGCGTCGGGAGGGCTCAGTTGAAGTAGCTCGAACGGATTGATGTAGAAGCGAAACAGTTCGTCAGGCTGCAGCAGGTTCGTGGTGAGCGGGCGCGCCGCTGCAGCGAGTGGCACTAGCTTTCGCTTCGTGGCTTCGAGGCGCTCAGGAGCACGTTTATGGCTCGGATCGATCGACAAGACCCGCCGATAAGCATCGGCGGCATCGGCGTCCTGCGAAACCTCGGGATCATTGAACACGAGGCCCATGTTGAAGAGTGCCGATGGGTTGGTGTCGACTGCGGCAGCAAGTCGGTAGAACACCAATGCTCGCGCCATGTTCCTGTGGTTGTGGTGCGCAATGCCGAGCTGATTCAGGTCGTTTGAGTCCGCTACATCCAACACAACCAAATGCGTAAGTGCACGAATCTCACCTTCAAGGTCCTTCTGCTTACGGCAGAGCGCAGCCATGTACCGCCAAAGGAACGGGGCTTCGGGGTTGAGACGTGTGGCCTGCCGAAGAGCCTCAGCGGCTTCCGGCAGGCGATCAACGGCTGTCAGTTCGCTACCCAGTTGTCGCCACGTCCAGTCCGATTGCGGGTGATGGCGCAGAGTCTGCTGAGCGAGGTCGGCTGCCTGAGCGTGAGCTCCAGTCCAACTGGCTGCAAGAATGGCTTTCTGCCACAGCGAGTGATCAGTGGGTTCTGCCCGCGCGGCGGCCATCAGCAGTGGAAGCGCGTCCACGTACCGTTGCGCGGCGAAAAGGCTCTGACCGGATTCGGGCGGCTTGCCTGCGGACATTGGGTGAAGGATATGGGGGATTCAGCGCTTTACGGCACTCCTCAGTTTCCCCCCTCATTGGCGAGTCCAGCACGCGTCGATCTGTCCCAGAGCCCCCCCCGGGCCTGGGGATCAGTCCTACGTGCAGTGACCGTGGAACCGTTGACTCTTCCCGCCTGATCAGCGCCACGTTCGCGCGGTCAGCTCGTCGATCGTTTACCTGTGCAAGCCGATCAGGACTCCGTGCGCATGCGCACCCCGCTCGCAACGCCCCTGTTAACCCGACCGCCCGTCAACCCGAGACTTCGAGAGTTCGAGAGGATTTCGACGCACCCATGACGAGACACCCGGTGTCCTGACCGGTTGGCTCAGAAATGGTCTCGAACCGAGAGCGCGGCGGCGAAGGGGCCCGAATCGCCAAATCGCCCGGTTTCTGCGGGGTTTCTGGCCGAGTCGGCGCGGAGGCCCAAACGGGCCGCCTGTAAACCAAACGACCCCGCCGTGAGGCGGGGTCGGAAGGAAGCTCCGTATCCACAATCCCCGCGGACGGATTCTCTCCCACCAGGCAGTCCAGATAACACCAACTTGTCGGTTTACGCGCGACGGCGTCGATTCGGCACCGAACCCGGGCCAAGCTGAAGTGGTATACTCTTCCCAGCCGATACACCCCCTAAATGCCCCCAGCCATAGTCAAACTCGTCGCCGTGCTCCTGCTCGTTGTGCAGGGAGTGATGGCGTCGGGTCCGGGTCGGGTGCTGTGCATACCCCTCGGAGACTGTGGCAGCCACGACACGGCGGTTGCTGATTCCTGCAGGCATTGCGATGCTCACATGGGCCGCGACAGCGGCTGTTTGGAGTCTTCGGGTCACGAGGGAGGTCCGTACAGCACTGCGTTTCATCCGCCTGACGAGTGTGGGTGCCACCTCCATGTGCCGGTGCCCGACAACAAGCAGGTTCCCAGCAAGGGCGACTCTCCAGACTTGCGGGCGTTCGTCGTTCCGCTGCTTGTCGCTGTTGTGATGGCTTGGGATTTCGAGCCGCCGCTCGCCGCCCCGGCCCGTGTCCCGCCCCCTGATTTTAGTGTCTCCGATCAGGTCCTTGGGCTGAAGACCACCCGTCTCCTGATTTAGCGCCAGACGTTTCCGCCTCCGCCGCTGTGACAGTCGTCTCACGCGGCGGGCGATGTCGTTTTCCTGCTGTGGACCGCTTGGCGGCCGCGCGGGTCTTGGCCTAGTTCCCACCACAACTTGGGTTGAATCGCGTTCAGGGCTGCTCGCCGCCGTTCCGCGTTGCGCTCGGTCCTGACGGGTACAGCACCCACCCGTTTGGAGATTCTCATGGTTCGAAAACACGAAGACCGGACAGCGCGAGGTCTGCGGCCGCAGATCGCGACGCTTTCACTGGCTGGACTCATCGCAATCGCTACGGGCGGCTGCCAGTCTTACGAGCGGCGTCCGCTCGACATTCCTGGCCACCAAGCCGCGTTTCTCGCACGCACGCCAGAAAGCCCGGAGGTCAAAGCGTTCGCCGATGGCCTCGCGGCGAGGTCCCCCAAGCCCGCCCCCGAGGCGGCGGCGTTCGACCCGGGCGACGGAATCACCTGCGAGGAAGCCGAGGTGATCGCCCTCGTTTTCAACGCCGATTTGCGGGTCGCTCGCCTTCGTGCAGGAGTGACGCAGGCGACCGCGGAAAATGCGGGGCTTTGGGAGGACCCGACGATTGGAGTTGACCTGACGCGAATCATCGAGAGTACCCCTGAGCCGTGGAAGGTGTTCACGAGCGTTGGTCTCACGATTCCGATCTCCGGCCGGCTCGAGATCGAGAAGCAGCGAGCGGGCGTGGAGCACGCGGCGGAGCTGGCCAGAGTCGCGCAGCGCGAGTGGTCGGTGCGGATGTCGGTGCGCCGAGCCTGGAGCGAGTGGTCTGCGCTGGACGCACAGCTCGCGGTGACGCGTGACTTCCTGTCCCGCGTGGATCAGATCCTCTCGGTCGTCGACAAGATGGAACAGGCGGGCGAGATGGCCAGGACCGAGGCACGTCTCTTCCGCATCGAGAAGGCGACGAAGGCCGCGGACCTCGCCCTGCTGGAGTCTCGCACCCGGGAATCCGAACTGCGGCTGCGACAACTCATGGGGATGTCGCCGGACGCTCCGTTCCGACTTGAGGCGCGTGGCATAGGTCCTAACCCGACCGGCTCGGGGTCGAGCGACGCGATCCTGGAGATCGGTCGACGGAGCCCGGCCATGCTCGTCGCGGCCGCCGAGTATGAAGCCGCCGAGAAGGCCCTGGAACTCGAAGTCCGCAAGCAGTACCCGGACCTCCACATCGGGCCGGGGTACGGGAACGAGGACGGGCAGAATCAGGTTCTCCTCGGACTGTCCGTGCCGATCCCGATCCTGAACGGCAACCGACGCGGGATCGCGGAGGCGCGAGCGCAGCGCGAGGTGGCGCGTGCCGCGGCCGAGGCCACCTTGGAACAGACCCTCGCGGCGATGCGTGCGGCGGAGGTCCGGCTCGCGGCCGCCGCCAAGCGCCGATCAACGCTGGAGTCGGAGATCGTGCCGCTGGTGGATGCGCAGTACGTCGATGCGCGTCAGGTGGCCCGTCTCGGCGAGGTGAACACGCTCGTGCTGCTGGAGAGCCTGACTCGCCAGCAGGAGGCCAAGGTCGGGCTGGTCGAGGCGGCACGCGATGAGGCGATCGCGATGGTTGATCTCGACGAGATCTTCGGCCCCCCTACTCCGGTCTCGCCTTCAACACCGGCCCCGCTGCACGAGCCCGTTGGCGGTTCCGCCGCCCCTGGCGGCACCCCCGCGTCGATTCCCGCCCCCAACTCCAATACGCCACCCGGCGGCTCCGGCCGCTGATCGGCTTGTGACAAGGAACACACCATGAAGAACACGTTGACCACGATCTCGAAGATTCTGCTCATCAGCGGGCTGGCGGTGTCCGCGCCGCTCGCCCTAACGCTCACCGGCTGCGAGAAGAAGGATGTCGCCCACGGCTCGGACGACGGGCACGACCACGGGAGCGAAGGGGCCGGAGCCGGAGGGGGCGCGGGCAAGGAAGGCGAGGCCGCTGCCTCCAACCGCGTGGACATTCCCGCGTCGGTGCGGCAGAACCTCGGCATCACGTTCGCACGCGTCGAATCCCGAAACGTGGCGCAGACGCTTCGCGTGCCCGGTCGCTTCGAGTTCCTGCCCACCGCTCGGCGTGAGTACCGAACGCCGCTGTCTGGTCGCGTGGAAGTCCTGGTCAACCAGTACCAGTTGGTCGAGCCGGGCACACCGCTCTACAGAGTCGATGCCGCGGCGTGGCGCGACCTTCACGAGCAGGTCACGGCGACCCAGGCGCGCGTCGACTCGATGGGACCACTTCGAGAAGCCCATCGTCGGCACGAGCAGAGCCTGGCGGACAAGGTCTTGCTCTGGCAAGAGCGTCTCAGGCAACTCGAGGACCTGCGAGCGGCCGGCGGCGGGAGCGCCGCGCAGTTCACCGAAGCGCGTGCCACCCTCAATGCCACGCAGGCCGAACTGGCGGACGTGATGGAGAAGGACGCGGAGCTGCAAGCACAGCAGAAGCAGGCCGAGGCCGAGCTTCGGTCGTTGAAGTCCAGACGTGATTCTCTGGAACGAGGCAGCAACTGCGGGAGCGGCCACGATGGTCTGGAGTCCGGCGGCGGCTTCGTCGTCTGCGCTGTCGCGCCGGGTGTCGTTGAAGCGATCGGGATCACGCCCGGCGGACTCGCGGAGGAGAACGGGCAGATCGTGACGGTCGTTCAGCCCGATCAGATTCGGTTCAGAGCGCGCGGCTTGCAGTCCGACCTCGGGAGGCTCCGGGACGGCCTCTCGGCGAGGATCGCACCGCCTCAGGGCGGAAGCATGCCGCTCCAAGACGCGATGAACGGCGAACTCCGGATCGGACTCTCCGCCGACCCGGACGAACGCACGGTCGACCTGGTCGTGATCCCCGAGGCCCTCGCGCCATGGGCACGCGCGGGCGTGTCGGCGCACCTCGAAGTCACGCTGGCCGGGGGAAGCGAGGAACTCGCCGTCCCGCAGTCGGCGGTCGTGCGCGATGGAGCGCGGGCCATCATCTTCCGCCGCGACCCGGCGGACCCCGACAAGGCGATCCGCATGGAGGCCGACGTGGGCTTGTCCGACGGCCGCTGGGTCGTGCTTGCCAGCGGCGTGAAGGAAGGCGACGAGATCGTGCTGGGCGGCAACTTCCAGTTGATGCTGGCGACCAGCGGCAGCACCGAGAAGGCCGGGCACTTCCACTCCGACGGCACGTTCCACAAGGGGAGCCACTGATGCGCACTCCCCAGCACCAACGACGCCGCTCCGCCTTCGCCCCGCGCCGTGACGAAGGGCCTGCCTGCGCTTCCGTGGACGGCCCCGGCCGCTTCGGGGATCGGAGACTCTCGGGCGGAGCACTGCGCCGCTCGCCGACAAATGGCTCGGCGGCCGCGACCAGCGCCCTGTCGCGTGCGACCCAACATCTGTCGCGTGTGACGGACGAGTGGGCGGACGCGACAGGTCATCCGTCGCGTGCGACAGCCCGTCCGTCGCGTCCGACAACTCATTCGTCGCGTGCGACGGAGCAACCGGCGGACGCGACAACCCGCTTGGCGGTGCCGCCGAGTGGCCCGGACGCTCGCGCGGCACGCGGCCGCAGCGGCGCTTCGCAAACCCACCTTTCTCTCGCTTCTCTCAGGCCCTTCGCGGAAAGCGGGCTGACCCGCGCCGCCGCTCACGGAAGGAGCATTCATGCTCGCTAAGTTGATCGAGTTTTCACTCAAGCAGTCGTCCCTGGTCGTCGTGTTCGCCGGGCTGCTGCTCGTCTTTGCCGGCCTCAAGATCAAGAACATGCCGGTGGACGTCTTCCCCGAGCTCAACGCGCCCACGGTCGTCGTGATGACCGAGGCGGGGGGATTGGCCGCCGACGAGGTGGAGCTCAACGTCACCTTCCCGATCGAGACGGCGGTCAACGGCCTGCCGGGCACGCGGCGGGTCCGCAGCGCCTCGGCCACCAGCCTGTCGATCGTGTGGGTCGAGTTTGACTGGGGCATGGACATCTACCGCGCCCGCCAACAGGTCTCGGAGCGATTGGCCGGGGTGCGCGGCAGTCTGCCGCCCAACGCGCACGCCGAGATCACGCCCGTCACCAGCATCACCGGCGAGATCATGCTCATGGCGCTGTCGTCGCCCGACGGCTCGGTCAGCCCGCTGGACATGCGCTCGTTCGCCGAGTTTGATCTGCGGAACAAGATCCTCGCGGTGCCGGGCGTAGCCCAGGTTGTCGCCATCGGCGGTGAACTGCCGCAGTACCAGATCAATGTGCGGCAGGACCAGCTCGCGCTCTACGGGCTGACGATCTCCGACGTCGTCGAGGCCGCCAAGGGGGCGCACTCGACGGCCAGCGCCGGGTACGTTCCCAATTGGGAGAACCAGGAACTGCCCATCCGCCAGACCGCCCGCGTCACCAGCGCCGAAGACATCCGCAACACGCTCGTGCGCTACCACAACGGCGCGGCGGTCACGATCGGCCAGGTGGCCGACGTGCAGCTCGGCCCATCGCCCAAGCGCGGCACGGCGACCGATCGCGCGAAGCCGGGTGTGGTCATCAGCGTGCAGAAAAGCCCGGGGACCAACACGCTCAACCTGACGACGCAGATCGACGCGGTCCTGGACCAGATGGAGAAGGCCATGCCCAAGGGCATGGTCTTGAACCGCGACCCCTTCCGGGCCTCGCGGTTCATCGAGCGGTCGATCAACGGCGTGGTCAAGGTGCTGATCGAGGCGAGCATCATCGTCGGCGTGATCCTGATCCTGTTCCTGATGAACGTGCGGGCCACCATCGTGACGCTCACGGCCCTGCCCCTCTCGCTGGCCGTGGCGATCCTGCTGCTGTGGGCCTGGGGGCTCTCGATCAACGTGATGACGCTGGGCGGGCTGGCCGTGGCGATCGGCGAACTGGTGGACGACGCCATCATCGACGTGGAGAACGTGCTGAGGCGGCTCAAGGAGAACGACGGGCTGCCCGAGGGGGAGCGCAAGGGCCTCGTCGAGGTCATCTACAACGCCAGCAACGAGATCCGCTCCTCGGTGGTCTTCGCCACCATCATCATCTGCATGGTCTTTGTGCCGCTGCTCTTCCTGCAGGGGCTTGAAGGACGGTTCTTCCAGCCGCTGGGCATCGCCTACATCATCTCGATCATGGCGTCGCTGATCGTGGCCCTCACGGTCACGCCCGCGCTGTGCAAGTGGCTCTTCGCCGGGTCGTTCGGCAGGAAGGGCGAGCACCCGGGCGAGTCGCACGGGCACGGGGAGCACGACGGGTGGCTGGTGCGCAAGCTCAAGCGGTGGTACGAGCCGACCCTCCGCGCCAGCGTCCGCAACCGCGGACTGGTCCTCGGGGGCGCGGGCGCGCTCACCGTGGCCTCGTTGCTGCTCATGTCCACGTTTGGCACGTCGTTCCTGCCAGCGTTCAAGGAAGGCACGTTCACCGTCTTCCTGCTTGCCCCGCCGGGCACGTCGCTGGTCGAGAGCAACCGCCTGGCCACGGGCGTCGAGGCACAGATGGCCCAGATCGATGGCGTCTCGAGCGTGACGCGGCGGACCGGGCGGGCCGAGCGCGATGAGCACGCCGAGCCGGTGAGCAGTTCCGAGATCGAGGTCACGATGAAGGCGGGCGTGGACCAGGAGAAGGTCCGGGCCGCCATCGACCGCATCATCGCCAACATCCCCGGCATCACGACGATGGTCGGCCAGCCCATCGAGCACCGGCTGAGCCATGTCCTCTCGGGCACGCCCGCTGCCATCGCCATCAACGTGTACGGCGAGGACCTCAATGTCCTGCGCTCGCTCGCCAAGGAGATCGAGGCGGCGATCAAGCCCATCCCCGGCACCCGCGACGTCGCGGCCAACCGCGAGATTCTGATCACCTCGCTGCCGATCCGCTACCGCCCGCAGGACCTGGTCGCCGCGGGGCTCTCGCCCGCGTCGGCCGCCGAGCAGGTGCAGCGGGCTCTGTACGGGGAAACCGTCGCCGAGGTGAATCAGGGCGTGCGTCGCTACGAGATGGTCGTGCGCCTCGCCGAGAGCGAGCGGGAGCGGATCGACCAGATCATGGACCTGCAACTGCGGGGCGCGGGCGGGGCGATCGTTCGCCTGCGCGAAGTCGCCGACATCGGCCCGGAGAAGACCAGCAACCTCATCGCCCGCGAGAACGCCCAGCGCAAGGCGGTGATCTCCACGAACGTCGCCGACGGCTACAACCTCGGACAACTGGTCGCGCAGGTGCAGGCCAAAGTCGACCCGATCGTTCAGAAGGCCGGGTACACCGTCCACTACGGCGGGCAGTTCGAGGCCCAGCAGTCCGCCAGCCGCACCATCCTCATCATGGGCGCGGGCGTGGCGGTCTTCATGTTCTTGCTCCTGCAACTCTCGACGGGCAAGGCCCGCGTGGCGCTGCTGGTGATGCTCAACCTGCCGCTGGCGCTCATCGGCGGCATCGTCGCCATCTTCGTGACCGAGAGCCCCTCGATCGCAGGCAACACGCTGGCGCTCTTCGGCCTGTCATCCTCGCGCTACATCGCGCCGGTCATCTCCATCGCCAGCATGGTCGGCTTCGTCACCCTCTTTGGTATCGCCGTCCGCAACGGCATCCTGCTGGTCAACCACTACGACCATCTCCAGGAGCGCGAGGGCAAGTCGATCGGTGACTCGATCATCCAAGGGTCGCTTGAACGACTGGTCCCGATCCTGATGACGGCCCTGGCCGCGATGCTCGGGCTGGTCCCGCTTGCGCTCGCCAAGGGCAAGCCCGGCAGCGAGCTGCTCGCCCCGCTGGCGATCGTGGTGCTGGGCGGGCTGGTCTCGTCCACGTTCCTCAACCTGTTTGTTGTCCCCGCCGGTTACGCGCTGGCGTTCAAGGTCAAGCGCGAGGCATCCGGGAGTCCGGGACTGCTCGCCCGCTTGCTGCGCCGTTCCACCAAGAAGTCCGCCCCCTCAACCTGATTGCAAGGAGATTCTGACATGAACACCGTTCGCACACTCGCTCTCGTTCTGACCGTCCCGCTGCTCGCGCTTTCCCCCGGCTTGGCCGGGTGCCAGAAGAAGTCTGAAGCGCCCGCCAAGCCCGCCGCCGGGACACGCGGCACGCCCAAGGCCGACGACCACGACCACAAAGATGGCGACGGACACGATCACCAGGCGGGCGATGGGCACGACCACAAAGATGGGGACGACCACGATCACAAGGACGGTCACGGGCACGGCCCCAAGACCGAACTGGGCAGCCAGTCGGCGGGCGGCATGACGATCGTCGCCGCGCGCGAGGGGGGCGTCACGCCCGGGGGGGAGGCGACCTTTGACATCAGCGTCACGGGCGGCGCGGGCAAGCCCGCGGCGGTGCGGGTATGGGTCGGAACCCAGGACGGCAAGGGCTCGATCAAGGGCAAGGCCGAGGCCGAGGGCGATGGATGGCACGCGCACGCCGAGGTGCCCAAGCCGCTCCCTGGCGGGAGCAAGCTCTGGGTGGAAGTTGAGACCTCCACCGGCCAGAAGCACGTCGCCGGGTTCGACCTCAAGCAGTAAGGCGTGCGTTCGTCGCACACCGACCCGGCGGCGCGGCCGGGCGGCAAACTAAAGACACGTCCCGGCGGCCCGCGTCCGGTCGCCCTGATCTGGAGCAATGCCATGAAGAGTTCGAACCGCTTATCCATCGTGCCCGGCCGCATCTCGGACACCGCGCTCGCCGCGACCGTCGCCGTCCTGACGCTCGGTGCGCCAGCGCTCGCCCAGCAGGGCCACGGCGGCCAGCCGGCGGGGCAGCACGGGCACGATGACGACGGCCACGGCGATAAGGCCAAGATCTCAAACGGCGCGCCCGCCGCTGCCGCGACCGCCAAGTACTTCTGCCCCATGCACTGCGAGGGTGCCAAGACCTACGACAAGCCCGGCGAGTGCCCCGTCTGCAAGATGAAGCTCAAGAAGCAGACCAGCGAGCAGTTCTCTGTCGAGGTCAAACCCGTGGGCGGAGTGAAGATCGAGGCCGGGAAGCCGATCAATCTTATGTTCACACTCAAGGACCCGACGGGCCTGGCCGTCAAAAGCGTCGAGGTCGTTCACGAGAAGCCGCTGCACCTGCTCATGGTCAGCAAGGATCTCTCGTGGTACGCCCACGAGCACCCTTCGCTCCAGCCCGACGGGACATTCACCCTCAGCTGGACTTTCCCTGCAGGTGGCGAATACACGCTCTTCCATGACTTCACACCAAAGGACGTGGGCATGCAGGTGGTGCCCGTGACGCTGAAAGTCGAGGGTGCGGTCCCACCCGCCAAACCGCTCGCGGCTGACAACTCCAAGCCCAAGACCGTCGATGGCTACACCGTCGCGCTCGACTCGGGCGGCCCGATCAAGACCGGGGCGGCAACGCACATGGCTTACACCATCAGCAAAGACGGCAAGCCGGTCACGGACCTCGCCCCGTACCTGGGCGCGATGGGCCACCTGGTCATCATCAGCCAGGATCTCAAGGAGTTCGTGCATAGTCACCCGCACGAGGGCGGCGAGCACGCCGCGGGCGGCCACGACGACAAGGGTGCCGGCGCGCACGGCCACGCGGGCGATACCAAGGGCGGCCCGAAGGTGGACTTTGAGGCCCACTTCAAAGCGGCGGGTCTATACAAGGGCTGGGCCCAGTTCCAGCACAACGGCAAGGTGATCACCGTCCCCTTCACGTTCGACGTGGTGAAAGGCGATGGCCGCACCGAGGCCAAGCCGCACGATCACAGCGAGAAGGACAATCACGGCGACCACGGACACGGCGAAGGCGGCTCGCTCGGCACCACCACCATCGGCGCGTGGACTGTTTCGGTCTCGGGCGAGGTCAAGGCCGGGAGCGAGGCCCACCTCGACATCAAGCTGTCTGGAAGCACGGTCCGCCCCGCCGCCGTCCGAGTCTGGATCGGTACGAAGGACGGCAAGGGCGCGATGAAGCAGAAGGCCGATGCGGGCGGCGGTGGCGGCACCGAGTACCACGCCCACGCCGAAGTGCCAAAGCCCATCCCCGCCGGTGCGCAGTTGTGGGTCGAGATCGATGACGGCAAGGGGACCAAGTCCGTCGGCGGGTTCCCGATTTCCAAATGACCGCGGCAGCGAGCCCGGCGCGGTGAAGGCCCCGCGCCGGGCTCGGACAAGTTGGCACGATGCGTGAAGTGCGACGATTCGGCCTCTGTGATTCTGGTTGCCGGGCAAGGCGTCGATTGTTTTCGCCGTGTTGGCCTGGCTTGAAAGGACTTTTTATGCGACATGCGCTTCTGATCCTCGTCTTTGTTTCCGGGCTCATTCTCCTCGGTGGATGCGCCGCATCACGTTCGGACTTGGTGTCATCTGGCGATGTGACGATCGAGTCGTCGGCAACGCGGCCGCTAGCCCACACACCCACCGTTGAAAACGCTGACGGGGACTTGCTCGTCAGCGGACAGCTCGACGAGGAGGAAGCCCTCGCCGGGGGCCACCTAGACATCACCGTCACGACGCCCGACGGCGTTGTGGTCCACGATGCGATCGTCAACTATGGCCGGGCTTCTTCATCCCATACCACGCAGCTCGGGCCACGGGGTGCGTCACGTCGGGTGCAGGCAGGCCCGAAGCACGCCAACTTCTCGGTTCGATTTCCTGGCTTACCACCCGCCGGTTCCAAGGTCCGGGTACGACTGGAGCCGGGAGCCCACGCGAGACCCGCGACGCCACGATGAGACGCACCACCTTCCAAGTTCCAGGAATGGAATGCCCGACCGAGGAGAACCTCATCCGCCGGTCGTTGCTCGACATCGACGGTGTGACCGCTGTCCGCTGCGACCTGATGCTGCGCCGCGTCGTAGTCGAGCACACCGATTCCACCGATACGAATCGCGTTCTTTCTGAACTCAGTCATGTCGGTCTGCCGGCAACGGTTAGCCCTGCGCTTGTGAGCGACAGCAGCTGTACCACCCAAGGCTGTCAGACACGGGAATCTCCCCAGACCGGGCGGCTTTGGCGGTCATCCCTCTTCACTCTCGGGGGCCTGCTCGCTGCGGGCGCGGAGGCGATGTACTTCGCGGGCGTGAAGGAGACCTCGCCGGTGGTCATCGCGATGGCCGTCGCCTCGATGCTGCTTTGCGGCCTGCCGACCCTGCGCAAGGGCTGGATCGCGCTTCGGACCTTCACGCTCAACATCAACTTCCTGATGACGGTGGCGATCGTCGGCGGGGCGTTCATCGGCGCGTGGCCGGAGATCGCGTTGGTGACGTTCCTCTTCGCGATCGCGGAGTTGATCGAGGCCAAGGCGCTGGACCGCGCCCGCAACGCCGTCAAGGGCCTGATGGCGATGGCCCCTGACGAGGCAAGCGTGAAGCAGCCCGACGACTCGTGGAAGGTGATGCGGGCGGGCGAGGTCGCCGTCGGGGCGGTCGTTCAAGTCAAGCCCGGCGAGCGGCTCGCGCTCGACGGCGTCGTGGTCGCGGGCGAATCGAGCGTCAACCAGGCCCCGGTGACGGGCGAGTCGGTAGCAGTGGACAAGAAGGTTGGCGACAAGGTCTTCGCGGGCACGATTAACGAATCGGGCGTGCTGGAGTTTGCGACCACCGGCGGCAAGGACCAGACCACGCTCGCCAAGATCATCCGGACGGTGCAGGAGGCGCAGGGGAGCCGCGCGCCAACGCAGCGGTTCGTGGACAACTTCGCGCGGGTCTACACGCCGATCGTCTGCATCGTCGCCGTGTTGATCGCGGTCGTTCCGTGGCTGGCGTTCGGCCAGCCGTTCTATCCCTGGCTCTACAAAGCGCTGGTGCTGCTGGTGATCGCGTGCCCGTGCGCTCTGGTGATCTCAACGCCGGTGACGGTGGTGAGCGGCCTGACGGCGGCGGCCAGGCGGGGCATCCTCATCAAGGGCGGCGTTCACTTGGAGAACGGCCGCAAACTCAAGGTCGTCGCGCTCGACAAGACGGGGACCATCACGGAGGGCAAGCCTCGCGTGACGGATGTGCAGCCCGTCGGCGGCGCGAGCAAGGACGACGCGCTGCGGATCGCCGCGAGCCTGGATGCGCTCTCGCAGCACCCGGTGGCGCTGGCAGTCGTCGCGGCGTGGACGGGCGAGTTGGCGAGCGTCGAGGCCTTCAAGTCGCTCACGGGCCGAGGCGTCGAGGGCCGCATCGACGGCGCGATGTACTTCGTCGGCAACCACCGCCTCGCGGAGGAACGCCAGGCCTGCTCGTTGGAAGTCGAAGCGGTGCTCAGTCACTTCGAGGTGCAGGGCAAGACGGCGGTCGTGGTCGCGTCCGAAAGCAAGGCGCTGGGTGTGATCGCGGTCGCCGACACGCCCCGCGAGAGCAGCGTTGAGGCCATCAAGTCACTGCACGACCTGGGTATCAAGACGCTCATGCTCTCGGGTGACAACCAGGCCACCGCGTCGGCCATCGCCAAGGCGGTCGGCATCGACGAGGCCCGCGGCGGCATGCTGCCCGAGGACAAACTCGCTGACATCGAGCGTCTCACGCAGGCGTACGGCGACGCGGTCGGCATGGTCGGCGACGGCGTGAACGACGCCCCGGCCCTGGCGAAGTCCACGATCGGCTTTGCGATGGGCGCGGCGGGAACGGACACGGCGCTGGAAACCGCCGATGTGGCCCTCATGCAGGACGACCTGAGAGGTCTGCCGGAGTTCATCCGGCTCTCTCGCCGAACCGGCGCGATCCTGACCCAGAACATCGCCTTGGCCATCGGCATCAAGGTCGTCTTCTTCGCGTTGACCCTGGCCGGGCTGGGGACGATGTGGATGGCCGTTCTTGCGGATGTCGGAGCAAGCCTCCTGGTGATCGGGAATGGTCTCCGGTTGTTGGGGCCACGGACGGGTCCCGTGGCGACGCAGGGGTCGAACAAAGGACAGAGCCCCGCGTAACGTGAATCCGGCGTTCGTTTGGCCGATATACTCATGAGCATCATGCGTCACCCCTTGCTCCGCATCCTGGTTGCCCTGCTCATCGGCGTGGTCACGCCGCTGTGCTGCTGCCAGGCGGCCGCGCTCGCGGGCGGGGCGTGTTCCGGGGGACATGTCTCCACGGCCGTGTCGGACTCCTGCTGCGGCGGGTGTGACGGTGGTGCGGGGTCGGACGAAAGGCCGGCGGAACAGCCGTGCTCGGATCAATCGCAGGACGACCCGCAGGACCAATCTCAGGATCAGCCCGGCCAAGACCAGCCGTCTCATCCCGGCAAGTGTCCGTCCTGCCCATCGTGCCAAGGCACATCCACCGGCACAGGCGTCAACGCCGAGGCACGTCTCCCGGCCTTCGAGCAGCAATGGAACGCGCTGGCGACCTTCGCACTCACCGTGCTGTGGACGATTGATGCGCCCGAGACCAATCTCGCGTCGCGTCCGCCCGGCTGGGCCAAAAGCCCACCACACTTGAAAGCCAACCGCGATGCGCAGCGGTGGTACTGCGCGCTGCTGGTCTAGCCACATCCTGCAACGGACGCGCCTTGTCGTGCGCGTCCGCATCAGCCTCGCGCGATCGGCTTCACCCCGAACGTGCGAGGCATGCCTTCGCTTGACGCGCCCGGGTTCCGTATCCCCCTCCCGGTCGCCCTTGCAGTGCAGGAACCACTTATGGCTACCACGCAGACCGATCTGCGGGCGCTCCGTCGAGGCCCGCACGCCACCCCGTTCAACGTCCAGTCCCCACCGCCATCAGCGGGGAGCACCACCGTCATCGCGCGCCCCAAGGCGCGCTGGGCGACGCGCCTGCTCATTCCCGCCGCCGTGCTGCTGGCGACCGGTGGCCTGCTCGCGTATTCCGCCCGCGATGCGATCCAGCCGCAGCTGGCGGTGCATGTGGCCGCCGCGATTCCAAAGGAGAGCGTCCAAGCGGCGGACCCCAACCCTGCTCCCAACTCAGCACACGCGTCGGAAGAGGTGCCGCAGGATGCGCCCCTCGGCCCGGCCATCGTGCAGGCCCCGGGCTGGATCGAGCCCGCGCCGTTCGCGGTAAGCGTGCCGGCGCTGGCCGAGGGCGTGGTGCGCGACGTGCTGGTGCTCGAAGGCGAGCGAATCGAAGCGGGCCAGACCGTCGCCCATCTCATCGACGAGGATGCGCGGCTCACCCTGCGCGCGGCCGAGGCGACCGTCGCCGAGCGCGACACGGACGTCGCCCGCGCCCGCGCGTCTCTGGCAACCGCCGAGTCGCAGGTGGAGGTCGAGCGCACCGCCGCCAACGAGCTGCGTGACGAGGTCAACAGCAAGCGCGACCTGGTCGCCGCGGGCGGGCTCAGCGAAGGGACTTTCCGGCGCATGGAGATCCGGCTCTCCGGCCTGGAGGCGAAGGTCGCGACGGCGGAGAAGGTGGTGAGCGAAGCCCGGGCCGCGCTCGCGCAGGCGGAGGCGGCCCACGCCGCCGCCCATGTGTTCCGCGACGAGGCCGCGCTGCGGCTTGCTCGCACGGAGGTGCGCTCGCCCGTGGCGGGCGTGGTGCTTGCGCGACTGGTCGAGCCGGGTTCTCGCATCAGCATGGGGAGCAAGAGCGGCGAAGGGACCGCGAGCGGCGGCATGACCGGCGCGGTCCTGCGGGTCTATGACCCCGCGAAGTTGCAGGTGCGCGTGGACGTGCCCCTGGCGGACGCGGCCAAGGTCGGCGTCGGCACGCGCGCGACGGTCACCACCGAGGCGCTCGCCGACCAGGCCTTCAGCGGCGTGGTCTCGCGGGTGGTCCACGAGGCCAACATCCAGCGGAACACCGTGCAGTTCAAGGTGGCCCTCGACGCGCCCTCGCCCGTGCTCAAGCCCGAGATGCTCACGCGCGTCAAGTTCCACGCGTCCGCCAGCGCCTCGCAGCGCCGCAGCGCCGCGAACGGCGGAAGCGTGAGCGGCGGCCTCCATGACACCGGCACCATGACGCTCCTCGTCCGAACGGCCGCCGTGACCGTGGCCAGTGACGGCAAGGGCCAAGTCTGGGTCGTGGACACCTCCGGCGGGGGCCCCGTCGCCCGTCGCCGCGACATCGCCATCGTCCCTTCCACCGACGACGGGTTCACCGCCGTGACGAGCGGACTCCGCCTCACCGACCGGATCATCCTTGACCCGCCCGCCGCGCCCGCGATTCAAGACGGCACGCGGCTCAAAGTGCTGGGCGAACGCACCACCGCCGCCTCGGAACCCGCCTCCTCAACCCCGTAACACCCAGTGCCAGAACAACTCCGCGGCAAACGCGCCGCACCAGCGAGATTCCCCATGACGACCAACAACGCTCACCCAAGAACCTCCCCGTCAGGCCCGCCGCTCATCCAGTGCCGCCGGCTCACCAAGACCTACAAGAAGGGCGACAACACCATCACCCCCTTGCAGGAACTCGACCTCGACGTGCCCGCGGGCGACTTCCTCGCCCTCATGGGCCCCTCGGGCAGCGGCAAGACCACGCTCCTGAATCTCATCGCAGGGATCGACCGGCCCAGCGGCGGACAACTTGTCATCGGGGGCACCGACATCGCAACACTCTCGCGGTCCAAACTCGCCGACTGGCGGAGCGTGAATGTGGGCTATGTGTTCCAGCTCTACAACCTCGTGCCGGTGCTCACGGCCTACGAGAACGTCGAACTGCCGCTGCTGCTGCACCGCATGTCCGCCAAGGACCGGCACGAGAAGGTGCAGACCGCCATGCAGCTTGTCGGAATCGCCGACCGCCACGATCACTACCCGCGGCAACTCTCGGGCGGCCAGGAGCAGCGCGTCGCCATCGCGCGGGCCATCGTCACCGACCCGACCATCATCGTCGGCGACGAGCCCACCGGCGACCTCGACCAGGAGTCCGCCGCCGCCATCATGGACCTCATGACGCGGCTGTGCGAGGACCTGGGCAAGACCCTCATCATCGTGACCCACGACGCCAAGAGCGCGGCCTACGCCACGAGGACGCTGCACCTGGAGAAGGGCCGTCTGGTCGAAGCAGAACACCTCGCCGCCCGCCGCGCGGCCCTCGTTCCCCAGGAGGCCTGAACCATGATCGCGCCCAAGTTCATCCCCGTCGTCGTGAAGCAACTCTGGCGGCACCGCGTCCGCAGCGTGCTCACGCTCTCGGGCGTCGCCATTGCCATGTTCCTCTTCATCGCGGTGCAGACGCTGCAGGAGGGCGTGCGCCGCTCGACGCAGGCCGCCGCGGGGGACACGACTCTCGTGGTCTACCGCGAGAACCGCTTCTGCCCCGCCGCCAGCCGCCTCCCGCAGTTCTACGTGGACCGGATCGAGAAGATCCCCGGCGTGGTCAGCGCGGTGCCGGTCAAGATCGTGGTCAACAACTGCCGGGCCTCGCTGGACGTGGTCACGTTCCGGGGCGTGCCCCGTGAGGAGTTGGCCGGGCCCGCGGGCTGGGCCAGCAAGTGGCAGACAATCGCCGGCTCGGTCGCCGAGTGGGAGAAGCGCTCGGACTCGGCCTTGGTGGGCGAAACGCTCGCCGCGCGGCGCGGCTTCCAGGTCGGCCAATCCTTCGACGCCTCGGGCATCACCGTCACGGTCGCGGGGATCATCCGCTCCTCCGAGCCGCAGGACCAGAACGTGGCCTATGTCCACCTCGACTTCCTTCAGCAGGCCGCGGGCAAGGGCGGCGGGCTGGGCAGCGTCACGCAGTTCACCGTGCGCGTGGATGATCCCGCGAAGATGGAGCAGGTGGCCGAGGCGATCGACGCCGAGTTCGCGTCCGAGGCCGACCCGACGATGACCAGCCCCGAGAAGGCCTTCGTCGCGCAGGCCGGGGCCGACATCGTGGAGATCGTGAAGTTCACGCAGTGGCTGGGCTGGGGGTGCCTCGCCGCCGTGCTGGCGCTGGTCGCCAACGCTATCGTGCTCAGCGTGCAGGACCGCATCAAGGAGCACGCCGTGCTCCAGACGCTGGGGTTCCGCTCGGGGCTCATCGCCCGTCTGATCGTGAGCGAGGGGATGCTCATCGGCCTGCTCGGGGGCGCGCTGGGCACGGGCACTGCCCTGGCGGTGGTCCACTTCGGCAACTTCATTCTCTCGCAGGAGGGGCTGTCGATCGGCATGAGCGCGTCGTGGTCGGTCATGGCCCTGGGCCTGGTCATCTCGGCGGGCGTGGGGATCGTGGCGGGCCTGGTGCCCGCGTGGCGGGCCGGGCGGCGTGAGATCGCATCGTGCTTCCGGGCGGTGTGAAAGAGGAACCTATGAGACTTCTTCCGTTTGCATACGCCGTCCGCAATCTTGGGCGCTCTCCTTCGCGGCTGTTCCTGTCCGTCGCCGGGGCGGCGATGGTGGTGCTGCTCATCCTGGTCGCGGGCGGGTTCGTGCGCGGCATGAGCACCGCGCTGCGCGCCACCGGCGGGGAGCACAACGTCATCCTGCTGGGCGCGGGGAGCGAGGAGAGCGTCGAGCGCTCCGAGATTCCCGCCGCGACGCCGGGGGTGCTGGCGGCCAGCGTGCCGGGCATCCGTGCCCGCGCGGGCGTGGCGTACGTCTCGCCCGAGGTCCACGTCATGCTGCCGGTGGGCGTGGGTGCGGCGGGGGCGGCCGGGACATCGACGGGCGAGAGCGGCGCGAGCCCGGCGGCGAGCGGGACGGGGGATCGGCAGGTCATGCTGCGCGGCGTCACGCCCGCGGCGGCGCTCGTGCACGAGTCGGTGTCGCTGGTCGAGGGCCGCTGGCCCGCGTCGGGAGCGGACGAGGTCATGGTGGGGCGCATGGCCGGGACGGTGCTGGGCGTTGCTGAGAGCGAAGTAAGCGTCGGCAAGGCGCTCGTGCTCGACGGCCGCCCGTGGACGATCGTCGGGCGCTTTAGCGCGCCGGGGACGGTCGTCGAGGCGGAGGTGTGGCTGCCGCTGGCGGATCTCATGACCGCCACCAAGCGCGAGACCATTTCGTGTGTGGTCCTCACGCTCGACCCTTACAACGAGGCGACGGGCGAGGGGGCCGACTTCGGTGATATCGCGGCCTTTACCAAGACCCGGCCGGACCTTGAACTGGTCCCCATGACCGAGCGCGAGTACTACGGCAAACTCGCCAACTTCTTCGGACCGATCAAGATCGTCGCGTGGGTGACGGCGGGGCTGATCGCCGTCGGCGGGCTCTTCGGCGGGCTGAACACGATGTACGCCGCGTTCGCTTCGCGCATCCGCGAACTGGGAACGCTGCAATCCATCGGCTACCGGCGGCTGGCGATCGTCTGGTCGATGATCCAGGAATCGACGCTGGCGACGGCGGCGGGCGGGCTGATCGCGTGCGCGGTCGGCGTCTTCCTGCTCGACGGGCTGGCGGTGCGGTTCTCAATGGGGGCGTTCGGGCTGTTGATCGACGAAACCGTGATCGGGCTGGGCCTGCTGACGGGCCTGGCGCTGGGTGTCGTGGGCGCGTTGCCCCCGGCGATCCGTTGCCTGAGGCCGACGATCCCCGTCGCGCTCAAGGCGGTGTGATGATCTGCGAGTGTGCCCGCGCGGCGCGTGCCGCGGGGCGACAAGAGTCCAAGGACCTTTGCAAGGAGTTTCGATATGAAAGCGATGAAGATGAGCATGACGGGATCGATGCGGGCGATGACGGTGGCCGCGATGTTGATCGCGGGCGCGGCGGGAATGGGCGTGCTGACACCCGCGGCGGCGATGGCGCAGGTCAAGAGCGTGGCGGATGTGAAGACCATGCTCAAGCAGGAACTCCCGGCGAACGCGCTGGAGATCACCGCCGCGATGAAGTCGGCCAAGGTGGGCGAGACGATCACGGTGCGCGGCACCGTGGCGATGTCGAAGGACGCCTTCGTCGAGAACCGCGCGATGTTCACCCTGGTGGATGAGTCCACCCGCAAGGGCTGCTGCCCGCCCTCGGACAACTTGCCCGACACCGCGTGCGACATCCCGGCGGAAGGACGGGCGACGGTGCAGATCGTGGACGCCAGCGGCAAGCCGCTCCGCGCCGGACTCAGCGGCCAGCACGGGCTCAAGCCGGGCGCTGAAGTATTCGTGACCGGCAAGGTGGAGACCGCCAACGGGACCGATGCGCTCGTGCTCACCGCGATCTCGATGCACGTTCCCAAGGCCCCGCTGCCCACCGGCTTCTTCGCGGAGAAGCAGCCGGAGAACGCCAAGGACGTGTCGGAAGCGCGCAGGGCCGGAACGCTCAAGGTCGGTGACGAGGTCGTGCTTCGCGGCCGCATCGGCGGCAGCAAGGAGCCCTTCGTCGCGGGCCGGGCCGTCTTCACGCTCATGGGCCGAGGGCTCAAAGCCTGTAACGAAAACCCCGACGACAAGTGCTCTAAGCCTTGGGACTATTGCTGCGACACCAAGGAGGACATTCTCGCCAACTCCGTCACCGTCCAGGTGGTGGACGCGAAGGGTCAGATTCTTCGCACCGACATGAAGGGCCGACGCGGGCTGAAGGAACTCTCGGAGATGGTCGTAGTCGGCAAAGTCGCTTCGGCAGACGGCAAGGCGGTGGTCATCAACGCGACGGCGGTCCACGCTGTTCAATGACCGGCATTCGCAAGCCAGAGGCGATCATGTCGAGGACGGTTCTCTTCGACCCACGTTCCTGCGAAGAGATGTGCGGCAAGGAGGAAGTGCTTCGCGTCGGGATTCGACTTCGACTCCCCGACGGTTGGGTGGAAGTACGCCGGCGGGTAGAGAGCCACGTCGTCGTACTGAGCCACCACGCGAGCGAGCAGTCCCGGCCCGGCCTGATCGCCGACGTACCGTCGCTCGAAGAACGACTCTTCGATCATCGCCACCGCGTGCCACATCGCCGGGTGGTTGGCCGGGAACCCCATCGCCGCGTTGGACACGATGTCGAGTTGTTCGCAGGCCGCCCACGCTCGCACCTCCGGCGGGCACATCTCGTCGAGCGGCCGTACGGGCTTGACGTCCGTGTCGAGGTAGACGCCGCCGAAGCGGGCCAAGAGTTCCAGACGCAGGATGTCTGAGCGCATCACGCAGCCGGGCGTGCCGCCCACATTTCCGCACGCCTCCCAGGCGTTGCGGTTGAGGATCGGCGGCAGGTTGTCGTCGGTCCACAGCCGCATCTCCCAGTGCGGGTTCATCTCGGCGAAGCGCCGCCGCCAGCGCCGCTGGTGCAGGGGCATCTCACCCTTGCCCAGCCAGATCTGGTGAAGGACTCGCGGGATTGGGGTGGCGATTGCAGTGATGCTCAAGCCGCGACCTCCGCGGTCTTGCCGGTCACGAACCCGAACGCGCCGCCGTGAGCCTTAGCGGCTTCTTCGCCCTGCGCGAAGAGCGCCCAGTGGAACGGCACAACGTCGCGGAAGTGCCCGTGGTCGCGGACCACGCGGGTGAGGAACCCCGGCCCGCTCTGGTCCCACACGCCGCGATACACCAACACCGAGTGCGGCAGGTCACGGATCGCATGCCAGAGCATCGGGTGGTTCCGCGTTGCGCCGAGCACCGATGGCGAGAGCATGTGCGGACGGCTCGCGCCGTGGCTGGCGATCGTGGAACAGAACGCGCCGACGCCAGCGACGAGTTCATCGAGCGGGCGCAGCGGCAGGTGATCAGGATCGACGAATACGCCGCCCTCGCGGGCGAGCACTTCGTATCGCAGCAGATTCAGCCGAGCCGCCGACGCCGCGGGCTCGCTGAGGTCGAGCGTCTGCTGCCACTGATCGTGGTTCAGGATCGGCGGCCGGTTGTCAAGCGTGAACGTGACGACGTCCCATTCCGGATGCAGCGTCTGCCATGCGTGCTTCCACGCGGCGAGCCGCTGACGATCGGGGGACTCGGACAAGTCGGCCGTGTAGATGACCTTCGGGATCACGCCTTCACCTCCTCTTCGATGCCACTGCTCAATCCACTCTGCTGCCACTTGGCGGGCGGCACGCCCTCGATGCCTCCCTCGATGAACGACGACGCGCCCTCGCCGAGCGCCACCGACTGCTGGGCGCTGCCGGAGCCTGAGCCGGAACCGGGCGGACCCGAGCCACTTTCGCTCCCGCTGCCGCTCGAGGAACCAGACGAACTGCCAGATCCCGATGAGCTTCCAGAGCTCGACATCGACGAGCCGCTGGACTTGCCGCTGCCGGAGCTCGACCCGCTACCACTCGATGAGCCGGACCCCGAGCCGGAACTCGATCCCGAGCCTGACGACGACCCCGATCCGGTAGCCTGCGTCGCAGGCATGTCGTTGTGGACCCACACGCCGTCGGCCAGGAACACGTTGAGTCCGGGCACATGCACCGCGACCGTGGTCACGCGATCGCTCGCACGGGAGATCGCCTCAACCCGCTCTTCGCTGAGGTCGTGCCGCACGAGATAGTCGCCGACGAGCACGAACTCCGCCGACACGAAGCCGACCTCTTCACCGCGTCGCAAGAGCACCGGGTGCTCGGGCGTGAGACGCAGACGACCGTTGATGGTGATGAACCCGTCGTGCGTGCCGACCTTGACGCTCGCCACGGAGCCGGTGACCGGCGTGAGGACCGCCTCGGCCCGTTGACGCAGCCACTGGTACTGCGCCCGCCACGGCACATCTCGATCGAGGCCCGCCACATCAAGCGCCGCGACGCGGTCGCCCGGCTTGAGATGCTCGATCGGCACGGTCTGGCCCGAGGCCAGCCGCACAGGCGTTCCCGCCAGCACGCAGTTGGACCCGGGTCCCGAGCCTCCGGGGCCGGAACCACCCGGCCCGCTTCCCCCAGGGCCCGACCCCCCCGGCCCAGAACCGCCCGGGCCGCTGCCGCCGCCACTGGACCCGCCCCCGCCCGACGAACCGCCGCCGGAACTGCCCCCTCCGGACGACCCTCCAGAGGACCCGCCCGAGGACATGCCGGAACTCGCCCCCGACGACATGCCGCTGGACGCCCCGGAACTCATGCCGGACGAACCGCCGGATGAGCTCATTCCCGACGAACTGCCGCCGCCGGAACTGCTCATCCCGCTGGAGCCGCCGCTGCTCGACATTCCCGATGACGACATGCCACCGCTGCTCGACGGCGTATCGCTCGGCGTGCTCGATGGCGTCTGCGTGGTGCCAGGTGTATTGCTTGTGAACGCGTCGGTGGTGTAGAACGTAAGCGTCGGCGTGCCGCCCGGACCGGTCGTGTAGATCACATCGCCCGTCGTCGAGTAACTCGGCGGCATGCTCGGCGTGCTGGTGGGCGTCGAGTACGTGCTATACGACGAATCGGGCGACTCCGACGGCGTCGAGTAGTTGCTCGACCCGCCACCTTGCGGGGCGCGGCCCGTGGCCCAGACCGGGATATAGAGGTAGTAGCGGGTGGGGCCGTCGCTCATCGTGCGGCCTCCTGGGGCTTCACATTCGGCTCGTACCAGCCCTGCGTGTTCACGGGTTTGCCGCACTCGGCCGACGCGGCCGCGACGGCGTCGGCGAACTCCATGCGCTCAAACACCTGCAGTTCGGTGCCGGGCGAGCAGTTCACCACGCGGAAGCGGTGCTTCTCGAAGTGCGGCTTGAGGGCCTCGAATCGCCGGGCCAGCGAGTCATAGAGCACGTTGTTGTGCCGGATCGCGTTGGCGGCCCGGTTCTCGGCGAAGGCGTACTTGCGGTCCTCGGCCATCTTGAAGTCGCAGCCCAGCAGGTACACCGTTGAGAATCCGAGGTAGTGCAGAAGGCGGAGTGCCACGAGCATGACCGAGCGCTTGCCGGTGATGCCCAAAGAGTCGGGGTTCTTGGCGTCGTTGCCCCACGGGACGCTATCTCCAGTCAGGAACCGCTCATGGTCGAAGTGATCCGCACGACGGAAGAACATGACGCTGGGCATCTGCCGGACCCGGAACGCGCTGTTGCGCATCGCGCCGTCGGGGCCTTGGATGCGGAGCCGCTTGTCCCACATGCACGTGGGCACGAACTTCAAGATGCCCGGGTCCTTCCAGCCGGTATCGATGAAGCGGCCGGGATCGTCGACGCACGTCCACAGCGTCGGGCGATGAACGGCCCACGCGTTGTTCACGGCCATCGTGACGATGCCGCGTTTGTTGAGCGCGGCGAGGTCGATCTGTGTGAGCGATGGCCCCGAGAGGATCAGGAACGCTGATCGCCCGCGGTAGAATCCACCGAGCGACACGGAGTCGAAGTCGGCGGTGTAGAGGCGCAGGCCATCACGCGCCGGCTTACGCGCCTTCAACCCGGCTTGGAGCGCCGCGATGTCAGACTGGTTCTCACGCACCGCAGCACCCCCCATCACTTCCGCCCTTGAACCGCCCGACGATGAACCGCCGCTCAGCCCGCGGGTTGATCACTGTGGCGACACGCCCGATGCGGTCGAGCCACCAATCCAGCGGGCGCACGGTCGGGTGCAGACCTTCTCCCGCGACGGTGGTCTTGCTGGGCCGGGTGCAGATCGAAAACACACAGTGGCCGCGCGGCTTGGCCACTCGGCGCATCTCTACGAGCACCGCGTCCACGTCCTCGGGAAGCAGATGCTCGAGGGCGTCAAAGCTCGTTACGACGTCCGCAACGCCACCGTGCAGCGCGGTCTTGTGCATCGGGCGCACGAGGTCGGCATCCGGGAACGCAAAGTCCACGCCCAGCCCGTCGATCCCCATCCGGCGCAGGTCCCGCACGAAGTCGTTGCGGCCGCATCCGAAGTCCACGACGAACCTCGGCTTGAACTTCTGGATGATTGGGATGGCGAGCTTGCCGTGATTGGTCAAGCCGTATGTCGAGCCGGGCTTGGCGGCTAGCGCTACATACTTGGCTCGTTCCTTCTCGCGGCGTGTGTCGAGTGCAGTCGGGGTCGGAGTTGTGGTCATTCTGCACCTCCGATGTAGAGGTTGAACTTGCGGTCCTCGTCGGCTGGGTCGGCGATTTCGATGAGGCTCATGGCCTCGAAGACCCACACCGGCTTGCCCTTGCTGTTGCGCTCGCAGGTGAGTTGCACGCACACCCCTTCGGGGATGGGCACGAGCTTGGGTTTGAGCGACCGCGCGGGCGGGCACTTGGGGAGTACGCCCGGCAACTCACACACCGGGCCGAGCCCGAGCAGACCGCCGAACCCGGAGCCGGGCTCCGAGTCGTTCATGTGGTGGGCCTCGAAGCGGTTGATCGCCAGGCGCGTGGGGTCACGCCGCCGCGCGGATCCTGCAGCGCCACGCCGAAGTCGTGGTACCCGCGCATCTGGATGCCCAGGCGGTTGAAAGTCTGCTCGGCCGTCTCGATCGTCGGAGATTCCTGGCCGTTGAGGAACGCCATCTCGACGACGGGCAGGTCGTTGGCATCCGCCAGCAGGTACCACGCCTTGGTGGAGTTGCCGGTGAACTTGGGGTTGCCCAGGTAGCGGCTGACTTCGACGCGGAACTTGCCCTGGTGCGGGTTGGTGATGGGGTACTTGGCCCCCGCGGTGTTGTCGCGCAGCTCCAGGCTCTTGAAGAGCTGGCTGCCCATCGCCGAGAGCGCCGTGGGCACGAGCAGGATCGAGGGCAGCACGCCGATGGGCTTGCCGTCGGAGTCCACCTGATCCATGAAGGCGACCTCGGCCTTGGTGAGGCCGTCGATCCCCAGGGCCGTGTCCGCGCCGGAGATGTAGTTCTTGTTCCCGACCGTGAAGAAGCCGCTGTTGGCCATGAACGCGGCCCAGAAGACCTCGTTGATGGTCTTGCCCGAGCCCGAGCCGAGCTTGCGGGGGACGGTGGTGATCGCGCCCAGGTCGTCGTTGATGATGTCGGTGCGGTCGATCGAGAGCATCAGCGCATACGTCTCGGCCTTGTTGGAGTAGCTCTCCTCGCCGAGGGTGCCGTGCTTGATCTCACCGCCCGGGGCGACGCGCTCGTACCCGTCGTTGCCGGTGAGCCGGTAACTGGTGACGGTCTTGAAGTCGGTGACGCTGCGGACGGCGCACAGGTTCCGCCAGGTGCGCTCGACGCTGAAGAACCCATCGAGCAGGAACTTGTTGGCGACGTTGGAGAGGATCCCCGAGATGCTGATCGTGCTGTTGCCCACCGAGGCCTCGATGTGGCGGCCGAAGGCCGCGTCCATCACGCCGTGCCAGTCGCGGAAGGTGCGCCCCGAGTAGCCGTTGGCCCATGCGGCGTGCAGGAGCAGTTCCTGAAGGCCCAGCGTGCGGCCGAACGCGCGGCTCGCGGCCTCGAGGTCCCGCTCGGCGCAGTGCTTCTCCGGGGCGTCCAGGCGGCCCGAGAGGATGCAAGCGGCCTCCAGGACGTTCTGCGTGATCGCGCCGCCGCCCGCGTGCGCGTGGATCGCCGGCGCGGCGGGGGCCTTGGGCCGGCTGGCGCGCAGGACCTCCAGTTCGGTTCGCGTCGCATCCCATCCGTCGCGGATGGCCTGTGCCTCGATGCCCGCGTGCCCGCTCGCGCACAGCCGCCGGATCGCGGCGATGCGGTCGGTCTCCGCGGCCATCTGGGCGCGGAAGTCGCGGACGGGGTCGGGCGTGCCCGAGCCGCCGCCCCCAGGGTTCGGCGCACCATCGGCGGTGCCGCCACCTTCACCGCCGCCTGCCTCACCGGAGGCCGCGATGCTGGCGGAGGTCCCGCCGTCGGCCCCGAGGTCCACGAAGCTGATCTCGCCCAGCGTGGCGCGGCGGACGATGTTGACCGGGCCCTCGACCTCGCGGCCGTTGACGGTCGCGGTCTGGTTCTCACGGAGGAATTCGAACGCTTCCACGCTCGCGCCCACCGAAGCCTGCCAGGGGAAGCCGTTCTTGGCCGAGGCGACGACCTCCTTCGCGGCGTGCGTGTCGCGGGAGATCACGCCCGACGCTACGAGCCGCCCATCCTCGACGCCGACGGTGCTAGTGTGCCCGACACCCGCCGAGGCATCATGCCCGAAGCGGATCGGGCGCGACTGAGATGGGATCGCCAGCCCGGCGAGGTCGATCACAACCGGGTGCCGCCACCCGGCGACTTTCATGGGCCCACCGGTGTACGCGACCATCCGGAAACGCGGCAGGGCGGCCCCGGCTCCATCGTCGCCGCCCGCGGAGATCTCGAACTCCGCCTGCGCGGTGAGGCAGAGGCTTTTCGTCCCTGCGTCGCCATTCCCGACGTGCTGGGCGCGGATGACGAGGGGATGGTCGGCGAAACTGATCGTGTCATGTGGCATCGGTGGCGGTCTCCTGTTCCTCATCGCGCATCGGCGCGGCGGCAGTGCCCGGCGCGAGCGCCGGAGGCAGTCCGAGTTCGGCCATGAGCGCCAGCTCCTTGGCCCGTTGGCGCAGCTCGTCCTCCCAGTCGCGCCCCTGGCGGGCGAACTCGTGAGCGAGCGTGGTCGTGTGGTTGGCCAGGCGTGTCGCCTGGGCGTTGGCTTCCTTGGCGGGATCGACGTGCTCGACGCCATCCCAGAACCAGGTATGCGGAATGGCGGCGTGGCGCACCCGCATCGACTGCGGGAGCAGTCCCTCAATCAGAGCCGCCTCATCCATCCAGGCGCGGAGCAGACGATCGAGGACCGCCAGACGCAGGTGGTGCTGATCGACGCGCAGGCTCTTAAAGTACGTCTGATGGTCGAGACGGCCGGAGGCGTAGTTGTACCCCGACGAGTTCCCAGCCGCGACGTTGAAGGGCATGTTGAGGCAGCGGGCGATCTCGTTGAGGATCTCGCGCTTGAACTCGGCGTAGCTCGTGGTGGGCTGCTCGGCGTGGACCTGCCCGAGTTTCCAGCCGCCGGGCAACACCGTCGCCATGCGCTTCTCGAGTTCGACCTCGTCCATCGGCTCCAGCGGGTCGGCCTCGCCGTTGGCGGGCGCCTCGGTGTAGAGCACGGCCGCGAAATCCGCGGCGGTCTCTGCAGCGGCGATGACGGCCAGCGTGTAGCGCCGCAGTTGCGCGAACAGCGGCAGCGCGGGCGTGATGTCCGGGATGCCGCGCATCTGGCCGGGCCGGTCGGCGCGGAAATAGTGCACCACGCTGCTGGCGGGGAGCGTGTCGAACGCCAGCGGGTCAGGCCCGGCCCAGGACAGCGTGTCGCCCGGATGGGTCCGAAGCACGCGGTAGGCGGTAGGCAGCCCGTGCTGATCGAGCAAGATCCCGTCGATCTCATCATCCGGCGTGCGCGTGCCGGGCGTGCGGGGGCGCGAAGGCAGCAGCGGGGTCGTCACCTGCTCGGGCTCGATGAGACGCAGGTCAAGCTTGATCGGCGAGTTGATCCCCGGGCTGCTCACGAGCAGCCCGAAGGCCTCGCCGCTCTCCGCGCGGGCCATCCGCATGGTGCGGAGCTTGCCGGGCAGGTCGATTGCTTCCGCCCACGCCTCGAAGAGTTCCTCGACGCGGCGGTTGGCCGCGTCATCGTCGGTGAGCATCTGCAGCCGCGGGCCGGTGCCAATGGTGTCGTTACCCAGCGTCAGAACGATGCCCTTGGCGTAGGAGTTGTTGGCGACTTCATAACGGGCGCGGTTGCGCAGGATGCGCCGCACCTCGGGGTTGACGGCGGCATTGGGTGAGAGTCCGTCTGCGGCCGCCCAGTGCCTCCGGTTGTCCGGAGTGGTCTGCGCCGAATCGAACTTGGCCACCACCGCCCGGCGCACCGCCAGCGCACGCGCGCCAGAGCCGCCGGGCCCGCGTCCGTGCGGGCCGGCGGCCAGCGCAACCGCTCGCGAGCTCGAGGGCGTTCCTCGTCCTCGCAGGGTTCGGCCGAACATGTTGGCGATGGTCGTGAGCATGAAGCGCGTGAAGGGCAGGGGGGGGCGTGCTGGTTACTCAGCACCGGGCGGGACGATCTTGGCAAACTTGACACCGAGGCCGGGCTTCCTCGCGGCGTCCTTGGACGCGAGGTAGCGGTCGGCCTCGATCTGGTCCTTCAGCGGGTGCTGCTCGACGGACTGGCCATCCACAGACGCCTTCGCCGGCTGCGACGCGTTGTCGCGGATGGCCTGCTCGAGATCGGTTGCCGGGTCGGGCATGGCGGCTCCAGCGCGGCACGATGCCGCATTCGGAACCCATCTACGCAAACGGCGCTTCGCGTGGCGTGCGTCGAGACCAAGTCGGTCGATAGATCGACCTCAGACCTGCACCTCGCGGGTGAGGACGCGACGCCCACAATGCCGGCACTCGCGCCGACGAATCACGATCCCGCCGGGTCGGTGCTTCACGTAAACGACCCTGAAGTCCTGGCAGCCGCAGGCGCGGCAGACAAGCCCGACCCGCTCGCCGCCCTGAGAGTGGGGCCATTGCTTCGGGCGAGGCATCAGCGTCGTCCTCCTTGGATCGCTGAGAGTTTCAGCCTCGGCCGGGCCGCCGTTCGGGCGTCCGTCCCGAACAGCACCGCTCCCTCCATCGAGGCTGCGACCGCACACCCCACCAGCCCGTCCAGCCAGTGGTTGTCGAGTCCCTCGACGCGGAGTTTCCATTCATCCACGGTGCGGCCGCGTCCCTCGGTCTTGACGCGGTACTCGCTGGTCAGGTGCTCGGCCAGCAGCCGATGCGGCTCCGCCTTGTTTCCGAAGAGCGACAAGCACCCGGGATCGCCCATGGGCACCGCGAGGCGCGCGTGCGCAAACGACTTCCAGTAGTTTGTGTCGAACACGACGTGCCGGACGGCGCGCTTGCCGGTGACGACCGGGATGCGCCAGTTGAGCCCGACCCGGTCGCCGCGCTTGCGCTTGTAGTCGGAGAACGGGATGCTCGACGCCCCGACGTACCGCCCGTGGCTCGGCATCACCACACCCGCGTGCGGGCTCTGGCGGCAGAACTGGTACACCACGTCGGTGGACGAGCCCCAGTTGGCGTCGATCAGGCACCGGTCGATCCGAACCATCGCGCCGTCGTCGCGCCGCCACTCGCGGGTCAGGTGCGACTGGCAGAGACGCTCAAGCCCAGCGTAGATCGCCCCCTCGACACCAGCGCGGGGAGCGCACGTTCCCAGCGTGCGGCGCATGTCGCGCAGCGTGAAGTACCCCCCCGGCGCCTTCTGGTCCGGCTCAGTGCCATAGTCGATGACGTACCCGGTGAAGTCATCCTCCCACGCCGCGACGACGTAGAACAGGGCCTTGCCCTGCACATCCACGAACATCGTCAGCCGCGTGCAGCCGATGGGCACCTCGGCGCGGGCCTGCCCGTTCACCTTCGCCGCGATCTGATCGGCGGTGAGCAGGTCGTCCGCCGCGTGCACCTCCGGAAGCGGCTCATTCTGGTACTCCGCGAAGAACGCTGCCTCGTCCTGGAGCTTCAGGTTCATTGCGTGCTGGACGGCCGACAGCTCATCGTGGTTGAAGCGCTCCGACCACGCAATCCGCGCTCCCTCGTCCATCGCGGCTCGGTGCTGGGCGTAGAACGCCGTAGCGTCGGCCAGGCCGCGCTCCTGCCGCAGCCCCTCCGCGCGCAACTCTGCATACCGCTGCCAGAGCGCCTCCCGCACAGGGAAGGCGTACATCATCTTCGTCCGCTCGCCCTGCCACTGGGGGTGCTTGTCGCGGTCGAGGATTCGATCGGCCAGGTCGTCGGGGCGAACCACCGTCAGCGTCATCAGGCCCGCGATCTTCTTCCCCGGTCCCGCCAG
>JAPKGU010000179.1 GCA_026647565.1 Phycisphaerales bacterium | reverse complement strand
CGCCCCGCCTCGGGTTCCTGCGGGAACTGGGGGCGTACAATGCCGAGCCGATCCGCCGCCACTAGCAGCGTTCCGGCCGTCCGGCCCCGTCGTCTAGCCTGGTCCAGGACACCACCCTTTCACGGTGGACACGCGGGTTCGAATCCCGCCGGGGTCACTTTCTCGAGATCTGTCACCGGGAGCGGATCCGCTCCGGGCCTCGCCGGTGCGCCGATTCGGTGCGCGTCGCGATGATCGTCGGTCGCAGCGCGACGCGGATCTCAGACAGTTCACGCCTCCTTCGCCGCCCCATACACCGGCAGGTGCATGTTCCGGGTCATCCCGAGCGCCCTCAACAGGAACGCCGCCACGATCCCCGCTCCCATGCTGACCCAGCGCGGCATCTCGAACCCGTCCAGCACCACATACGCCACGCTCCCCGCCAGCGCCGCCGTGAGGTAGATCTCGCGCCGCAGAACGATCGGCAGCTCGTTCCTGATGATCTCGCGGATCACACCGCCGCCCGTCGCCGTCAGCACGCCCATCAGCATCGACGTGATCGGCCTCGCCCCCAGCTCCGACGCCGTTGCCGCACCGATCACCGCAAACACCGCAAGCCCCACCGCGTCCGCCCAGAGCAGCGCTCGCCGCTTGCGCTCGACGGACGGACCGAAGCGAAAGACGATCGCGGCCCCGAGCATGCTGAGAAGGATGTAGATGGGCTGGTCCGCCCAGAACACCTCCCCGCGCCCGAGGATGATGTCGCGAAGAGTCCCCCCGCCCACGCCCGTCACAAACGCGAGCAAGAAGAACCCCCCGATGTCGAGCCGCTTCTCGGCCGCCGCGAGCCCCCCTGCGATCGCAAAGACCAGCGTGCCGAGGTAGTCGCCGATCTGGATCAGGGGAGGCATGCTCAACTTCCTCGAGAACGTGCGGTCGTGACCGTGCCGACGCACCGATCATCCTAACCCGGGCCACACGAAAGGAGCCCCCATGCCCTACATCAACCTGAAGATCACCAAGGACGGTGTGACGCGCGAGCAGAAGCAGCAAATCGTCGCCGAGTTCACGCAGACCCTCGTCCGCGTCCTCGGCAAGAAGCCCGAGCACACCCACATCGTCATCGACGAAGTCGATACCGACAACTGGGGCTTCGCCGGTATGCTGACGACCGACTACCGAACCGGGAAACGCTGAGCCGGCCCGTCCCGCGCGGCTCCCCCGGCGCTCACAGTCTGCATGCTCGGTGCGTTCCCGGTGAAAGATCGGCTCCGCGACCGCCAACTCACCTTCGCAGAGCCAATCTCTTTGGAGGCCGATATGGCACGCTCATCCCTTCTCGCCATCCTGACGCTCGTGGTCTCACTCCTCGCGTGGCAGCCCCAGGCCCACGCCCAGGCGCAGCAACTGCTCCCGCCCGGCGACATCGGGCGCCCCCCCGCCGACTGGGCCGTGCCGACGGCCGGGTGGGAGGCCTCGTGGACCGACGAGTCCGGCACGGCCATGGTCCGCCTCCGCCTGACGGGTGAACGCCAGGGACCCTTCGGCAACTTCATGCGCTCAATCGACGCGACGCCGTACAGAGGCCGGAGCGTGACGCTCGATGCCAAGGTCCTCGTCGAGAGCGCCGGGGGACGAGCCCAGATGTGGCTCCGCGTCGATCGTCCGAACCGACAGATCGGCGCTTTCGACAACATGGGCGACCGCCCGATCAGTCCCGGCTTCTGGACCGCGGCACGCATCCGGGTCGATGTCGATCCCGACGCCGAGTGGCTCGCCCTCGGCGTCATGTCGATCGGAAGCGCCTCCGTCCTCATCACCGACGTCACCCTCACCCCCGGCCCCGAACTCAAGGCACAGGAACCCTCGCGGCCGCAGCCGCTCGACGAGCAGCGTCTGACGAACCTCGTCGCCGCGTCCCGCGCCCTCGCGCTGGTCCGGTTCTTCCATCCCAGCACCGAGGCCACGTCGGTCAAGTCCTGGGATCACGTCGCCGTCGCGCTGATGGAGCGCGCCGAGCGTGCCGACACTCCGAGCGGCCTGGCCGCCGCCCTGCGCGACGTCCTCGCGCCGCTCGCGCCGGGACTCGTGATCGGCACCGACGGCGCTGCGATCCCCGAACTGCCGCTCCCGGAGAACGCGACCCATGTTCTGCATTGGCGCCACAACGGCGCCGGCACGGTGGCGACACGCGCCGGCGGAGGCGTCTACTCCAGCACCGTCGTCAGGACCCCGCTCGCGGATCTGACCGACGACATGCTCGCCACGCGCGTGATCGTCCAAGACCTGGGCGCAGGCGTCTGGTGCGCACTCCCCCGCCTCGTCCCCGCCGACTCGCTCGCCACGCTCCCCCGCGCCGCCCTGCCGAACCCATGGTCGAACGAGCATGATGCTGTCCGACTCACGGCCACGAACCGCGCCACACGCTTCGCCGCCGTCGCGACGCTCTGGGGCGTCATGCAGCACTTCTACCCCTACTTCGATGCGCCCCCGTACGACGGATCGACGATCGACTGGGAAGGCGAGCTGCGCCGCGGCCTGCTCAACGCCGCCACGGACGCGGACGAGGTCGCCTTCGAACGCTCCCTCCGCATCATGCTCGCGCGCCTCTACGACGGGCACGGCTCGATCCGCGGTCCGGGGTCTCGATTCGGCTCGACCATGCCGCTCGCACTCGCGTGGGCCGGCAACGACCTCGTCGTGAGCGGCAAGGGCGAGTCCGCACCCCCCGAGATCACCATCGGTGACGCGCTGCTCTCCATCAACGAGCGCCCGCTCTCCGAATGGGTGCTCCAGGTTTCCGCCGAGATCTCCGGTGCGACCGACGGATGGGTGCGGCACCTCGTCGCCTCCCAGCTCCCGCGCTCGCCCTTCGAATCACCGGACGCAACGGACCCCTGCCGCGCCGAGTTCCAACGACCCGACGGAACAAGGTACGAGGCGCTGGTCGCTTCCGCATCGCTCGATCGCATCGAAGAGCCCGCGTTCGAGCGTCCTGCCAACGGCACCGAACTCTTGCCCGGGATCCGATACTTCGACCTCAACGCCGCGGAGAATGCCGCACTGACCGAAGCCATGCCCGCCCTCGCACAGGCCGATGGCATCGTCTTCGATCTCCGCGGCTATCCCGGCAGCGCCGCGTACAAACTGATGGAGCACCTGATCGACGGCCCCGCGACCAGCGCCCAATGGAACGTCCCCATCGTCACACGCCCCGATGGAGAGGGGTGGGAGTGGAACACCGGCGGGCGCTGGCAGCTCAAGCCCGCCAAGCCGCGACTCACCGCGCAGATCGCGTTCGTCACCGACGGGCGTGCAATCTCCTACGCCGAGTCGATCATGGGCATCGTCGAGGCCTATGAACTCGGCGAGATCGTCGGCGCCACCACCGCCGGAACCAACGGGAACGTCAACCCCATCACCCTGCCGGGAGGATTCGTCGTCTCCTGGACCGGGATGAAGGTCCTTAAGCACGACGGCTCACGCCACCACGGCATCGGCATCCGGCCGACGGTGCCCGTGAGTCCGACCGCGAGCGGCATCGCCGCCGGACGGGACGAGGTGCTCGAAAGAGCCGTCGAGATCCTGAAGGCGCGGATCAGCGATTCCGCCGCGCGTGGCGATGCCGAAGCCGCCGACTCGCCCTGATCGCAAGCACTGGTGCCGGCCGCCTCGATCCTGTAGAGTGGAGCGTTCGGACGCCGTCTCGGACGGTGCCCGCTCGGAACGCCCACCCCCAGGGGAGCGCCGCCATGGCCGACCTGCGCGTCATCGTCGATGGACTCAAACTCCCCAACCCCTTCGTCATCGGTTCGGGGCCGCCCGGCACCAACGCGAACGTCATCTGCAAGGCGTTCGATGAGGGGTGGGGCGCGGTCATCGCAAAGACCATCAGTCTCGACGCATCAAAGGTCATCAACGTCGCGCCGCGCTACGCCCGCATGCGCGTCGGCCCGAAAGAGAACCAGACCATCGTGGGCTGGCAGAACATCGAGCTGATCTCCGATCGCCCCTTCGACACATGGATCGAGGAGTTCAAGCAGGTCAAGCAGAAGTACCCCGATCGCGTGCTCATCGCCTCCATCATGGAGGAGTACAGAAAGGACGCCTGGATCGAGATCGTCGAGCGCTGCCAGGACGCCGGCGTCGACGCCTTCGAGCTCAACTTCTCCTGCCCGCACGGTCTGCCCGAACGCAAGATGGGCGCCGCCATGGGGCAGGACTGCGAGGTCCTCGGCACCGTCTGCGGCTGGGTCAACGCCGTCGCCAGGGTCCCCGTCTGGGCCAAGATGACCCCCAACATCACGCACATCGAGGAGCCGGCCCGCGCCGCCCTGCGCAACGGTTGCGAGGGCATCGCCGCCATCAACACCATCCTCTGCGTCATGGGCATCGACCTCAAGACCCTTCGGCCCGAACCGACCGTCGAGGGATACACAACCCCCGGCGGATACTCCTGCAAGGCCGTCAGGCCCATCGCCCTCCGAATGGTCATGGAGTGCGCGAGGATGATGAAGCACGAGTTCCCCGGCCGCTCCATCAGCGGCATCGGAGGCGTCGAGACCGGCGAGGACGCCGCACAGTTCATCCTCCTCGGCGCCAGCACCGTTCAGGTCTGCACCGGCGTCATGATCCACGGCTACGGCATGTGCAAGACGCTCTGCGACGGACTCTCCGCGTTCATGGACAGGCACGGCTTCAAATCCATCGAAGACTTCCGCGGCCACTCCCTCCAGTACTTCACAACCCACGCCGACCTCGTGCAGCGACAGGCGCAGGCAAAGGCCGCCGAGAAGAACGCCGCCAAGGGAATGGTCACCAGGGACGCCGCCTGGTCCGGAGACAGATTCGTCGAACAGTCCAGCAAGCTCGTCTCCAACGAGTAGGGCCTGGGGTGGTTTGCCCTGGGTGGCACCGCTCTCCAGAGCGGTGTGCCTTGAGTACTCCCTCTCCGAATGAACGAGGAATCAACGGTGTCGCTTCTCATCACCAACGCACGCATCGTGACCTCAACCGATGACTACATCGCGGATGTTTATTGCGAACACGAGACGATCACGCGGATCGCGAAGGGGATCAGCCCCGCCTCCTGCGCCGCGGGCACCGAGGTCATCGACGCGAACGGCAAGCTCCTCTTCCCCGGCTTCATCGACCCCCACGTCCACGTCTACCTCCCCTTCATGGGCACCTACGCCAAGGACACGTGGGAGACCGCTTCACGCGCCGCGCTCGTCGGGGGCACCACCACTCTCATCGAGATGATCTGCCCCGGAAAGGGCGACGAGCCGCTCGGCGCCTTCGACACATGGCTCGGCAAGGCAAGGGGCGCAAGCGCCTGCGACTTCTCCTTCCACATGGGCGTCACACGCTGGGACGCTCAGGCAGAGGCGCAGCTGCGCGAGATCGTCTCGCGCGGCATCCGCTCCTTCAAGGTCTTCCTCGCCTACAAGGGCGCACTCGGCGTCGATGATCGAGAGCTCTACCACGCCCTGAAACTCGCACGCGAACTGGGCGTCGTCGTCACCGCCCACTGCGAGAACGAGACACTCATCGCCGAGAAGCAGGCCGAACTCCTCGCCGCGGGCCGCAGAGAACCAAGGTGGCACGAGATCTCACGCCCCGCGTCCGTCGAGGCCGCCGGCGTCGCCCATCTCATGGCCTTTGCCGAGCAGACCGGCGCCGAGGTCTACATCGTCCACACGTCATGCGAGGACGCCGTTCTCGCGGCTCAACGCGGGATCTCCCGGGGCGTCCGCGCCCACATCGAGACCGTCATCCCATACCTCACCCTCGACAGCACATACGCCGAGAAGGCCGGCGACAACGGCTTCGAAGGGGCGAAGTACGTCATGTCCCCGCCCATTCGCGACAGGCGACACCAGGACTTCCTCTGGGACGCCCTCCGCGCCCGCACCATCGCCACCGTCGCCACCGACCACGCGCCCTTCGACTACAAGGGCCAGAAGGAGATGGGCCGATTCCCCGGCTCCGACTTCACCAGGATCCCCAACGGCATCCCGAGCGTCGAGCACCGCGTGGACCTCCTGTACACCCACGGCGTCGCCACCGGGCGCATCGACCTCCACACCTTCGTCGACGCCGCGTCCACCCGCGCCGCACGCATCTTCGGCCTGAAAAACAAGGGCATCATCGCCGTCGGTGCCGATGCCGACCTTGTCATCTACGACCCCGCCCACCGAGGCGTGATCTCCGCAAAGACCCACCACATGGCCACCGACTACAGCGGCTGGGAAGGATGGGAACTGAAAGGACGATCCAGTGTCGTCACCGTCCGAGGCAGGGTTATGGTCCGCGACGGCCGCTTCGTCGGCGACACAAAGCACGGACGCCTCGTGCCGCGAAGCTGATTCCTCGCGCCACGACGCACGCCCGGCCGTCACACCCTCGCCAGCGACGCCGCAGACCCCGCAAGCACCACCGGCTCGATCGGCGCCCCCGATGAAGCCGCCAGCGCCTTGTACTCCTGCATCGCCACCGTGTCCCAGTCGCCCGCCCGCAGCGCCTCGATCGCCCTGACCGCGGCGTTCGCGCCCGTGTTGGTCGTGATCATGGGGATGCCCAGGCGGACCGCAGTCGATCGGATCCGCCCCTCGTCCGTCTGCCACCCCGTCCGCGTCGGTGTGTTCAGCACCAACTGGATCTTCCCGTCCGACATCAGGTCCAGCACGTTCGGCCGGACCGCCGCGCCGATCTTCTCGAGCACGACGGGGCGCAGCCCGTGACGCCGCAGGAAGTCGCCCGTGCCCTTGGTGGCGTAGACGGTGTAACCCATGGCCATGAGCGTGCGCGCGGGGCCGACGATCTCCTTGCGGTCCTGCTCGCGGACGGAGATGAAGACGCCGCCGGACTTGGGCAGGGTGGTCCCCGCGCCGAGCAGCGCCTTCAGGAACGCCAGCGGCAACGAGACGTCCATGCCCATGACCTCGCCGGTCGAACGCATCTCGGGGCCGAGGACGACGTCCACGCCGGGGAAGCGGTTGAACGGAAAGACCGGCATCTTCACGGCATACGCGCCGGTGTCCGGGACTTCCTTGACGCCCATCTCGGCCAGCGACTTGCCCATCAT
>JAPKGU010000178.1 GCA_026647565.1 Phycisphaerales bacterium | reverse complement strand
GCTGGTCTCGCTGTGTTGCCCCTGGCGAGGACGGGAGGCTCCATGTCGTGCTCGCGGTGCCTCACCGAGCGAGGCTCACTCTTCGAGACGAGGAGTCAGGGCTGCCAACGGCTCAGCCGGAGCTCAAGGTCGTGGCTCGCGCCATGCTGCAGCCGGCACCGCTGGGTCCAGAGCTTCCGCCCACGGACGCGACCGATGTGCCGGTCGACCCGGAGTCATCGACCGCGGACCTAGACGCGAGCGGACTTGACCGTGTGTTCTGGGCCCGCGGAAGGGGCAGAGCGTGGACGAGGATCCTCGTGCCTCCGACATCGGCCGAGGTCTCCATGACCGTTGATCTCGCTCCCGGAGGCGACCTCGACGTTGACTTGTCAGAAGTCTCGCCAGAGTACTCGATGCTGCGGGTTACAGTCTCAGGGCGAGGTGGCCACAGCACGGTGCGGCGCGCCGTGGATTGTCCGACGCCACTGCGCGGACTGCCAGCAGGCACAGTCTTGCTTTCGGCTGTGAGCGACAGCTCCGGGGTCCCAGATGCTCGACGCTCAGCACTGGTCAGTGTCGTCCCGAGTCGGCGGGTCAGTGTTCGAATCCGCGAAGATAGAGCAGAAGGTCCTTCCGGTGCACACAGCGTCCTCCTCGGAATCAGAGTGCCACGCGAGACTCCGTCAGCAGTGCGTACCGGAGCTCTGCGCGTCCTCGGCTTGACCGAGCGTGGTGTCCCGATCTGGCGACCGCTGGAGGCACGTGAGGATGGAGACGCTGGCGGGCTCCGGGCGAAGGCCGATCTCCCACCTGGTCGGTACGCGGTCGAGTGCCTCGGCCATCTGGCGGAGCCAGTGCTCCAGATCGACGAACGGACGGCTGCGGCGACGGTGGAATTCCGCAAGCGCCACGACGTGACGATCGCGGTCCGATCCCGTCGGAGCGGGTCGCCTGTTCAGGCTTCGGTTTGGGTGCTTGGGTTGGGCCCGATGGTCTCCATTGGAATTCCTGCCACGGAAGTTCCCGCAGATAGCATGTTAGACATCGGGACGACTTGCGAGACATCGACAGATAGTCGGGGCCAGGCTGTTATCGGTCTTCCGACCGGTAGTTATCGCGCATCGGTCGCTGCGAGCGACGGATCCGCTGCGACCTGCAAGTTCGTGGTCCAGGAGGATCGACCTGCCCGGGTGGACATTGAGATGGACGACGCCATGGCGGTGGAGATCGAGCTGGGGAAGGGACTTCGTGCAAGAGGATCGAGCTGGGTTTCGCGTCTGTACGCACTCGATCGTGGGGGGACAGGATGGGAACCGAGAGTTCGCCATCAGGCAGAGCCGAAGCACGTACACGGGAACCTAGCGCCCGGGAACTACTACTTGGAGGCGAGAGGGAGCGACTGGGAGTGGGGCGGACAAGTGAGCCTCATCGATGGGGTGCGAGGCAGAGTCCTGTTGATGGAGTCGCTCACTTGGATTCCCGCGCGGTGAGCTGCCGTACTGCGCGTCACGACATTGTGCACGTTGTGCAGCGGGTGCAGCGGGCAAGCGACTCCGCATGGCGATCAGGAGCCGAACGGGCGGTGGAGATGAGCGAGCATGTCGAGTCGTAACCGTTCACGGGGTCCAGCCAGTTCCGGATTGAGCCGAACTATTGGCTTGTGTCCGACGCGCCCGCCGCCAACCCGCACGCCGAGTGTGAGAGGCGGTTCGCGGCGATCGAGATGAGACTGAATCACGTTGAGGCGGATCGGGCGAAACTGACTCGCAGGAACCGACGCCTGATCCAGCACGTCGTCATCCTCAAGGGGAAGGTTCGCGAGCTGACTGCCAGGCTCAACGCGGACTCGACAAACTCGTCGAAGCCACCGTCGTCTGACAAGCCGTGGAAGGAGAGGCGCAAGCAGAAGCCGACCGGGCGGTCGCCGGGTGGGCAGCCTGGCCACAAGGGCAAGACCCGCGAGCCCTTCCCGCCCGAGCAGGTCGATCACAAACGCACCGTCCTGCCAAAGAGCTGCTCGAACTGCGGTCGTGGTCTGGGCGCGAAGGATACCACCGGCGAGAGTCTCGTGCATCAGGTCGTCGAGATCCCGCCCGTCGTCGCCGAGGTTACCGAGTACGTGCTCCAGGAGTGCCGGTGCCCCGGCTGCGGGCACACGACGACGGCGGAACTCCCGGAGGGCGTCCCGACCGGCTGCGTGGGCGTCCGGTTCCAGGCGATCACGGCGCTGCTCACCGGCCGCTGTCGGATCACGCGGCGCGAGGCTCGCGAGGTGATGGCCGAGCTCTTCGGCGAGAAGGCCGAGATCTCCCTCGGCACGGTTGCCGCCTTGGAGAGGCGAACGAGCAAGGCGCTGCGCCCGGCGTACGACGAGGCGCTCGACGCGATCCAGAACGCCGACTTCGTCAACTGCGACGAGACTTCCTGGCGGCAGTCGAACAAGCTCGCGTGGCTGTGGGCGGCGGTGACCCCCTTGCTCAAGGTCTTCCGGATCGACAAGCGAAGGAACCGCGAGGCGTTCCGACGTCTTCTCTTCGCGTTCGACGGCATCCTCGGGACGGACCGATTCTCGGTGTACCGAGCGCACGACCTTCGGAGGCGTCAGTTGTGCTGGGCGCATCTGCTGCGGAACTTCCGAGGGCTCGAAGAGGCGGGAGGCAAGGCGAGAAGCCTGGGACGAGCCGGGCAGAAGATCGTTAAGACGGTCTTCAACGAGTGGTACCGCCTCCGCGAGGGAGAACTCACACGGCGAGGACTCCGCCGACGGCTCGGGCCGATTCGCCTTCGGCTCAAACAACTCCTGCGACGGCACATCCACAACCCGGTCCCGGCCGCGAGCAAGATCGCGAAAGACCTCCGCGAGTACGGCGCGGCGCTCTGGACGTTCGCCCGCGTCGAGGGAGTCGAGCCCACAAACAACGCCGCAGAACGTGCCGTGCGGAAGGCGGTTATCTGGCGGAAGACCTCCTTCGGCTCGGCGAGTCGATGGGGTTCGCGGTTCGCCGAGCGGATGCTCACGGTCTGTGAGAGTCTCCGAGCGCAGGGACGGTCTATCCTCAACTTCCTTGAGACCTCAGTCCGCGCTCGCCTCGCGGGCATTCGAGGACCCTCGCTATTGCCGCCTTCAGGCGCTTCCGCCTGAGAGAAAGGCCCGAGCGCGCTCGCGGGGTCCGAACCGCATGAGCCGCGCAGCCTCTTCGATGTACCGCCAACACTCTGCGTCGGCCCCGGAGCCCTTGGCGACTCCGGCCAACGAATAGAGAGCGACCTCATACTCCACTTGATCCATCGACTCGGCGAACGACGCGAGGGTGTTGATTGATCCAGGATCCAAGGGGTCCACAGTCGCGAATCTGTTGGCCGCAGCCGGGAGGAGTTCGCGTGCTCGGCTGAGTGCCGCTGCGACTGCTTGGTACTCACGATCGCTTGCCCGTGCCATGTCACCACCCTCCCAATGGGTTGCGGGGCAGGTTTGTCGGATGGGCCGTAATGACGCCTTCACCCATCGGTTCGACTATGACCTTCACCGTTACGACCTCGCCCGAAGGACCGCGCATGTGGCCGAGCGCCTCATACCGGCCGGTGCCGGTGGGGATCTTACCGCCAACGTACGACGCCGGATCATTGGCGATTCGTTCGACGTTCTGAATGATCTTGTCGTCCGATGCCCACCAGGGGAACTCCGTCTTGCTCGGACGTCCCTGTCCCCATCGATGCCCTCCAGACCTGGGACCATCGCCATCGAGGATGTGAACCCTTCGATCGGGGCTGACCTCAATGCGATTTCGCGGAGGAGGCGGCGGGGGGGCTGAACGATTACGTCGAGTCGGACGTCGCTGATCTCGGGGGGCGCGGACGTATCGCGGGCCCGGCGCATCCCGTGGCGGCGGGGCGATTTCAACGAGCGATTCGGTCAGGCGGCACGACGCAGGCGCAGGACGGGAAGCGCACGGTCTCCATCGAGGTGCTCGGCCACGAGCTCGGCGCACAGCGGCACCGCTCGGGCAGCCGTCGCCCTCCCGAAGTGGACCTCGTCAGGCGTCCGCTGTCCGAGGCCTTGGTGCGGCCGCTCCTCGTTGAACCACCGGGTGTACCCGCGGAGCTTCGCCTCGATCGTGCGCAGGGGCCGGAAGAGGTGGAGGCCGCTCGCGTACTCGACCTTCATCGACTTCCACCACCGTTCGACGACCGCGAGGGACCCGTGGCGGTGGACGGCACCGTAGCGGGGTCGGACGCCGAGCGAGCGCACCGCCTTCCGGAACACCTGCGCCGTGAGCTGCCGGCCGTGGTCGGTGACGAGGTGGGCCGGTGCGCCGAACGCGCGTGCGGCCTCGCGCACCAGGCGCACGGCGAAGTGCGCGGTCGGCTCCCGGGGCGCGACCCGCAGGGCGAGCACCCTCCTCGAGAAGCCGTCCACGACGGCTCCCACGACCACCGAGCGGAAGAGGCCGCCCACGCGCGTGAAGTCGAGGAACCACACGTGACCGGGGTGCTTTGCGACGAGGGCACGCTTCGCCCTGTGCGCTGCCGCGGGGGACGGACGCTTCGGCCTGCGCCGCAAGAGCGCGCGGACGCTCGTGCGCGAGACCGCGATCCCGAGGCGGGCGAGCACCCCGGCGATGCGTCGAGTTCCCCACTTCGGCCACTCCCGACGCAGGCGTCGGACGAGGTCGGCGACGAGGTCGGGGAGCTTGTTCGCCGGGGGCTTGGTCGAGACCCGGGCGGGCTTCTCGGACCGCGCGTCGCGCCGCCAGCTCATGATTGCGCTGACGGAGACGACGAAGGCACGGGCCGTTCTCTCGACGGAGAGGCCGAACCGCGCGGCGTGGTAGAGGATGGCGAGGCGCTCGTGGCGGCGGTACTGCGGGCGGCGACGGTGGGGGACGCGGTCGAGCCGGGCGCGAAGGAGCGCGTTCTGCTCGAGGGCCGCGTCGAGGCGCTCGCGCAGGACGGAGATCTCGACGAGCATCGGGCGGCGGGAGGCGGCCCGGGCGCGCCAGCGGTCGGCACCGAGCGCGATGGCGCGGGCGACCACGAGGAGGACCTGGAGCATGGCGGGAGCGTAGACCCGGGGCCCCGGGGCGGCGGCCTGGGGCGGCGTCGAGACGATCGGGGGGGGACGCGAGGGGGCGAGCGGGCCGCGTGCCTCCGCGGCGCGCGGGCGACCGTGATCGTGCAACGACGTGCAAGGACGTGTCGCTGGTCGGGGCCAGTGGCGAGCACAGAGGAACTCGCGATCGTCGTAACCCTTTGCCCCTTCGGGGTTGGCGACGGTGGCCCGTCCGCTTCCCAAGCTGAATGTCGAGGGTTCAAGTCCCTTCGCCCGCTCCACCTCGTCGCGGGCGGCGAGTTCCTCACTCAGCGCTCGGCGGCCAAGGGACCGGACGCGTCGACCGAAGTGCACGTCTGGACGCTGCGTGACGACGGGACGACCTTGCATGGCTGGCACTTCACGCGCGATGCTCCGGCCCCCGTGGCGCTCGACGGCAAGGCGACGGCGACGGGTTGGTCGGTGTCGTTCGAGGGGCCCACGGGAGTTCGCATCGAGATCGCGCTTCGCAAGACCGACTCGGGGTTTTCGAGCACGTGGAGCGTGAGCGCGTTCGAGTTGATGACGCAGACCTGGGTGCGTGCCGCGCCTCCGAAGTGAGGAGTCGCGGGCAAGGGACTCCACCGGTGAGCTGCCCTGTGGGGAGATAGACGTCCTTGCAATCGATGCAGCGGGCACGCGACTCCGCTGGCGATCAGGAGCCGAACGGACGACCATGCCGCAGCGAGCGGCGGAGGCCGACCTCGCGAGCACTCCCGCGCCCGCTACGCCGTCCTCGCCTTCGCGCTCGCACCGTCCCCGCCCGCCGCCTTCGCGACCGCCCCCTTGAGGTCGAGGAGGCTGACGTCGGTGTAGTGCCTCATCGTGAGCGAGAGGTCGCTGTGGCGGGCGAGCGCCGTGGCGACGCGCGGGTGGACGCCGGCCTCGGACAGGCCGCTGACGAAGGTGTGGCGCAGCGCGTGGAAGTCCACGATGCGGCCGGCGTCGTCGGTCTTCCCGAGGCCCGCGGCGGCGAGGTCCGCGTCGAAGGTCCGGATCGTCGGGAAGCACCGCGGCGGCACGACGGGCGTCGTCGGCAGCACCGCCTTCGGCCGCACCGACCGCAGCGTCTCGACCAGCCCGTCGTGGAGCTCGACCGTCTGCTCCTTGCGGCTCTTGGCGAAGCGGGCCGTGACGCGGGCACGGCCCCGGTCGAAGTCCACCGCGCCCCAGGTCAGCGTGCGGATCTCGTTCGCCCGCAGCCCCGTCCCGACGGCGATCTCGTAGACCACCGCCCGCCACGCGCCCCACTGCCGCAGGCGCGCCTCGTAGGCGGGGGAGAGCCCGGTCTTCGAGGCGAACGCCCGGGCGCGCTCGACGGTGCCCCGCCGCGCGGCGTCGAGCAGGCGGTCCACCTCGTCGCGCGACAGGGCGCGCCGGACGTGGCGGCGGTCGGCGTCCTCGTTGCGGAGCTCGAGCGTCGAGAACGGGTCGTAGGGGAGGCGGTGGGTGGCGAACACCCACGCGCCGAGCTGGCGCAGCCCGGAGATGCGCGAGTTGAGGCCGCGCGCGGAGAGCCCGGTCCGGGCGAGCTCGTTGACCCAGCGGCTGGCGTCGGCGACGTCGAGGTCTCCGAGGCGCTTGGCGTTCGCCCACGCCGCGAAGGTCCGCAGGGTCCCCATGCGCTCCTTGCGGTACTTCTCGACGACGTCGCGGGCGAGCAGCACGGCCTCGAACTCGGCGAGGTGGTCGTCGAGGGGGCGGACCTTCTGGTCTTCGTGGGGGTCGAAGACGCCGGCGGACTTGAGCTCCTCCTTCTTGAGCAGCTCGGCGGCGGCGATCTCGGCGGCGCGCTTGTCGCGGGTCCGCAGCGAGCGGCGGACGAGCCGCCCGCGGTGGTGGTACTGGACCCACCACGGACCCCAGGTCCGCTCGGTTCCGTCGGGGAACTTCTGCGTGCGGCGGTAGAGCCTCATCGACGTGCCCTCGGTGTCGTGGCCAGCCCGGACGCGGAGGCGTCCGGGCCGGCGCGGTGGTGGTGGGGGGGGAGGAGGGTCACTTCGCCCCGGCGCTGGTCGCGCGCGGCTTGCTGATGGGGCGGCCGGGCTTCTTGCCGAGCAGCGCGGCGAGGGCCTCGCGCTGGCCCGCGGCGGTGCCGATGTCGTTGCCGTTGCCGACCTTGGCGGCGGCGTCCGTGGGCGCGGTCGGGGCGGGCTTGCGCGC
>JAPKGU010000177.1 GCA_026647565.1 Phycisphaerales bacterium | reverse complement strand
GGGTTCGGGTTGGGGTGGGGTGGGGCGTCTGGGGGCGGGGGCCAAAACCAAGTGAGTGAACACTCGCCGACCGCCGTGGCCGTCGCTATTGTTCCGCCCCCCCGAACGCGCCCTCCTGTTGGTGCTGTCGGCGGGGCTTGATCGGATCGACGATTGACGCCCGGAGAGTGCCCTTTCTGATGTCCACGATGGCTGCCCAACCTGCAATTCGGCTTCCGGTTCAGACGCTTGCGCTTGGCGCGGTGTGCCCGGGTGTTGTTGTGGGTTTGGCGTCGACGGCGCTCTGGTGGTCGCGATCGGCGGAGGCGGGTCAGGCCGCTGCGATCGGCTCTGGGATCGCGGTGCTGAGCGCGATCGCGTGGGTTGTCGTGATGGGGATTCTGCCGGCGCGTCCGGCGTCGCGCTGGTCGCTGGTGCTGGTGCTCGGCTCCTCGGCCCGGATGATGGGATCTCTGGCGTTCGCTCTTGGCTGCTATCTCCCGCTGGGACTTCAGGAAGCGCCGTACTGGGGATCATTCCTCGCGGCGGCACTGGCCACGCTTGTCGTCGAAACCATGGTCTCCATCTCCGCCCTCAAGCGTGCCGCACAGGGCGCGGAGGACACGAACCGATGATCGATCTCCCGCTCGCAAGCATGTTCACGCTCGGCGCTGACAGCCCGATGGGGCACGTGGTGAACCATCCGTTCACGTACTTCGGTGATGGGTGGTGGCTGTGGTCGGCGCACGTGGGCAACCTGATTCTCTCGGGTCTGATCCTCATCATCGTGGGCCCGATGGTCGCGCGTCGGATCGCGACGGGTCCGGAGGGCGAGGGAACGGATCGCTACCTGACGAAGGGGAAGTTTGCGCAGACGATCGAGGTGATCTGCCTGTATCTGCGTGACAAGGCCGTGCGTCCGCTGCTGGGCGAACGGACGGATCGCTTCATGCCGTTCCTGTGGACGGTGTTCTTCTTCATTCTGGTGAACAACCTCCTCGGTCTGATGCCGATCCTCGACCTGCTGCACATCTTCAACAGCGAGTGGAAGGCCGAGCACAAGGCGCCGTTCGGGGGGACGGCGACGGGCAACATCGCTGTGACGGCGATGCTGGCGCTGATCTCGTTCATCGTGATCAACGCCGCGGGGATCAGGGAGCTGGGCGTCGGTGGGTATCTGAAGCACCTGACGGGCGGCGCCCCGCCGTTCATCTGGGTGATCCTGATTCCCGTCGAGATCATGGGCACGTTCATCAAGCCGGTGGCGCTGGCCATCCGACTCTTCGCGAACATGACGGCGGGTCACGTGCTGCTGGCGACGCTGTTCATGTTCGTCGGGATGTCGCTCCGCTCGGGCCTTGCGGTTGGCGCTCCTGTGACGCTGATCTCGTGCCTGAGCGCGGTCGCGATCATGTTCCTCGAGCTCTTTGTCGCCTTCCTTCAGGCGTTCGTCTTCATGTTCCTCACCACGGTGTTCATCTCGCAGTTGTCGCACCACGGCGACCACGATCATGAGCACGGGCACGACCACGATCACGCCCACGAAGGGCACACGCACGGGGGGCACGCCCACCCGGCGCATTGAACCGGACCACAGACCTGCCCGGCACGGGGAAGGGCACAGGTCGAATGCAACCGCCCCGCCGACTCTCGTCGCGGCGCTCTTCCCCGGAAACCTCGGACACACGTTTCAGAAAGGCACTCGACCAATGAAGACCATGATCAAGAACGTTCTCGTCGCCTCCGGCCTCGTCGCCCTCTTCGGGACCGCGGCCCACGCCCAGGCCGCTCCCGTCGAGAACATCGGCAAGGGCCTGGCCGCCATCGGCGCCGGTCTTGCCGTCGTCGGCGGCGGCATCGGCATCGGCCTCATCGGCAAGGGCGCCGTGGAGTCGATCGCCCGCCAGCCCGAGGCCGCCGGCCCGATCGGCACCAACATGATCCTCACGGCGGCGCTGGTCGAGGGTGCGACCCTTTTCGCCGTCGTCGTCGGTCTGCTCGCCGCCCTTTGATCGATCGTTGATTGATCCCCCGCCGAAGCGTCGAGAGGCGCCCCGGCGGCTTCCGATTCTCCGGCCCCGAGCCGGTCCGACGTCCTTCTCACGGAGATCCCTCCGATGACCCGCGTTGCACGCATCCTCTCCCTGCTCGTTCTTCTCGCATTTGCGCCGCTCGCGACGAGGCCCGCGATGGCGTCCATGGCCCCTGAGCCGGCGCACGGGTCCGCGCACGGCGACGCGGCGCACGGCGGGGACCACGGAGCCCACGAGGAGGTTGGTCCGATCCCGACGCCGAAGCAGGCGATTGCGCCGGCCATCGCGACGGTGATCGTCTTCCTCGTCGTGTTGTTCGTGCTCTCGACGCAGGTGTGGCCGAAGATCGCGTCCGGGCTTGCGGAGCGTGAGTCCAAGATCCGCGCGGAGATCAAGAACGCCGAGGACGCCCGGAAGCAGGCGAAGGAAGCTCTGGAGCAGTACCAGCAGAACCTTGCCGAGGCCCGCGCGGAGGCGAACAAGATGATCGAGCAGGCCCGCCAGCAGCAGGCGGCCCTCTCGGCGGAGTTGAAGGCCAAGGCGGACGCGGAGTTGACGGGAATGCGCGAGAAGGCGATGCGGGACATCGACGCCGCGAAGCGTGCGGCGCTGGCCGAGATCTACGCCGAGTCGACGGCGCTGGCGACGACGATGGCGGGCAAGATCCTGCGTCGCGAGATCGGTCAGGGGGACCAGCAGCGGTTCCTCGACGAGTCGCTGGCCGAGCTCGGGAAGAGCCGCAACTAAGATGCTTTGAGGCGTGCCGGTTCTCGGAACCGGGACGTTCGATCCTGCTGTGTCCGGTTCACAGGGTTCAGGTCAGACGGAGCGCTCCATGCCCCTCATCGAGTCCCAGCCCGACGCACTGGCCAACATCTACGCCCGAGCGCTGTTCGACGCAGTCGACGCCAAGGGCGGGCGAGCGGGCATCGAATCCGTGCTCGGACAGCTCGAGGACATTCTGGAGATGGCGCGTCAGGACGCCCGATTCAGCGAGTTTCTGGCCAGCCGCGCTGTTCCGGCGAGCCAGCGGGGCGAGTCGCTTCAGCGGATGTTCGGCGGTCGCGCCGACGCCGAGGTGGTGAACTTCCTGCGAGTGCTGAACGACAAGAGCCGGCTGTCGCACCTGCCCGCGATCGTGGCGGCCTATGACGCGCTGGCGCAGGTGAAGTTCGGGCGCGTCGAGATCGATGTCTACACCGCGGAGCCGCTCTCGGCGGACGGGCTGAACGGCGTGCGCTCCAAGCTCGCGTCGGCGCTGGGCAAGGACGTCGTGCTCCACCCCTACACCGACGGCTCCATGATCGGCGGCATCAAGTTCCGGATCGGCGACCAGCTGGTTGACGCCTCCGTTGCGACGCAGCTCCGCACGCTCCGCGACCAGCTCGACGGGCGAGGCGCATCCGAGCTTCGGGCGCGTGCCAAGAAGGCGCTCGGCGAGTAACGGTCCGCTCGGATCCCGCACGTGTCCGGCACTTGTCCTGCTCTGGGCAATGAGCGTTTGTGCGGCTGAATCCTTCTCGGCACGGAGATCGTGGGCACGCTCTGCACCTACGATATCGCTCACTCACGGAGCGGTATTCCATGCCCAAGAAGACCATCGCCAGCGTTGATGTTTCCGGCAAGCGCGTCCTCGTCCGCGTGGACTTCAATGTCCCGATGTCGGGCTCGGAGATCACGGACGACCGTCGCATCCGCGCCGCCCTGCCCACGATCAGGAGCATCATCGATCGGGGCGGCAAGGCGATCCTGATGTCACACCTCGGGCGCCCCGAGGGAACCGGCTACGTCGAGCACGAGACGCTGCGGCACGCCGCGGCGAAGCTCGAGTCCATCCTGGGCAAGAAGGTCGCGTTCCCGTCCAAGGACTGTGTCGATGATGGCGCCGCTGCGGGCGTCGCGGCGATGAAGAGCGGTGATGTTCTCATGCTCGAGAATCTCCGTTTCCACAAGGGAGAGAAGAAGGGCGATGCGGGCTTCGCCTCGAAACTCGCGGCGTACGGCGACGTGTACGTCAACGACGCGTTCGGCACCTGCCACCGCCCCGACGCCTCGATGGTCGCGGTGCCGATGGCGATGGGAGGCAAGCCCCGCGTTGTCGGTTTCCTGGTCGAGAAGGAAGTGAAGTACCTCGGCGAGACGCTGAAGAACCCGGCCAAGCCATTCGTCGTCATCCTGGGCGGGGCGAAGGTCTCGGACAAGATCGGCGTGGTGGACAACCTTCTGGCCAAGTCGAGCGCTGTGATCGTCGGCGGCGCGATGGCTTACACGTTCCTGGCGGCGCTGGGTCGCAAGGTCGGGGAGAGCCGCGTCGAGACGGACAAGATCCCCCTGGCGAAGAAGATCATCCAGGATGCCGCGAAGTTCAAGTGCGACCTGCACCTTCCGATCGACCACGTCTGCTCGACGCAGTTCCTGGAGCACGCGGGCTCCATCGAGACCTTCAAGGACGCGATCAAGCCCGGCTACATGGGGCTGGACATCGGTCCGGAGACCCAGGCTCTTTACTCGGGCGTGATCTCGAAGGCGAAGACCATCGTGTGGAACGGGCCGATGGGCGTCTTCGAGTGGGCCGCGTTCAGCGTCGGCACGAAGCAGGTGGCGAGCGCGATCGCGAGGGCGACGGCGTCGGGAGCGACGAGCATCGTCGGGGGCGGGGATTCCGCCGCGGCGGTCGAGAAGTTCAACCTCGCCGAGAAGATGTCCCACGTCTCGACCGGAGGCGGCGCCTCGCTCGAGATGCTGGAGGGCAAGCCCTTCCAGTCGATCGAGATCCTCGACAACGCCTGATCGGGGCTGCGCGGCGCTCCGCTCTGCCGAGCGGGGCGCAGGGCGGCCACGGCAGCAGCGACAGGGATCGACCATCCCGACATGGCACGCACCCTTCCGCCACGCTCGACGCGACAGGACCTGATGTGCCTGCTTGCGCTCTGCGCCGTGGTGTCGTGCGTGGGATTGGCGTCGCACGGACTGACCAACTGGCAGGAGGCGATGCGGGCGCTGGTGGCCCGCACGATGGGCCTCGGCGTTGACGGAGCGCCGGGCGGGCCGGCCGAGTGGATCGTGCCGACGATCAACGGCGAGCCGTACCTGGCCAAGCCGCCGATGATCTACTGGTGCCAGCTGGGACTTGCGCGGATCCGTGCTGCTGTGGGCGGTGACGGGGTGCCGACGCTGTTTGATCTGCGGCTGACGGTTGCGCTCGCGGGCACGCTCGGCGTGCTGGCGACGTACGCCGTGGCGAGGCGGCTCTTTGGGGCGACGCCGCACGAGAGGGCGTTGGTCCCTGCGACGGCATCGACGCGTGACGCGTTCGCGTCGCACGTGGCGTGGTGGTCGTCGCTCTTCCTTGCGACGGGGTTTCTCTACGTCCGATCGTCACGCACGGGCGAGCTGGACATCCTGCTCGCACCGGCGACCGCTGTCGCGATCGGGGCGATCTTCGCCGCCTGGCGCCGGCACGAGGATGGGGGCCGCACGCATTGGGCGGCGCTCGCGGTGGCCGGCCTCGCCGTCGCGGCGGCGGCTCTGACGAAGGGGCCGCCGGGTGTCGTCACGATCTTTCTCGCGGCGTATGGCGGGATCGCTCTCGCCATCGCCTCCGCGCTGAGGGACGATCGCGCCGGTTCCCCGCGGGGCGCGCTCGTCGGCGGCGTCCTGTGCGCGTTTGCGCTCGTTGTCCCGGCGTTGCTCAACATCGAGAAGCCGAGCGACGTGCTGGGGGTGGTCATTCTCGGCGGGTTCGGCTGGATGATGGGTGCGGCTCTCGCTCCGCTTGCGACCGCGGCCGGCGTTTCGCGCCTGTTTCGCGCGTACGCAAGGACCCATCCGATCGGCATGGCGCTCATCGCCTTCGGCGCGGTGTACGCATGGTCGCTCTCCGTTTCGACAAGGGTCGGCTCGGACGCTCTTGCGCGGGCGGCGTCGACGGAGTCGGACGCGAACGTCGTGCTGTTCTCGCCGGAGTCGATTCTCGAGAATCTCGGCGCCGCGTCGTACGCCGTCGGGCTCGGCTCGTTCCTTGCGGCGCTGGGTCTGTGGTGGGTTGCCAAGAAGCGGCCACAGGCAACTCGGGACGGCCCCGCGAATCTCGGCGGCGGCGGAGCGGGCGTGTTCTTCCTGCTCGCGTGGATCGGACTTGGGCTCCTGGCGTTCAGCGTGCTGGGCAAGGGAGTCGCGAGGTACATGACGCCTCTCTGGCCGGGCATTGCGATTCTTGGCGGGCTTTTCTTCTCGACGGCGCTTGGCTCGACGGCGGATCGGGCGTTCGGCACGCGGCTCCGCGTGGCGGGGCTCTCGATTGTCACGCTGCTGGCGATCGGTCAGGGTGCGTGGTACGGCGTGGCGCGGGAGCGCGTGTACGCCCACCGGCATCCGAGGGCGCTGATCGAGGAGTTGCTGGCCAGATCGCCCGCGCGCCCGCCGCTGGTGCTGGACTTCTGGACGCCGGCGCTCGACTCGTATGCGGGTGTGCACATCCAGCCGGTCGAGGACGTGGGGCCTTGGGAGCGGGTGGCGGGTGTGCGTCCGTGGTCGCTCTCAGAACTCAGGGCGGAGCTGGTCGGTTCGGAAGGATCGCGTCTGATGCTCATCCGGGCCACGCCGCACCCGCGCACGATTCAGGTGCCGCCGATGGATCGGCTGCGCGGCGCGGGCTTCACCGTGGAGCCGGTGCCGATGGACTCTCGATTCGTGATCGACAACAACCGGACGTCGGTCATGGTGGTCCGCGTGGGCCTGCCGCTCACGCACGGCCGAAAAGACGTTCAAGATCCCTGATCGTGATCCTGACCGTCGTCGGCCTTCCGTGCGGGCAGTTGCTCGACCGCTCGACGTCCTCGCGCAGGTCGAGAAGGGCGCGAAGCTCGTCTCCCGACATTCGGTCTCCCGCCTTGACCGCGGCCTTGCAGGCCATCATGTCGAGCACCTCGTGCAGGGCCTCCTCCTGCGCCGGGGCAAGCCCCTCCTTCTCGGCCTTTGCGAGGATTTCCTCCATGAACGGCACGGGATCGACGCCCCGCTCAAACAGGAACGTCGGGAACGCCCTGATCCCGATGGAGCGCGGCCCGAGGGCATCGGCGATCACGCCCACCTTCATCAAGAGGGGCTCCAGCCCTGCGAGCAGGTCGACCTGCTCCGGCGTGGCTTCCACTGCGACGGGCATCAGCAGGGGCTTCCCCCAAACCCAAATGCGCTCACCGCAGCACGGCGTGGTCGATTTTTGGTGGTTAACCACGGCATTGCCTGATCAAGGAGGTAAAGCGGGCTATCTGGCTC
>JAPKGU010000176.1 GCA_026647565.1 Phycisphaerales bacterium | reverse complement strand
TTGGAACCGCGGCTAATCAACATGCGAAGGTCATTGCGGAAGTTGAAGGCATAAAAAAGGGCACAAAGTCTATGACCATAAAATTTCGCAGGCGGAAGGAATCGCGCCATGACGTCGCCCCTCAAGCACCGCGTCGACCCGAGATCCCGCAGCGCCGTCTCCGGATCGCTCGACAGCCGATACGACCACCGGTCGTCGCTGATCTCCCTTTCGAGCAGATCCGCAGACATGGTGCGGCAGTACCGATAGGACGCGTTCACCGAGATCGGCTTGAACCCCACATACAGCGGCAACCCCGCCGCCCACCGCGCCCGTGTCCGGAAGTGCCCGCTCGAATCCGTCACCAGCTTCGGCGGCTCACTCGCCTTCCCAGCGACGAGATCGTCACGTCCATACGGACAGAAACACCCGCCGAGCATCGATAGCATCGGCGCAGCCAAAAACACCGTGATCAAACGTGCCAACCCGCAAGTCCGCGGCGTGCTCATCCCCCCAGCATGCCGCGCCCGCCCCTCCGCCCCTTTGTGCCTTCGTGCCTTCTTCTTACCTCTTCCCCATCTCCACATACGGCGCATCATGCGGCCCGACATACTTCGCCGCGGGGCGATACAGCCGGTTGTCGCCCAGCTGCTCGATGCAATGCCCCGCCCACCCGCTCACGCGCGACATCGCGAACATCGGCGTGAACAGGTCCAGCTTCAGCCCGATCGAGTGGTACGTCGTCGCCGAGTAGAAATCGACGTTCGGGTAGATCCCCTTCGCACCGACCTCGCGCGCCATGATCTGCTCGATCTTCGTCGACATCTCGTACAGCTTCTGGTTCCCCGTGTCCGCCGCGATCTGCTTCGCGAACGTCTTGAGGAACGTCGCCCGCGGGTCGATCGTCTTGTAGACGCGGTGCCCGAACCCCATGATCCGGTCCTTTTTCGCCAGCTTCCCCATGATGTACGGCTCGACGGCATCGAGCGACGGGATCTCGTTGAGCATCTCCATCACTTCCTCGTTCGCCCCGCCGTGCAGCGGGCCGCGCAGGGAACCGATCGCCGCCGTGATCGCCGAGTACATGTCGCTCAGCGTCGACGTCACCACCCGCGCCGTGAACGTCGAGTTGTTCAGCCCGTGATCCGCGTGCAGGATCATGCAGATGTCAAAGCCCCGCGCCATCGCCTCCGTCGGCGCCTTCCCGTTCAACATATAGAGGAAGTTCTGCGCGAACGTCAGGTCCGTCCGGGGCTCCACGATCTCCAGCCCGCGCCGATACCGGTCGAACGCCGCGATGATCGTCGGGATCTGCGCCAGAATGTTCAGCGCCTTGTCCTGCGCCGACGGGATATCCGTCAGGTTCGGACTCGGATCAAACAGCGACAGGGCCGACACCGCCGTCCGAAGCGCGTGCATCGGCTGCGCGTCCTTCGGCATCCCCCGGATGATGTCGATCAGCTTCCCAGGCAGCTTCGTCCGCGAGCGGATCTGCTTGCTCAGCGCATCAAGCTCAGACTGCTTCGGCAGACGCGCGTTCCACAGCAGGAACACCGTCTCCTCGAACGTCGAGTTCCGCGCCAACGCATCGATCGGGATCCCGACGTACTCGAGCACGCCCTTCTCGCCGTCAATGAAAGACATCCGCGTTTCCGCGGCAACAACGCCCTCCAGGCCCTTCGCGAAGGTGCTCATGCTCGCCAGCCCTCAATCGTCTTCACCACCCGCCACAGGCCGGCCGCACGTCGGACCGCCTCGCCTGTCACGGGAACGCGACTATAGGAATACACACTCCCACCAGCCACCCTGTTCGCCCACGACTCCGACCGGATTCGACCTCCAGTTCAATCCCCCACGCAATCCACCTTACCGCCCCACCCGCCCCGCAATACCATCCGCCGTGTTCCTCCCCCTCGGCTCCGACGTCCCACTCAAACGCGCCACGCGCATCACGCCCGTCCTCATCGGGCTCTCCATCGCTCTCGCGCTCACCCAGCTCCTGACCTCAAACCTCAATCCCCAGGACCCCGACCGCCTGACCCGGACCCTCGCCCTCCTCCCCGGCGAATCCCCCTGGTGGACATGGATCTCCTACGCCTTCGTCCACGGCGGCTTCATGCACCTCGCCGGAAACTGCCTCTTCCTCTTCGTCTTCGGCCCACCCGTCGAGGACCGCCTCGGTCGCATCTCCTACCTCGCCCTCTACCTCCTCGGCGCCGTCGCCGCAGGACTCGCCGAAGCACTCCTTCAGGGGATCCACCCCCTCATCGGCGCCTCCGGCTCCATCTCCGCCGTCGCCGGCGCCTTCCTCATCCTCTTCCCCCGCAGCGGCATCCGAATCTTCCTCCTCTTCATCCTCATCGGGGTCGTCACCATACCCGCCTGGATCTTCATCCTCCTCCACATCCTCTGGGACTTCACCAAGCTCGGCAACGCCGGCAACACCGCCGTCGGCGCGCACCTCGGCGGCTACGCCTTCGGCGCCGCCATCGCCGCCGGCGGACTGGCCACCGGCCTCCTCAAACGCGAGGGCTTCGACCTCTTCACCCTCGGCAAGCAGGCATCGCGCCGACGCGCCATCCGCGAGGCCTCCGGACGCGCCACGCGCAAGCCCCTCGCCGATCCCGCTCGCCCCGCAGATCCAAAGACCGAGGCCATCGCCCGCGCCCGCGCCGACGTCCTCACGCGACTCTCCGCCGGAGACCACGACGGCGCGATCGCCGGTTACCACGCGCTCCTGCGCGAACACGGCAACAACCCGCACGCCTGCTCACTCCCGCGCGAGCGCCAGTACGAGATCGCCAACCACCTCTTCCAGCGCGCCGACCACCAGACCGCCGCCATCGCCTACTCACGCTTCCTCGAGACCTACCCCAACGACACGGAAGCCCCGACCGTCCGCCTCATGCTCGGCATGGTCAACGCACGCTACCTCAACGACCCCGTCGCCGCCAAACGCCTCATCGCCGACGCCCTCCCCAACCTCCGCGACGACCAACAAGCCGCACTCGCCCGCCAACTCCTCGCCGAACTCGGCTGACGTCTACTGCTCTGCCTTCCTCTACCATGCCTTTGTCTTCATTTGGCCCTTTGGCAACTTGGCTCTTTGGCCCTTTTCTCCGAGGTCCCCATGCCCCGCACCCGCATCAAGATCTGCGGCATCCGCGACATCGACTCCGCCCTCGCCTGCGCTGAATCCGGCGCCGACGCCATCGGCTTCGTCTTCGTCAAGGCCAGCCCCCGCGCCCTCACCCCCGACGAGGCCTTCGACATCCAGGCCTCTCTCCCGCCCTTCGTCTCCACCGTCGCCCTCTTCAAAAACGCCTCCGTCGACTTCTTCTGCGACGCCGAGGAGACATGCCCGACCACGATGGTCCAGCTCCACGGCGACGAGACCGACCAGGTCATCAAGCAGTGCGGCCCCAACCTCATCAAAGCCCTGAAGTTCGACGCCGCCACCATCGCGAAGGACCTCGCCCGCTTCCAGGCAATCAACGAGGTCGACGCCATCCTCGTCGACGGCTCCGCCGGAGGCGAGGGCATCGCCTTCGACTGGTCCGCCCTCAAACCCCACGCAGACGCGCTCAAACTCCCCCTCTTCATCTCCGGAGGCCTCACTCCCGAGAACGTCGGCGAGGCCATCCGCATCCTCCGCCCCTACGCCGTCGACGTCTCCAGCGGCGTCGAATCCGCCCCCGGCATCAAGGACCACGCCCTCATCGCCGCCTTCTGCGACGCCGTCCGCAAAGCCGACGCGACCGCGTAATCATGCCTTGGCGTCGACCGGATCTCCGTGCCCATCCCCTCCCTGCGTGCCACTCCCCCGGTCCCTTTGCCCCCTCCTCTCCCATCTACCTGCCTTTCCACACTTCCCTCTCTGTGCACTCTGTTCCTCTGTGGTGAGCACCCTCTTCTCTTCCTATCCTTTCAGGAATCATTGAAACAGGTGCGAGCACGGAGCCGCCCATGACGAACTCAAAGCCCGTCGTCTACACCCCGCCCCCCGAGCATCCTCACCTCGCCGCCACCGACACCGGCCTCCTCGAAGCCGTCGCCCGCGGCCACGCCCGCCTCACCCCCGACCAGGGCCTCGACCTCCTCCGCGCCGCACCGCTCCACACCCTCGGCCGCTGGGCCGACGCCCGCGCCCGCACCCTCCACGGCGACAACTTCCGCACCTACATCATCGATCGCAACATCAACTACACGAACGTCTGCACCGCCAAGTGCACCTTCTGTGCCTTCCGCCGCGATGCCGACGACCACGACGCCTACACGCTCCCCACCGAAACCATCCATCAGAAAATCGCCGAGCTCTCCGACATCGGCGGCACACAGATCCTCATGCAAGGCGGCATGAACCCCGACCTCCCCCTCGACTACTACCTCAACCTCCTCCACTCCATCAAGTCCCGCTTCCCACACATCCACATCCACGCCTTCAGCCCGCCCGAGTTCGTCGAGTTCGTCCACTTCTTCAATCCCCCCGGCTCAACCTTCGAGGCCAAGGTCCGCTGGATGATGGCGAAGCTCAAGGAAGCCGGCCTCGACTCGCTGCCGGGTGGTGGGGGAGAGATCTTCGCCACGCCCGTCCGCCGCAAGATCGGCCTGGGCAAGTGCGACGCCGAGTCCTGGCTCACCTGCATGTACGTCGCCCACTCCCTCGGCATGTTCACCAGCGCGACGATGATGTTCGGCCACATCGAGGGACACGCCGACCGCATCCACCACATGAAGCTCGTCCGCGAGTGGCAGGACCGCGCCATCAAGGAGTTCGGCGCCGGCGTCGAAGATCCCGCCACCGGCCGCGTCACCCCCGGCGGCCACTACAAGGCCTTCATCTCCTGGCCCTTCCAGCGCGAGAACACACCCCTCGGCCGCGTGAAGGACTGGGGTTCCAATCCCGGTGAACTCGACGCTGAGTTCCCCGGCGACATCGTCGCGCGCGAGTTTGCATGGGGGAAGAACGACGAAGTCGACTACCGCGATCTCGGCCCCGGCGCTGCCGAGTTCGGCCGGCGCGTCCGCATGGCCGGTGCGACGGAGTACCTCCGCACGCAGGCCGCCAGCCGCCTGATGCTCGACAACATCTACTCGATCGGCTCCTCGTGGGTGACCATGGGCCCGCACGTCGGACAGGTCGGCCTGATGTACGGCGCGAGCGACATGGGCTCGGTGATGATGGAGGAGAACGTGGTCTCATCCGCGGGCACGACGTACTGCCTGAATGAGGCCGTCCTCTGCCGCCTGATCCGCGATGCGGGCTTCACCCCCGCGCAGCGAAACAACACCTACGACATCCTCCGCACCCACGCCGGCGCTGAGAGTCCCGACCTTCAAGTCACCGACTGGTCCAAACACCGCGCCAAGAAACTCCACATCGAAGCCCCGAGGCAACCCAAGGCCGCGCCGTCATCGCCGGCGCAGGTTACCGTCAGCATCGAGCGCTGACACCGCATTGATCTCACGCACGCAAGAGGGAGCCCCGAGCGCAAGCTCGGGGTTCTTTGCTTTAGATTCTGGTACCATTCACTCATGGCCGCTCCCGCGCAAACATGCAAACGAGCTGGCCATTGACACTGACTGATCTGGCCTGATGCTCGAAAGACACCCCGAGCTCTCGCTCGGGGCTCCCCTGATGCAACAATACACGTGAACGCTCGACCTATGCAACGATTCAAGCTTCCATATCTTGAAGACCGGGGTACCCCACTGGGCAGCGCGCTGAGCGCGTGCGAGGATTTCTGCGTCAAGGCATGCTGCGGCATGGACGCGTTCGACCTGAAAGGCGACCTCCTTCAACAGTGGGCAACGCGAGTTCCCGCCGCCGACCTGGACCTCGCCCGCCACCAAGCCGACGAGGTGCTCCGGCTCCTGAACGATGCGCCGGAACGGTTCTTCTTTCTCGACTGCGATCACGATCGCGTCGAAGTGGCCACGTGGATCGAGGGCGTCAAAGCCGCCCTGCTGACTGTGCGACCCGGTGACTGACGCAGCGTCTCACATTTGATTGCTGACACCTCATTGATCAAACGCACGCAAGAGGGGAGCCCCGAGCGCAAGCTCGGGGTGCTTCGTTGGACCCCCCGAGAGCACGGACGCGCCCGGCAGGTGGCACCGAGTTCGCCTTGCGCCGTGCCACCGCAGGTTGGCCGCTTTGGGCCAACCTCGGTGCTCTTCGGATCCTTCCTGTTCTCTTCTCTGAGCGGCCCATCGGGCCGCACGCATGTAGCCACGGGTGGAGCGCCGCCCGCTTCGGGCAAGCGGAACCCGTGGAAAGTTCTCCGCGCAGCGCTTCCTTTGAACGCATTGGAGTCGCCGGAGGCGACTGAATGTGTTCTTCGTCCGACCCCCGCTCCCACGCTCGCTAACCTCCCTCCATGTCCACGCCCAACGATGCGGACCTTCTTCTCGCTCTGGTTGCGGAGCGGACTCGTGCGTTGACCCGGATGGACATCCCCGCATTGGCCGCGATCCTGCACGAGCGGTACCGCTATGTCGATTCGTTGGGGCGCGACCTGTCGCGGGACGCGTATCTCCAGAGTCGAGCCCAAGGCGAGGTTCGCATTGAATCCCAACTGATCGAATCCCAGGCAGTCGACCATCTCGCCGCAGGCGTCGCGATGGTCACGTTGCGGACATCCGAGCGCTTGAGCTACCGGGGAGAACGGTTCGAGGCGCGCTACCAGGTTGTTCACATCTGCGTGCGAAGCGATCGGGAATGGCTTTTCCTCTTCGGACAGAGCACCACGGTTGGAGACTGACCTCGGGAACGACGACCCAGCACGAAGTACCGCCTGGCCGTAGACGAGGCGCGTGGTGAGCCGCGAGGCGACGAGCCATGTCAAGGGCGAACCCACCCGGCGAGCCGCGGAGGAAGGCAGAAAGAAGTTCACCACGGAGGGCCACGGGAGAACCACGGAGAAGACATCTCAACGCGGAGGGCCGCAGAGGGCCGCGGAGGAAGGCAGAAAGAAGTTCACCACGGAGGGCCACGGGAGAACCACGGAGAAGAGGGGAATGGGAAAGGTGCTCAACGCGGAGGACGCGGAGTTGCGGGGCAATAGGCAATAGGCAATGGCAGACGCGATCAAAGCGGTGGGTCGCGTGAGGGTGTGATGGGAGGCGCATGGTCGGCGTTCTGCTGTTCGGCGAGTTGGTCGGCGAGCTCGTCCAGACGCGTCTGCTCGTCGAACGCCTTCGCGAACGCTTCGAGTTCATCGAGACTCATGCGTCCCGGGACCCTTGGAGGCGGGGCTTCTGCGACGCGCTGGGAGTTCGTGCTGTTCGCGGTCTTCGTGTCGTTCGCGTCGCTCGCCTGATTCGCGTGCTCCGA
>JAPKGU010000175.1 GCA_026647565.1 Phycisphaerales bacterium | reverse complement strand
GAGGAGGAGGGCGGCGAGCGGCCGGCGCAGATCCCGCTCTTCGAACCCGAGCCCGAACTCGACCCCGATCCCGCGCACGACGCGGCGGAACCCCACTGACGCGGAGCCCGCAATGTCCGACCTCGAAACCCACGCCGCCGCGGCCGAGCCGCCGCCCGCGCCGCAGCCGCCCGCGGCCGCCGACGAGCACCCGGTGGGGCTCGGCACGCTCTACCGCGCGCTGTGGGAGCACGCCGCCGGCGCGCGCCCGCTGCTGCTCTACGCCTTCCTGCTGCTGCTCGCGTCCCAGCTCTTCAAGCTCGCCGTGCCCTGGCTGGCCGGCAACGCGATCAACCAGATCCAGGCCGGCGGGCTGGAGGGCATGAGCGAGGCCGGGCGCTGGCTCGGCATGGTCTTCGCGGCCATCGTCGCGAGCTGGCTGCTGCACGGACCGGGGCGCATCCTCGAACGCAACGTCGCGCTCAAGGTGCGTGAGCGCCTCGCCGCCCTGCTCGTGGGCCGCCTGCTCGCCGCGCCGCTGGCCTGGCACGAGCGCCACCACTCGGGCGAGACCACCCACCGCATGCAGCAGAGCACGCATGCGCTCTACGACTTCGCGCAGAGCCAGTTCATCTACCTGCAGAACACCGTGCGCCTGGTGGGGCCGATCGTCGCGCTGTGGCTGATCTCGCCGCTGGTGGGGGCGGTGGCGCTGGTCGGCTACGGGCTCATCGGGCTGCTCATCACCCGCTTCGACCGCGTGATGATGCGCGTGGCGGTGGAGGAGAACCGCGCCGAGCGCGCCTATTCCGCCACTTTGGTCGATGTGCTCGGCAACGTCCTGTCGGTGCTCGCGCTGCGGCGTGGCGAGGGCGTGGCGCGGCTGATCGGCGAGCGCCTGGCGGCGGTGTTCGGGCCGCTGAAGAAGAGCATCGTGCTCAACGAGGCCAAGTGGTGCTCGGTGGATCTGCTCGCGAGCGCGCTGTGGTGCGTGCTGGTCGGCGTGTATGCGGCGGAGGCCGCGGGCGTTTTCGGCTTCGGCGCCGCCGCGGGCGGGGCCGCGGCGGCGGCCGGCACGATCGCGCTCGGCAAGGTCTTCATGGTGTACGAGTACTCGCAGCAGGCCGGCGGGGTGATCACCGCGATCGCGGCGCACTTCCAGTCGCTCGCGCGCCAGCGCGCAGACTACGCCGCCGCCGCGCCGCTGCTCAGCGCCGCGCCGGCGCCGCGTCCCGCCGACGGCGAGGACATCGCCGCCTCCGCCTGGCGCACGCTGGGGCTGGAGGGGGTGCGCTTCGCCCACGGCGACGGCCGCGCCAGCGCGCTCGAGCTCGACCGCCTGGCGCTCGTGCGCGGCCGGCGCTACGCCCTGGTCGGCCCGAGCGGTGCGGGCAAGACCACGCTGCTACGCCTGCTCGCCGGGCTGGATGCGCCCACGGCGGGGGCCCTTTCGATCGACGGCGAGTCCGTGCCCGCGGCCGCCACCGTGGCGGTCGCCGGCGAGCCGTCCGCCGCTGGCGGCTTGGCGAGCGACGCCGGGGGCGTGGCCGCGATGCCCGCGCGCCTGCGCCATCTCGCCACCCTGATCCCGCAGCAGGCCGAGATGTTCGACGGCACGCTGGCCGAGAACCTGCTGCTCGGCGCCGATCGCGCGCCCGAGCGCATCGAGGCTGCGCTGCATGCGGCCTGCGCCGACCGCGTGGTCGAGGGCCTGCCCCAGGGCCTGGAGACGCGCGTGGTGGAGGGCGGCGCCAACTGGTCCGGCGGGCAGCGCCAGCGTCTGGCGCTCGCGCGCGGCGTGCTCGCCGCCGAGGGCACGAGCCTGTTGCTGCTCGACGAGCCCACCAGCAGCCTGGACCCGGAGACCGAGGCGCGCGTCTACCAGCGCCTGTTCGCGCACTTCCCGGACGCGGCGCTGGTGTCCTCGGTGCACCGCCTGCATCTGCTCGACCGCTTCGACGAGGTCATCCTGATGCGCGCCGGCCACATCGAGGCGGTCGGCCGCGCCTGGGAGCTGGCACAGGGCTCCGCGCTCTTCCGCGAGCTCCTCGCCGCCCAGGCGGTGAGCGGCGAGGCGCCCGGGTCCTGACGCCTCACCCCCCACGCCTCAGGCCTCACGCATTCTTGCGCTTCTGCCACAGCACGTCGCCGCGGCCGCCGGCGCGGTTGAGCACGCGGCCGAGCACGAAGAGGAGGTCGGAGAGGCGGTTGAGGTACTGGCGCGGGGCGTCGTTCACCGACTCTTCCAGCGCCAGCGCCACCAGCGCGCGCTCGGCGCGGCGGCACACGGTGCGGGCGTGGTGGGCGTAGGCGGCGGCGCGGGTGCCGCCGGGCAGGATGAAGTCCTTGAGCGGCTCGAGCGGCTCGTTGAAGCGGTCGAGCTCTTCCTCGAGGTGCGTGACCTGCTTGCCGGTGATCATGCTCATGCCCGGGATGCACACCTCGCCGCCGAGGTCGAAGAGGTCGTGCTGCACGTTGGTCAGCAGCACGCGCACGTCCTCGGGCAGCTCCTCGCACAGCAGCAGGCCGATGATGGCGTTGGTCTCGTCGACCTCGCCCAGGGCGTGGATGCGCAGGCTATTCTTGGAGACGCGCTTGCCGTCGCCCAGGCCGGTGGTGCCGGCGTCGCCGGTGCGGGTGTAGATCTTGGAGAGGCGGTTACCCATGATGTCCTCGTGTCCGGGGTGGTTGTCGTAACGCATAATTATAGGCGCGAGCGGCCGAAATTGACTTCGATCGCGGTGCGTCATACGATGCAATACGTTGTGTAATACAGGAAGCCGGCCCCATGACCCTGTCGATCCGCCTCGATCCCGAGCTCGAATCCGAACTCGCGCGCGCCGCCGCGCAGACCGGTCGCAGCAAGAGCGAGCTGGTGAAGGCCAGCTTGCGGGAATACCTCGCCCGGCTTGCGCCGCGCAAGACGCCCTACGAGCTCGGCAAGGACCTGTTCGGCGACCCGTCCGCCACGGCGGCGACGCTCGACCTCACCAGCAAGGACCGCGTCCGCAGCACCATCGTGGAGCGGCTGCGTGCTGAGAACGATCGCTGACTCCGGGCCGCTGATCGCGCTGTTCGAGCCCGCCGAGCGCAACCACGCACGTGTGCGCAGCTTCATCGAGAACTACGAGGGGGCGCTTCTGACCACCTGGCCGGTGCTGACCGAAGTCGGCCACATGCTCGGTCATTCGGTCGATCGCCAGCTCGCCTTCCTGCAATGGGTGGAGCGTGGTGGCGTGGAGGTGACGACCCCCGGCGCGGGCGCCGTCTCGCTGATCCGCCAGCTCTCCGAAAAATACCGCGACCTGCCGATGGATATCGCCGACCGGTCGCTGATCGTGCTCGCGCTCGAAAGTGGTGTGCGCGACATCCTGACACTCGACCGGGACTTCGACGTCTATCGTCTCCCCGATCGCTCCCGATTCAACAACGTCCTGGCCACGACCTGACATGAAATCCGCTGAAATCCGCGACGCCTTCCTCAAGTTCTTCGAATCCAAGGGCCACCAGATCGTGGCCTCCAGCTCGCTCGTGCCGCACGAGGACCCGACGCTGCTGTTCACCAACGCCGGCATGAACCAGTTCAAGGACGTCTTCCTCGGCTTCGACAAGCGTCCGTACACCCGCGCCAGCACCTCGCAGAAATGCGTGCGCGCCGGCGGTAAGCACAACGACCTCGAGAACGTCGGCTACACCGCGCGCCGCGGCGATGGCGATGAACCGCTCGTTCGAGAGCGGTGCGTTGGCCGCCTGACCGAAGCTCGTGTCACCCCACTGCACCAGCGAGCCGTCAGCACGCAGCGCAAGGCTGTGAATGCCACCCGCGGCGATGGCGACGTACGGTCCCGCGGCTGCTGGGGCGTTGTTCGCCTGACCGCTGGATGAACCGCCCCACTGCACCAGCGGGCCGGATGTCTGGGCACGAGCAGGTCCGGTTACCAGCACAGCCGCCAGCACCGAGGCAACAACGGAGAGAGCAAATACGTGACGCATATTGACTCGTGACATGGGGAGTTCCAGATGGATTCGATCGACGCAGATCGCGAAGGCGGCTTAACGAGGAGACGGCGGTGAGCGTTGGACGCCGGGAGGGGCCGACCCGGGCGGGGTTTGTTGTCCTCGTCCCGAGTTATCGGAGCCGATTCGCTTGCCGCGAGAGAGCACGTTGAGATCCCTCAAGTTCACAAGATACTGCCTCCGTCCGTTTCGGCAATGGGCTTTCCGCAGCCGCCCCGCAGTTTCCTTACGCCTTTGGAGGGACGTGCGCCGTCTGACAGCGGAGCAACCCAGACACCAGCATGAGCCCGCCGGAGTCCCGCATGCGTCCTTGCAGTCTCCGGGCCTCTCAAGGGTGTGGCGTCGCACCACCCCTCACCTCTATTCGCATGACCCCCCGGTCGCAAGACTCGGCCAGTGCGGCTCCATCCCGACCGGGTGCCCACCCGACGAGTTCAGCCCCGGCGCGGCGTCGCCGTTGTTCCGGCCAGGATGCCGCCGTCGATGACGAACTCCGCGCCCGTCACGTACGCGGACTCATCGCTGGCGAGATACACCGCCATGAGCGCGACATCTTCCGGACTGCCCATGCGACCGAGCGGCACCTCGGCAGAAAGAGCCGCGATCGCCGCGGCACGTGACTCGGGCGTGCCGCCAAGCATCGGCTCCCACATTGGCGTCAGGATCGCACCCGGATGGATCGAGTTGCAGCGAATCGGGTAGCCCATCTCCGCGCAGTAAAGCGCCACGGACTTGGTGTGGTTCCGCACGCCCGCCTTGCTCGACGCGTACGCCGCCGCCCGGCTGATGCCGACCTGCCCGGACCTCGACGAGATGTTCACGATCGAGCCGCCGCGCCCATGCGGGGGCTTCATCGCAGCGATCCCGTGCTTGCAGCCGAGAAAGACCCCATCAAGGTTCGTGGCGTGGACCGCATGCCACGCCTCGAGCGACGCATGCTCCGGATCATGCGGCCCCATGTCCGGGACAAAGCCGGTGATGCCGGCGTTGTTCACAAGGATGTCGACGCGCCCCTCGCTCCGCACGACCTCGCCAACCACACGCAGCCAGTCACTCTCCGAACGCACATCGAGCCGACGGGCGATCGCGTTCGTCCCCATGCCCGAGACGGCGGCTTCCACACCGGCAAGGTCGATGTCCGTGGCGATCACCATGGCGCCCTCGCGCGAGAACGCCCTCGCGCACGCGAGGCCGATGCCGCGAGCCGCGCCGGTGATCACCGCGATCTTGGAGGACAAGCGAGTCATGAGGTTCTTTGCCATTCTACCGAGGTACACCTCGCCCATGCCCCCGCGCCCGAGTTCTCGTTCAATCTTGAATGGACCCATGCCGTCTGGATGCATGGAGCGACGCATGTACCGGCGTTGTCTCGCGAGCCGACGTCCGGGGTCCGAGCCCGCCGAGGGACAGCACCCGCTCATCGGGTCGCTCGATCTCTGAAGCGGTGCTCATCAAACACCCCTCGTCCCCTCGTGCCGCGCCGGCTGCGAACGCGACCGGCCGATTGGCTCTCAGGGAACCCCGACGAAAGACCTCGGTCCCTTTCCCGCGTCCTGGCCCGCGCTCCGAAGGGGCCGCGAGAGTCTCTGCACGAGGGCCGGGCCTCGACCTCCCGGCGCATGCATGGCCCGCTCCGCAGAGCTTGCAGTTCTCACGGACGCGACGTTGGACCGGAGTTCTCCGCGTTCCTTGTTGCAGCGGGCCGGGGTGATGAGGTGTTCGCGCGCGCCGACGAAGGACCGCGCGCGCACCGCCCTTGCCCTGCCTCGGTCGGAGAAAGCCGGCGCCATCCGCGATCTGCAGACGACTGCAGACGACGGCGGATGAGTCAGGATTCCGAGCCCATCCAGACGGCGGTCGCGGGCGCGCACTCCAATCGCGCCCACCGGCCATTGTTGTGTGGGCGTCGAGTCGTTCTCACTCGATGAAGTTCGCGTTCGGATCGGTGCTGCCCATCGTGCCTGCCAGGTTGGCGCTGCCCGTGCTGGCGCCCGTGTTCGAGGCGTTGACGAAGGGTCCGATGCGGTTGTTCACGGTCAGAACATAGACGTTGGTGTGCCCGCTGAAGTGGTTCCCGACGATCGTGTTCCCGGCCCCGACCGTGCGGATTCCGTAGCCGCCCGAGCGGCAGACATTGTCACGGACCATGCAGAAGGAGTTGACCTGGATGGCCCCGCTGGACCCAGTAGCGGAGATGCCGGTGATCGTGTTGCCGCGAATCTCGGTGCCGGTGCTCGCGTTGATCCCGATACCCGCGCAGTTCGTGATCACGCAGCGTTCGACCAGGCTCTGTGCCCCGGCGTCGATGCCGATCGAGGCGCACCCCGCGACGGTGTTCTCGCTGATCAGGCAGCCACTGCCCGTGGTGATGCCCGCGGCCGTAGGAATGCCGGAGCCCGTGAGGCCGTTGATGGAACAGCGCGTGATCACGCAGGACGAATCCGTTTGGAGGGCGTTACCAATGTTGTTCTCGAACACACAGTCGGTGATGATGGAGGACTTGCCGACGTAGAGCGCCTGGGTTGGGAGGTTCGCGCCATTGCCCGAGAACCGCAGGTGGTCGTACATGCTATTGCTGGCGATGTTGAGCTGGATACCGCGCCGCCCCCAGGACTTGATGACGCCGTTGGTGACTCGAATATTGGAGATATTGCCTCCGACGATGCCATCGCGGGAGCCGGACACGCCGGGAACGGTCGCTCCGTCCATGACGTATCCACACAGATCGATGGTGACGTGGCTCGTGTCGATGCTGATGCCGGCCTTGCCGACCTCGCCAGTCATGTTTCCGGTGAGGTAGTACGACCCGGGCTGGGTGATGCGGAAGGTGGTGGTCGCGTCGCCCGGAGTATTGGTGGCATTGATGGCGATACGGGGCTCGACCTCACTGAGGGTCTTGTGAGTCGAAGCGACCGGACCCGGGGGCGGGTCGAGCGGCCCGGCGAAAAGCAGGCCGCTGGTGGCGGCGAGGACGAGAGCGGCCAGGACAGTACAGCGCTTTGTGGTCTTCATGATGCATCTCCCAAGGAAGAACCGAAGTTACGCCACAGCTTACTGGAAACTCATCCCATTTCCACCACATGTGGGGCTCTTGACACCCGCCGCTTGCCGAAAGTGGCCCCCGCGGCAACGCAATCGCAGCACAGCCCGACCCCACTGACAAACACCCCCCCCGGTCGCAAGACCCGGTGGTTACAGTTCCTGACGGCATAATCTACTCCCATGTCGCCTGGTGATGCCGCCGAAGCCGACACGCTTCGTCCTGAAGAGTTACTCGAACATCTCAGAGGCGCGACCCGTCACCTGCTCCGTGGTGACGCCGTGAGCGATCTGCGGTGCTCATGCGACGAATGGACGATCGGCGGGGGTCGGATCGATCCGATCGAGCCCTTGGCGAATCGTGGTCGACGCACGATCACATGGCCGACCGACACATGGAACTCGATCTCGACGGACCTGCTCGGCGCGCTGCGCCGAGCGGCGGAGGACGAGACCGTGGCCTGGCCCGCCGCGCTGGCGGAGTACGTCGCCTTTGTGCATCTCGAACTGGCAGCGATCGAGGACCCGCCGCTGGGAGTTCGGACCGAAGCGTTCGTCCTGCCCCTCATCATCGCCGCGAGAGAGCGCGTCAGCTCGATCGAGTTCCGTCGCTACACGCTGGGGTGGCGCACGCGGGCCGCCTCGTTACCCTGGAACGATCCCGAGATGGCGCTGGCCGCGGCGCTCGTCGTCGCCCTGGGGTCGACGGACGACTCCGTGATCGCGGAGCGGGTGAGCAGGGTCCGCGAGGACCTGAATGACGGTCGGCGATCGGGCCGCCAGAACTTTCGCGACCTCGTGCGGCCAGACCATCGCTCGCTGTGGCACCGGGCAGCGTCGGCCTCGGCCCCGGACGCGGCGGCATGGGCCGAGGGCTTCATGCGATAGCGAACGCCGCCCGACAACCAGCCCCAACCGGGGAGGGCCCGTTGCCCACGCCGCCGAATGGCTGCACCTGCGCGTCCCGACCCCGGATCTCCAGGAAGCGTGCCGTCACACCATCCCCGGATCCCTGCCCACACGCCCGCCGCTTCGCAGCACCTTAACGACCGGCCGGCGAGGCCTGCGCACCGTCCTGCCGCCAGTCACTCACGTACACGAGCGTCGGCTCTTGCTCCGGATTCTCCGCGATCATGGCGAGGAACCGCTCGCGCGCACCGTCGTAGGCGACGATCGAGACCCGCTCGTCGAGCGGCTTGCCTTCGAACATCGGCTCGGCCGGTCCCACGTCCACTTCGGCGTCCTTGACCGTGATCGTCGCCGACCACATCCGCCTCGAGGGATCGAGCCACGCCAGCTCGTTATCGCCGATCCAACGGTGCGAGTTGGCAACGGCGCCGCCCGGGCCCGAGATCGTCACCGGCGTCGACGGCGAAGGGAAGGAAACGACCTTGAGAGTTCCGTTGGCGACCGACTGCGAAAGATCGGCGAACGCCACGGCGGCGCCTGTCGGCGACACTCTCGGCAGGTGCTCGTTCGCGGGGGTCGTCATCAGCGGCGTGGCCTTCTGGTCGGGCGCCAGGCTCAACGTCATGATGTCGCCAACTTTGTCGCGGTTGTTCCATTGCGAGAACAGCAGCGTCCGGTGGTCAGGCGTGAGCGAGGCCGGATGGTACTCCATGCCGGGCTCGCTCCAGACCACCTCGGGCGGTCCGTTACCCGCCAGCGGAACGCTCCAGATGCTGTAGACTCCTCCCGATGCGGCGGTGCACAGAATGCGCTGCGTGTCCGCGCACCACACCGGAATGTCCGCGCCCCGCCACGCCGGGTCGCCGATGGCGGTCTGCGTGCCGCGCTCGAGATCGACGATCGCAATCGACGGCTTGCCCGTCTCGCTCCGCAGCGCCACGGCGGCGCGCCGTCCATCCGGCGAGAGCGTCGCGTGGGAAGAGTGAATGGGCAGCGACTCCATCTCGATCGGAACTTGCGTTCCGTCACGACCGAGCCACGCCGGGCGCCACCGCTGGACGGCGCCGCGCGGCTGATACACAAGCGTTCCGCCGGCGCTGAGGCCCACGTTGATGAACTGTCTCGTCTCGTTGCGGGCCACGCCCGGTGCGATGGGACGGGGCACGCCGGCGAGTTCCAGACGCCGGACATCGAACGGTTGAACCAGGAGATTGCCGTCGCGCACGAAGGCCAGATGCCCCGGCTCGACGAACATCGCCTCAGATTCGCCCGCCAGCACCGGCCGGGCTTCCTGCGTGACCGGATCGAACGAAAACACGCCGGGCATCTCGATGTTTGCGACATAGAAGAGGAATCGCTCGCCGTCCGGCAGCATCTGCGGCAGGCGGTGCGATTCACCAGGGGCCTCGGCCCTCGTCATCGGCGTCGGCGTACCGCCCGCGTCGCTCACGACCGACAGCCCGCCGATCGCGCTCGGAGCGAACACGATCGTGCCCTTGGAGCCCCAGGATCCGCCGCGGCCTGCCGGCGCATCGCAGAGCACCCGCACGATCCCGTCGGCCAGATCGATCCGCTTGAGCTTCGCGTTCGCGAAGAAGGCGATCGACTTGCCGTCGGGCGACCAGAACGGATAAGTCGCGTCGGCGGTGCCGGGGAGCGCGCGGAACTCCAGCCTCGAGAGGTCGCGCACGTACATGCTCGTCCCGGAGAGACTGTCCTTCGGCCGTGCGACGACGGCGACCTGCGTCCCGTCCGGCGAGAGCGCCACCGAGCGGTCGCCGACCCGGTAGCTCAGATCCTCGGGGAGCGCCAGCGTCGCTCGTACAACCTGGCCGCCGCCGCTCGCGCCGGCGATCGCGCCCGCCCGCGGCCGGAGGATCCACGTGATCGCGATCGCTGCGAGCGCGAGCAGGCACACGGTTGTGAGCACGCCCGCCGATCGCCACCAGGGGCCAACTGCCGCCGCCCCGGAACGTTGATCGGGCTCGCGCGGCTCCCTGATCGCCCGCTCAAGCTCGATCCGCGCGTCCCCGATGTCGTGCAGACGATTCTTCTTGTCCTTCGCCAGGCAGTTCGTGACCAGGTCCCGCACCCGCCGCGGCGTCCCCGCCGGCAGCAGCCCGAGATCCGTCTCCTTGTGCAGCGTCGCGCCGATCGCATCGGCGACCGTCTCTCCTTGAAACGGGATCGCGCCCGTGAGCATCTCGTAGAGCACACAACCGAACGAGAAGATGTCCGAGCGTCTGTCCACCGGCTTGCCGCGGGCCTGCTCGGGGCTCATGTACCCCGCCGAGCCCATGATCACGCCGGGGATCGTCGGACTGTGCGCGTATCGCGCCGGTGAAGTCACCGTCGGCGAGTCCGGCCCGCTGATCGCGAGGCCCGAAGAAGACGCCGCACGCTCTTCCGTCCGCGCCAGCCCGAAGTCCAGCACCTTCACCACGCCATCGGGCGTCACCATCACGTTGCCCGGCTTGAGGTCTCGATGGATGACGCCCTTCTCGTGGGCGACCTCCAGCGCCTCGGCCATCTGCCTGGCCAGACTCAACGCCTCGTCGACCGGGATCGGCCCCTGTGCCAGCCGATCCGCGAGCGTCTCCCCCTCGACGTACTCCAGGATCAGGTACTGGTGCCCACCCGACTCCTCCAGCCCGTAGATCGCGCCGATGCCGGGATGGTTCAGCGACGCCAGCACCTTGGCCTCACGCTGGAAGCGCGCCAGCCGATCCGCATCCTGCCCCACGTGCGCAGGCAACGCCTTGATCGCCACCTGTCGGTCAAGCCGCGTATCACGCGCGAGGTACACCTCGCCCATGCCCCCGCGGCCGAGTTCTCGTTCAATCTTGAATGGACCGATCGCGCCTGGGTGCATGGAGCGAGGAGTGTACCGAGTTTGTCGCGCGAGCCGACGTCCGACGTCTGAACCCGCAGGTCGGCCGCAGTCCCGCTCCGTGTCTCTGGGGCTTCGAAACGCACGCCGTCAAGCCATGCCGCGCCCCCAGTTCGCATCACTCCCGGGTCGCGAGACTCGGGGGTTGTCGCTTGATGCCGGGAGAGTTCGGTCCGGCGGTCCTCTCAGGCATCGCGCGGGCCGGTCGTTTCGCGGCTCGTGGCGCCGGTCGGACCGAGGTAACGATCGAGCCAAGCGAGCGACTCGCGGATCAGTTCGGCCTTGGGCACGGTGTGCCCGCGCGGGTAGGTCAGCCGCTTCTTGTGCTCCGGCGGGGATCCGAGGCGCTCGAACATCGGGATCTGCGAGTGCTCCGGGGGGAAGTAGAAGTCCATCTCGCCGTTGAGCATCAGGGTTGGCTGCGTGACGCGCGTGATGTAGTTGATCTGGTCGGCCTCCGGAAGCGACTTCTGGAACATGAGCCCTGCCACGTAGAGCACATTGACCTTGAGGCGGGGCTCCACCGCGGGCATGATGGCGCCCATGGCCCCACCCCAGCTCGTGCCGAAGTAAGCGACGCGCGTCGCGTCCAGGTCCGGCCGCGACTCGATGTAGTCGATCGCTCTCCCGAGGTCCTTGCCCCACATCAGGACGTGGTCCTTGTACTCCGAAGTCTCCGTCGGATAGTCGGAGTTGAGCCCCGTCCCGCGCTCGTAGGTCCCCTTGTACACCGGGAGCACCACCGCACGCCCGCTCCGGACAAGGAAGTCGACGCGTTGAAACTCGGTCAGCGTGAACACCCTGGCGTGCAGCGCCAGAGACCCCGGGAACAGCACAACCGTCTGGAAGGGTGGCCGGCCCTTCTCGGGGAGCACGAGGTGCACCTGCATCCGCTCGCCGCCGTAGCCGGCCGAGATCTCGACCGTCTGCCAGCGGCCCAGCGGCGACGTCTGGTCCGCCGAGAGCACAGCATCCAAGGGTCGGCGGTCGTAGAGAAACTGCCTCCGGAAATACCCGAAGACCTCGTCAGACACCGGGGTCTCGGCCCGGAAGTCGCGGAACGCCGCGCTCAGACGCCGCCCGAGCCGCTCCTGATTCGGGTCCTTCTCAGCGACGAGGATGCACCGGAAGCCGTTGGACGGCGATCGATCGAACTCGGACTGGGCGTAGGCGTCCACAAACGCGTAGCCGGGGTCGCTCCAGCCGCCGCCCAGGATGAACCGGTGACCCTGGCGATCCACGGGGTTGAGGATCCACTCGCGCACGTTGCCGGCCAGATCGTGCACGCCGAACCGATTGACGCTCCGCGTCCGACCGACGGGCGAGGGGCCGCGGCCGGAGAAGTTTGCGAGCAGCGCGATCTGCGCGCTGGCGTTCGTAAAGGCCACCCGGCTCCAGTGGAAGATCGTCGGGAGCGATTGACCGGACCACGCGGCGTACGCCGTGGCCTCGTGCCAGCTCACGCCCGTTACGGGGTAGTCCGACTCCCCGGCGGGGAACTCGCCCATCATCCACCCAGCCGGCCCGGGCTGGCCTGCCGAGTCGACGAACATCGCCATCGCCTCTTCCCTGGTGAGCTCCCGCTCGCCCGAAAGGAACGGCCCGGGCCAGAACCGCTCGCACGAGTAGCCGCCGTCGTCGACGAACCGCTTGAACTGCGCGTTGGTTACCGCGTGCCGGTCCATCAGGAATGCGCCGACGGGATCCTTCGGAAGATGGTCCAGACCGGGGAGGAACACGGGGAAGCTGCCCGCGGGGATTGCCTCCATCCCTTCTGGGATCTCGTCGGGTCTGCGCAACGTGAAGTGCCAGGTCAGCGTGGCGCTGTCCGTCGCGTTGTTCACGGCGCTGCTGAGACACCAGAGAAGGTCGTGCGCGGGGACCCACCCGGGCAGCTCGAGCCGGACGCGCGACAGCCCGCGCGGGAACGCTCGGTCGCGGAGCGGGGTCTCGCCGAGGTCGAGTTCTTTCCCCTCAGGGTCCCCGTAGAACGAGGCGAATACCCGTGCCCCGGGCGGATCGGACGTGATCGAGATTGGCATCGAGAAGGCGGGCTTCAGCCTCGCCGCGATCGGGTCGTCGGGGACGATCTTCTCGATCTCGCACGACAGCTCGAACGCCGTCCAGGACTCGCGTCCCTCTTCCATCACCAGGATGCGTTCGCACAGCCGCGCCAGTTCGGGAACGCCCTCCTCCCGCGCCCAACGATGCATGGCCGCGATCGCGTCCGACACCTCGGCCGCGGACGCGAAGCGCTGCGCAGGATCCTTGTCGAGGCAACGACTGAGCAGTCGACGCACCGCCGCCGGGGCATCGGGTGGCAGCCGGGCGAGGTCGACCTCCTTATGGATCGTCGCGCCGATCGCGTCGGCGACGGTCTCTCCCTGAAACGGGATCGCGCCCGTCAGCATCTCGTAGAGCACACAACCGAACGAGAAGATGTCCGAGCGTTTGTCCACCGGCTTGCCGCGGGCCTGCTCGGGGCTCATGTACCCCGCCGAGCCCATGATCACGCCGGGGAT